>CAJURI010000003.1 GCA_910588795.1 uncultured Duncaniella sp. | reverse complement strand
AATGAGAGACCCAGGAAAAAATTAGGCTTTTCAAACCCCAAAATTGAGTTTTTCCGAATGATTAGCTAATTTTGCACTTGCCACTTGACTCTACAGACCACTTTTTTGTCTTAAAAGTTTGCTTTTTTCAGTGCTATTACTTATCTTCGCTACCGTAAACATTCCCACCCACAACCATCACACGGGCATATGGACAGGATAGACCAATTTCTCAGTCACATCAGCCTTGAGCTGGGCTATTCGTCGCTGACGGTCGACGCTTATAGCCGTGACCTGCGCCAGTGGGCAGAGTATGCCACGGGAGGAGCCCCGGAGTCACTTGTGCCCGAGGATGTCACCTTTTCCGACCTGAGGCTGTGGGTGGCCCATCTCGCGGAGACCGGGTGCAGCCCGCGCACTATCAAGCGTAAGGTGTCGGCTCTGCGGGCATTCTTCCGTCACATGTTGAGACAGGGGGCCATAGCGTACAATCCGGCATCACGTCTCTCGCTTCCCAAGCCATCGAAGATGCTGCCTGTGAACGTGCGCCCTGAAGAGACCTCGGCGATACTCGATGCTGCTGTCCCTGACGATGACTTTTCTGCAGTCCGTGACCGGCTGATACTCGACATACTCTACTCCACAGGCATGCGCTGCAGCGAGCTTATAGGACTGAAGGATGCTGATGTCGATACCGTGAAAGGTGAACTAAAAGTGCTCGGAAAACGTAATAAGGAGAGAATGATCCCGTTTGGTCCGGAGCTTGCATCAGCAATCGATGCCTACCGTGTGCTGCGCGACTCATCACCGCTTACATCCGTATGCCATGGCGACCCGTCGTCACCCTTGATGGTGAGGGACAATGGCGAGCCCCTTTACCGAAAAATGGTGTACAATGTGGTGCACCGTATGCTCAGTGAGGGTGGGGCGCATGCAGGACGTCTGAGCCCGCATGTGATGCGCCATTCAATGGCGACTGATATGCTCAACGGAGGCGCGCCTCTTGCTACGGTGCAGAAGCTGCTGGGTCACGCGTCGCTGACTTCCACACAGGTGTATACCCATGTCACGTACCGTGATATAAAACATAATTATCAACTTGCACATCCTCGTGCACAAATCAACAAAGGAGGACACTATGGACATTAACATTAAAGCCATCCATTTTGACATCACCGAGAAGCTTACCGCCTTTATCAACAAGAAGGTTGACCGTATCGTACGGCGTTTCCCGGCGGTGAGTGCTGTCGACGTCTCACTCAAGGTTGTCAAGCCTGAGACTGCGCTCAACAAGCAGGCGATCGTTCGCCTGACAGTGCCTCAGCTCGATGAGTTTGTTGCCGACAAGACTGCCGATACCTTTGAGGAGGCTATCGACGTTGCCCTCGATGCTCTCGAAAAGCAACTTGAAAAAGCTAAAAACAAGAAGTAACCTTCAGTATCCCGGCTGGAGCCGGAGCAGCATGTGCTGCCATCTCTGAATTTCCGGGTGATATATATCCGCGGATTGCCTCCATGATTAAGGACAATCCGCGGATTTTTTTGTATGTATATGTTAAAACGTGAAGCATTTAAATACAATATTTAATACAAATTTACACAGGGGCCGGATTGTAAAATTCGATTTTGATTTTTTAGGTTATTTTTGCATCTTTGTATAAGTGTCTGAACGATAGTGTTTTGATTGTGTGTGATTGCGTGATGTTTAAGCACTGTGGAGCCGGAACGGAAAAATAGTTTGCGTAATATGCTCAAAATGACTAAATTTGAAAACGTAAGAATCTGAAATCTAAACGAAAGTTAAACCGTCAATTATCAATGATACAACAGACACTTGTTATCTTCAAGCCATCAGCCGTTGAGCGTGGTCTCGTCGGCAGAGTGCTTGCCCGTTTTGAAGCCAAAGGGCTTTCAATAACAGGCATGAAGATGATGCGTCTGTCGCTCGAGATATTGAAAGAGCATTACGCCCATCTTGTTGACCGTCCGTTTTTTCCTTCGATAGTCGCGTCAATGACCGCCTCTCCGGTGATCGTGATGTGTCTCAAAGGGGTCGATGCCATACAGGTGGTGCGCTCGATGACAGGTGACACAAACGGCAGGACCGCAGCTCCGGGTACTATACGCGGAGACTTCTCGATGTCCAACCAGGAGAACATCATTCATGCCTCCTCCTCTCCGGAGGATGCCGAGGCGGAGATAGAAAGATTCTTTAGACCTGATGAGCTTTTTGACTACACTCCCGGTGCTATCAGGTTTATCAACGCAGCATCAGAACTCAATCCTCATAATTAATCTCATCCTCTACACAAGCAATGACCTTCAATCTAAAGATATTACTTTCCACAGCACTTATTGCCATGACAGCAGTGACGGTTCAGGCCCAGCGCAGGCTCCCTGAATCGCATGCTACACAGCACAACGCTCTCATAGCCCGTCAGAACCCCACTGTGAATCCCTTCAAGATTGAGAACAATGACCTTCTTCTCAATCATGTGAAGGAACGCGAGGCTCTGGATATGGAGAGCGAAGTGTTCGGAGAATTCTGGAATTCCGATCATGTGAATGCCTATGGCAATGCGATGATCCCTGATCATAAGCTCATAGATGTGTCCGAGTACTGCGCTCCCGTAAAAGGACGTGTGACATCCAACTATGGATACCGCAGCCGTTTCCGCCGCATGCACAAGGGTATCGACCTTGGTCTGCATGTGGGCGACACTGTGCGTGCCGCCTTCTCCGGCAAAGTGCGTCTGACAAAGTATGAGAGAAAAGGTTACGGATATTATGTCGTGATGCGCCATCCGAATGGTCTGGAGACCGTGTACGGTCATTTGAGCCGTTTCCTTGTGAAGCCTGACCAGGTGGTCAAGGCGGGTGATCCCATCGCACTTGGTGGCAATACAGGCCGCAGCACAGGTCCGCATCTTCATTTCGAGACACGTTTCATGGGCATAGCAATCAATCCTGCCGCCATAATTGACTTTGACAATTATGTGCCCCACAAGGATGAGTTTGCATTTGACAAACGTACATACGGCAAATCGCAGTCATATGCTCCTGCAAAGAAAAAGAGTTCCAAGAAGCGTTATGCATCTTCCAAAAAACGTAAGGCAAAAAAATAAGGCTTTCAGAATATAAGGTTGGTGCGCAAGCATTGATAAAGAAAAAATCACCTCTGTCGCAGTGTTTAGTGACAGAGGTGATTTTTTTGTGGGGACGTGACTTTGTTCGTGTCATCGGCGGGGGCACGCCCCCGCCCTACACATTTATGCATTTCAAGAGTTGCCCATGCAGATAAAGATTCATCCATGCAGATAAGTGGTCACCCATGTAGATCAAGGGTCACTCATGTAGGTAAAAATTTATTCATGCAGATCGGGATTCGCCAATGCAGATCAGGATTCAATTATGTAGATAAAGATTCGTCTGTACAGATATAAATTTATCCATGGTGATAAAATTACCTATGCGGATAAAGATTCACCCCTGCTACAGTTCAGTTCACTGTAGCAGGGGTGATTTCTTCAAGAAGGGAGTTTTTAACGCTCCTCCCTTATGTTTTGAGTGTGCTATGGATTTGGGGTAATAAGTCTAAGTCTGAAACCATAGCGGGTATTCTGCTGGTTATTCTACAGTCCATGTCTCACCTGCGAGCACCATGTCGCGGAGAGTGTCGAAGCCTTTCTTTGCACGTACAGTCTCGATCTGCTTGTCGATCTCATCGTTATAGGTGAGTCCTTCGACGTCGCGGATGATACCTATGGCAAGAGGCAGGTCATGACCGTCCATCATGGCGAGCTGCTGGTGGAGGAAGTTGCTCTTGGCGTGGGCGTCGTGTACAAGCACGTCGTCCATGGTGTAACCGTCCTTGCCGATTTCGACTGCCTTGAGCAGGAAGCCGTCGCGTACAAGACCCTTGTTTCTGTCCTTGCCGAAGATCATCTTCTCTCCGTGCACCAGATGGATGGTGCGGTCAGCGCGGTTCTCACGGTCGGTGACGAAGTCATGGATGCCGTGATTCCATATCACACAGTTGCAGAGCATTTCAACCACCGATGTGCCCTTGTGCCGCTGTGCTGCTGTGAGCACCTCCTGGTTGACCTGAAGCTCAACGTCGATGGAGCGGGCAAAGAAATTGCCGCGTGCGCCGAACACGAGCTCTGCCGGGATAAACGGATCCTCGGTAGTGCCGTAAGGAGATGATTTCGATACGAAGCCACGGTCGCTTGTCGGTGAATACTGTCCCTTGGTAAGACCGTAGATCTTGTTGTTGAAGAGCAGGATGTTGATATCGACGTTGCGGCGCACGGCATGTATGAAGTGGTTTCCTCCGATTGCGAGGCCGTCGCCGTCGCCGGAGATCTGCCATACGGTCATTTCGGGGTTGGCAACCTTGAAGCCGGTGGCTATGGCTGCTGCGCGGCCGTGGATAGTGTGGAAGCCATAGGTGTTCATGTAGTACGGCAGACGTGACGAACATCCTATGCCGGAGATGACTGCCATCTTGTGGGGAGGCACTCCGATGCTTGCCATGGCTTTGTGAAGCGTGTTGAGTATGGCGTGGTCGCCACATCCGGGACACCAGCGTACAGCCTGGTCACTCTTATAGTTTGCGGGGGTGAATTTGATATCTTCCATGATTATTTGCCCTCCATGATTTTAGTTACACCGTCAACGATTTCCTGTGCGAGGAAAGGCTGGCCCTGTATCTTGTTGATGCGTCGGATATCGAGGTTGGGGAATTTGGATTGGAGATAGTCGGCGAACATGCCTGTGTTGAGTTCGGCCACGATGATGGTCTTGTAGCGGCTGAGGATCTCGCCGGTGTTTTTGGGAAGAGGATTGATGTAGCGGAACTGTGTGAATGCCACACGCTTGCCTGCTGCGTTGAGATCTTCGGCAGCAGAGTAGATGTGGCCGTAAGTGCCGCCCCAGCCTATGAGCAGAGTGTCGGCATCGGCGTCGCAGAGCACTTCCTGGTCAGGTATGTCGTAGGCTATGCGTGCTATCTTCTCACGGCGCAGTTCTACCATCTTCTCGTGGTTGACGGGATCGGTGGAGATGGCTCCGGTATCGGAATCCTTTTCAAGACCTCCGAGGCGGTGCTGAAGCCCTTCGGTGCCGGGGATCGCCCAGTAGCGGCTCAGTGTCTCGGGGTCGCGGTGATAGGGCTTCCAAGCGGCTTTTTTGTCGTCGGGCACATAGGGCACGCGTATTTCGGGATAATCTTCGGCCTCGGGTATGCGCCATGCCGACGATCCGTTGCCGATGAAAGCGTCGGTGAGGAGGATCACAGGTGTCATGTGCTCTATGGCTATGCGTGATGCCTCGAATGCCATGGTGAAGCAGTCGGTGGGCGACACGGGTGCTACCACTGCAAGAGGTGACTCGCCGTTGCGTCCGTAGAGGGCCTGCATGAGGTCGGTCTGCTCGGTCTTGGTGGGGAGTCCGGTGGAAGGTCCGCCGCGCTGCACGTCGACTACGACAAGCGGGAGCTCTGCCATTACGGCGAGGCCTATGCCTTCGCTCTTTAGGGCGAGGCCGGGGCCGGATGTTGATGTGACAGCGAGATCGCCTGCGAAGGATGCGCCTATGGCGGAGCATACGCCGGCTATTTCGTCCTCCATCTGGCAAGCCTTCACACCCAGGTCCTTGCGCTTGGCGAGCTCATGGAGTATGTCGGTTGCGGGGGTTATGGGGTAGGAGCCGAGGAACAGAGGGCGTCCGGCCTTTTCTGATGCCAGGATGAAGCCCCATGCGGTGGCTGTGTTTCCGTTGATGTCGGTGTAGACGCCCGGACGTATGTCCTCGGTCTCTACGCGGAATGTGGATACGGATGCATGAATGTTGTGTCCGTAGTCATATCCGGCCTGTATCACCTTGGAGTTGGCTTCGTAGATGGCCGGTTTCTTTGCAAACTTGTTCTTCAGGAGTTTGAGCGCGCCTTCGAGAGGACGGTCGAAAAGCCAGCATACAAGTCCGAGGGCAAAGATGTTGCGGCACTTGAGTACAGATTTCACATCCATTTCGCTGTCGGCGAGAGCTGCCTTTGTCATGGAAGTGACGGGAGCTTCGATCACCTGGGCGTTGATGCCGAGTTCCTTGAACGGATCTTCGGTCTCGAACAGTGCTTTCTTTAGGCCTGATTCGTTGAATGAATCTATGTCGACTATGATCACGCCGCCTGGCTTAAGGTTTTTGTAGCCGCGCTTGAGGGCTGCGGGATTCATGGCCACGAGGACGTCGCACTGGTCGCCGGGGGTGTGCACCCCTTTTCCTACGCTTGCCTGGAATGCTGACACGCCGCTGAGCGATCCCTGTGGCGGGCGCATGTCGGCTGGATAGTCAGGGAAGGTGGAGACTGAGTTACCCAGACCGGCTGAAACATTGGTGAAGATGTTGCCTGCAAGCTGCATGCCGTCACCCGAGTCACCTGAGAAACGCACTACTACCTTGTCGAGGGTCTTTACGTTTGTTTTTTCTAACATAACCGGAGTATTACTTGATTAGATTGTGATTACGATATTAGATTTTTTAATAGCTGAATGATGAATTGGTTAATTTTCTGTGTCTCGAATAAAATTTTGTTGATTAATATTTGAAAGTTTATGGTCAGTCGGTTGAATGTGTGCCGAACAGCAGCGGCTTCGCTCCGGTGCCGCCGTTGACTATGGTGCGCCTTACGGTCCACGAGAGTGTGCGTCCGGCAAGCGGAGTCCAGCCGCATCGGCTCACAGTGTCGGTGTCGCTGATGCGTCGGCATGACAGCGGGGCGTGGTCCACTATGACGAGGTCGGCGTAATAGCCTTCGCGCAGATAGCCGCGTCGGTCTATGCCGAAAAGGTCGGCGGGAGCGTGGCACATCAGCCTTGCCACCTGTGCTATGTCGATACCTTCGGCGGCAGGGTCGGATGTTATGAGATCAAGCACGGCGGGGAGAGAGAACTGCACCATTGGCATGCCGGAGGCGGCTGTCAGGGCGTTCCCCTCTTTCTGTGCCGGCAGGTGGGGGGCATGGTCGGTGGCAATGGTGTCGATCACGCCGCCGGGGCGCAGCTCACGCAGCAGTGCTATGCGGTCGGACGCTTCTTTGATAGCCGGGTTGCACTTGATGCGTGCCCCGAGAGTGAGAAAGTCATTGCGGTCAAACATCAGGTACTGCGGACATGTCTCGGCTGTCACTTTCACTCCGCGGGCCTTGGCTTCGGCTATGATGCAGAGCTCATCGGCTGTGGAGATGTGACATATGTGTACCCGTGAGCCGTGACGCTCGGCAAGGTCTATGGCGTGGCGCGTGGCTGCGATGCATGCTTCACGTGGCCGCACGTCGGGATGCCTTTCCACGGGGATCCCTTCGGGGTATTCCGCTTCAAGGCGTGCTCTTGCCGCGCGTATCATTGCCTCATCTTCGGCATGCACGGCTATGAGCGTGTTGCCGGCTCGGGCGAAGAGGGTGTCAAGTGTGGTATCGTTGTCGACGAGCATGTTGCCTGTCGATGAGCCGAGAAATAGTTTTATGCCTGCTGTGTGGGCATAGTCGGCTCCGAGGAGTTCGTCAAGGTTGCTGTTGGTGGCACCTATGAAGAATCCGTAGTTGGCGGCCGAGACCTCCGATGCGCGGTCGAGTTTGCCTTGCAGAGCTTCGGCCGTTACTGTGGCCGGAATGGTGTTGGGCATGTCGACAAACGATGTGACTCCTCCTGCCACGGCGGCGCGGCTCTCGGAGAACATGTCGGCCTTCTCGGTCAGCCCCGGGTCACGGAAATGGACGTGGGTGTCGATAGCTCCGGGCAGCAGATAGCCGCCTTCGCAGTCAGTCACTTCATCGGCCCGTGTCAGCAGGTCGGCCGGAGCATCGCCGTGACCTATGCGTGCGATCCTGTCACCGTCAGAGAGAAGCCATCCGTGTGTGACGGATCCTTCGTTGACTAGATTGGCATTATGGTAGAGTGTGGTGCTCATTTCCTGCTGTAATCAGGGTATTTTGTGAACATACTGCCTAACTTGAGCCGCATAACTCCGAAGAAACCTTCGCTGAATATGCCTGAGCTCATCTTGGATGTGCCAAGCACGCGGTTGACAAACACTATGGGCACCTCCGTTATCCTGAACCCGTATTTATGGGCGAGATATTTCATCTCGATCTGGAATGCGTAGCCCTTGAATCGGATCTTGTCGAGCGGGAGGGCCCGGAGCACTCTGCTGCGGTAACATACGAATCCGGCGGTGGAGTCGTGGACCGGCATGCCGGTGACTATGCGCACGTAGACCGATGCATAGTATGACATAAGCACGCGACCCATGGGCCAGTTGACGACATTGACTCCTGTCAGGTATCGTGACCCTATGGCGACATCGGCTCCGTCTGCGCATGCCTGCCGGAGCTTAGGCAGATCGGTCGGGGCGTGGGAGAAATCGGCATCCATCTCACAGATGTATTCGTAGCCATGATCCAGAGCCCATTTGAACCCGGTTATGTAGGCGGTGCCGAGCCCGAGCTTACCCTGCCGCTCTATCATGTGCAGCCTCCCTTGGCATCGGTCCATCATGTCGCGGACAATACCTGCGGTGCCGTCGGGGGAATTGTCGTCTATGATGAGTATGTCAAAGCTTTGGGGCAGATCGAATACGGCAGCGATTATCGCCTCTATATTCTCCTTCTCATTGTAAGTGGGGATGATAACGAGGCTGTCGGCTGTACGTCCTGTGCTTTGTGGACTTATGTCCGTCATAATGCGTGATAATTATGTGGATATATGTTACCGACGCAAAATTAGCAAATAAACGGGAAAAACAATAATAAAAACAGAAAAATCGCCTCGGTTTCTAAAAACGAGGCGATTTCAAGAAAAAATTTTTCTATTTGGAAGAGTTATAGCAATTCTTGTCCGAGTCCGGCTCTCGTAGAGTCGGAAACGGGAACGAGTGGCAGGCGAAGCACCTCATTGTAGCGCGGGAACATGTGGTGCAGCAGGCATTTTATTCCGGCGGGGTTCCCGTCCTTGAATAGGAGTGAATAGAATGCCGAGAATCTCTGATGAAGCTGTGTGGCTTCGTCGTGGCGTTCGGGGTCGAGGCTCAGATGTATCATTGAGGTGAACTGGCGCGGATAGGCGTTGCCGAGCACTGATATCACCCCGTCGCCGCCATTACCGATCATGGTGTGGGCGAGGGAGTCGTCGCCCGACAGGACGAGGAATCCCTTGGGACGGCGCGTGATGATGAGTGATGCCTGGTCCATGTTGCCCGACGCTTCCTTTATGCCGATTATCTTGCCCGGATTTTCACGCGCGAGACGTATTATGGTG
Organism: uncultured Duncaniella sp.; assembly: GCA_910588795.1. Taxonomy (GTDB): domain Bacteria; phylum Bacteroidota; class Bacteroidia; order Bacteroidales; family Muribaculaceae; genus Duncaniella. The sequence continues at coordinate 71,639 of CAJURI010000003.1, read as the reverse complement.
TCGACATTCATGTTTACGCCTGACCGTCCTGGGATGTTGTACAGTATTACCGGGATGGGGCTTGCCTTGGCTATGGCCGAGAAGTGGCGGTACATGCCTTCCTGAGTGGGCTTGTTGTAATAAGGCACTACTGACAGGATGGCGGCGAATTCGCTGATGCGTTCGGTGGATGCAAGCTCGTCGATGATTGCGCGGGTGTTGTTCCCTCCGATTCCTACCACTACAGGTATGCGTCCTGCCACACGGTCGAGAATGCGTCCCTCGAGCGCGGTTTTTTCTTCCCGGCTTAGGGTAGGGGTCTCGGCCGTGGTGCCGAGTGCCACTATGTAGTCGGCACCTCCGTTTACGAGGTAGTCGATGTGGAAATCAAGGGTGTCGTAATCAATTGATTCGTCTGTGTTGAAAGGTGTGGTCATTGCCACGCCCATTCCGCGTAATCGGTCGTAATCCATAAAAAAGAGGGTTTCGAGATGGCAAAATTACACAAATTTTGCCGTTTTGCAAACAAAATCACTAAAGATGCTCCGGTATAGGGTGAAATTTGGCAAATTTTGTTTATTCGGCATTTTTTGCCTACCTTTACCGGATAAACCAAACATTAATTTGAGATGATAAATCACAGGCATTCAATAAGCATTATCCTATTCTTCATAGGTCTGTATGCATCGGCATTCCAGTATACTGTGTCAGGAGACGTGCACACTACCGTGCTTGACGGACAAAAGGCTTATCTGATGCTGAATGACACCAACCAGCTGATTGATTCCGCAGAAATAACTGACGGACGGTTCACAATGAGCGGGAATGCTCCACGTGAAGGATGGGCAAGGGTGGATGCCGGCAGGGAATATGCATTGCTGATATTGTCCCCCTCGGTGACAGAGGTCGATTTCGTTAATCACGCCCCGCTCAGCGGTGACAGTGTGAATATGGCATACCGCAGGCACAAGATGAATCTCAATGCCCTCGAAAATGTGGCCCGTGAGCTTGTGGGATATTATGCAGACGGGGATGATAAAAGTAAATCCCGTGAGAAGATGGGGCCGTTTTGGGGCTCGTATCTTGACTACCTGAGGATGACTATTCAGGCCAATGCTGATAATGCGATAGCGGAGTCGGCCTTGAGATCGTATGCCATGGTGTCAACGCCCGAACAATGGAAAGAGCTTTATCCCGAATTGCCGCCAAGCCTTCTCGGGTTGAGGTTCACGCGCAAATGGGATGAAAAGATGTCCACAGCTCTCAGGATGCGTCCGGGTTGCATGTTTGCCGATATCGAAGGAAAGAGTGTCGACGGTGCCGTGTCGCGGCTCTCCGACTATGTGGGGCGCGGCCGCTATGTACTTGTTGATTTCTGGGCAAGCTGGTGTATGCCGTGTCGTGCCGAGGGGAGGGAGACACTTGTCCCTTTATATGAGAAATACGGAGGGGATGAACGCCTTCAGATACTTGGTGTGGCTACGTGGGATGATCCTGCCCGCACACTGAAAGCCATTGCTTCTGAAGGGTACAAATGGCCTCAGATTATTGATGCAGGGATGAAGCCTATGGAGGTTTATGGATTCGACGGGATACCTATGATAATGCTTTTCGCGCCTGACGGCACTATGGTGGCCCGTGAAATAAGGGGCGAGGGAATATGGAAAGCCGTGGAGGATGCCCTTAAATAATCATCATGTGCAGTGTCATGCTGCCGGTGAGGATTTTTAGCATTTTTTAGGTGATTAATTAAGGGAATAATGTGTACCTTTGACTCGGTGTTTTGCCTTAACCGATTTTTGATCTTTCTATTTCCATGATCCCATTTGTACATCTTCATGTCCACAGCCAGTATTCATTGCTTGACGGGCAGGCTTCTGTGACGGGGCTTGTCGACAAGGCTATTGACCTGGGCATGCCGGGATTTGCCCTGACTGACCACGGCAATATGTTCGGGATCAAGGAGCTGTTCAATTATGTGAACAAGCTCAAGAAAAAGTATAAGGGGAAGATCGAGGATGCACGCAAACGTCTTGAAGAGGCTGCTACTGACGAGGAGCGTGAGGCTCTGCGCCCTGAGGTGGAGTCAGAGATAACCAAGCTTGAAAAGAAATTGAAGTTCAAGCCTATATTCGGGTGTGAGATGTACGTGGCCAAGGGCGATCTTGCTGACCGGAGTGATAAGAGTGACAAAGGCCGCCACCTCATAGTGCTCGCCAAGAATCTCACCGGCTACAAGAACCTGATAAAGATAGTGTCACAGGCCCATACCGAGGGGTTCTATCATCATCCCCGCACCGACAAGAAGGCTCTTGCTGCCCATAAGGAAGGGCTCATAGTATGTTCGGCCTGTCTGGGCGGTGAGATACCTAAATATATAATGGCGGGAGACATTGCCGAAGCCGACCGTCAGGTGCAGTGGTTCAAGGAGACATTCGGTGACGACTATTATATAGAGCTTCAGCGTCACAAGACCGATCTGCCGGGTGCCAACCGTGACACCTATATAGAGCAGGAGCGTGTCAATCCGGTCCTGATAGAACTTGCACGCAAGCATGACATAAAGATAATAGCCACAAACGACTCCCATTTCATAAATGCCGAGGATGCCGAGGCTCACGACCGTCTGATATGCATCTCTACCAATAATTACCTGACCGAGGCCAACCGCATGCGCTACACCAAGCAGGAGTGGTTCAAGAGCCAGGAGGAGATGGCGGCGATATTCCCCGATCTGCCCGAAGCGTTGAGCAACACCATAGAGATTCTCGACAAGGTGGAGACTTACTCTATTGACCATGCCCCCATCATGCCGTTCTTCGAGATTCCCAAGGAGTTCGGCACCGAGGAGGAGTACAGGGCGAGAATCACTGAGAAAGAGCTTTTTGACGAATTCACACAGGACGAGAACGGCAATGTCGTGCTCAGCCCGGAGAAGGCTCAGGCCAAGATCGACAAACTCGGCGGTTATGACAAGCTGTACCGCATAAAATTTGAGGCGGACTATCTCTCGAAGCTTGCCTACGAAGGAGCTGACCGCCGCTACGGATCGCCCCTGACGCCAGAACTGGAGGAGCGCATAAAGTTTGAATTGTACATAATGAAGACCATGGGATTTCCCGGGTACTTCCTTATAGTGCAGGATTTCATAAATGCAGCCCGCAGCAAGCTCGGCGTGTCGGTGGGGCCAGGCCGTGGATCGGCCGCAGGGAGTGTCGTGGCATATTGTCTCGGCATCACGCAGGTCGATCCCATAAAGTATGACCTGCTGTTTGAACGCTTCCTGAATCCTGACCGCATATCGCTCCCTGATATCGATGTGGATTTCGATGATGACGGGCGTGGAGACGTGTTGCATTATGTGACTGAAAAGTATGGCGAGGAGAAGGTGGCCCATATTATCACCTTCGGCACCATGGCGGCCAAGTCGGCCATCAAGGATGTGGCGCGGGTGGAACAGCTTCCTCTGCCTGAGAGCAACCGTCTTGCCAATCTTGTGCCGAAGCGTATGCCCGACGGGCCCGACGGCAAGACTCTCAAGACCAATCTTAACAACTGTTACAAGTATGTCCCGGAATTTTCTCCGGAGCTGTCATCGCATAATCCGCTCATCAGAGAGACGCTTGAATATGCGCGCCGCCTCGAAGGCAATGTGCGCAACACCGGGGTGCATGCATGCGGTGTGATCATATGCCGTGACCCAATCACCGACTGGGTGCCTGTGGCGACCGCAGTGGATAAGAATCCCGGAGCTTCAGGCAACGACAAGATGATCGTGACCCAGTATGAGGGATCGATCATAGAGGACACAGGTCTTATAAAGATGGACTTCCTCGGACTGAAGACCCTGTCCATAATAAAGGAGGCCATACATAATATAAAGGAGACACGCGGCATCGACATAGATATCGACAGCATAGATATCAATGATCCAAAGACCTATGAGCTGTATTGCCAGGGCAATACTACCGGAACATTCCAGTTCGAGTCGGCCGGCATGCAGAAGTATCTGCGTGAGCTCCAGCCATCGACATTCGAGGACCTTATAGCCATGAATGCCCTGTATCGTCCGGGCCCAATGGACTATATCCCTGACTTTATCGCACGCAAGCACGGGCGAAGCCCCATCACATACGATATACCTGTCATGGAGAAGTATCTCAAGGACACTTACGGTGTGACGGTGTATCAGGAACAGGTCATGCTCCTGTCGCGACTGCTTGCCAACTTCACTCGAGGACAGAGCGACTCTCTGCGAAAGGCGATGGGCAAGAAGCTCATCGACAAGATGAATGAGCTTGAGGCCCTTTTCATGCAGGGAGGCCAGGCCAACGGGCATGATCCCAAGGTGCTGACAAAGATATGGAATGACTGGAAGAAGTTTGCCTCCTATGCATTCAACAAGAGCCATGCCACATGCTACTCCTGGGTGGCGTTCCAGACTGCATGGCTAAAGGCCAACTACCCGTCGGAGTATATGGCCGCCATACTTACGCGCAACCGGTCGGACATCAACAAGCTCACGGGATTCATGGACGAATGCAAGCGCATGCACATCAAGGTTCTCGGTCCGGATGTGAATGAGAGCTTCATGGAGTTCGGTGTCAATTCCCATGGCGACGTGCGTTTCGGTCTCGCGGCCATAAAAGGTATCGGCGAAGGTGTGGTCAAGGCTATTATCGAGGAGAGGGACGCTCACGGTCCATATGAGTCGCCTTACGACTTTGTGGAGCGTGTGCCGTCAGGTGTCATCAACCGCCGTATTTTAGAGAATCTTGTCAATGCCGGAGCATTTGACAGTTTCAAGGAGATGAAGCGCGAGGACTATTTCGGTGAGAATGCCAAGGGTGAGGTGTTCAGCGAGGTGCTTGTGCGTTACGGACAGGCGTTCCATAACGACAAGATGTCGTCGGCAATGTCACTGTTCGGCGATGACGCTGATATGGCTACTGCGGGACGTCCGTCATTTGTCCCGGCTCCGGAAGTACCCATGGCGGTCAAGCTTGAGAAGGAGCGCGAGCTTGTGGGAATGTATCTTTCGGCCCATCCGCTTGATCCTTATTATATGGAGCTGAACCACGGCACCGGATGCACGGTGAAGGAGTTCACGGAGAAGAGCCCTGCCGAAGGGATGGATGTCAAGCTCGGAGGCATGGTGGTTGATTTCCAGACCCGTCAGGGCCAAAGGGGTCCGTTCGGCATACTTAAGATAGAGGATTTCACCGGAAGTGTCGAGTTCATGCTTTTCGGACAGACATACATTGATTTCCATAATTACGGTATTCCGGGTACTCCTATACTTATTTCCGGCCAGTATCAGCGCAGGTTTGCCAATTCGGAGTTGCGTTTCAACATAATGAACATCCAGCTTCTCGAGAACGTCAAGGGGAAGCTTGTCAAGAATATAACTATCGAGGTTGACGCCTCCAAGATGAACAAGTTTCTCATGACGCTCATTGACGAAAAAGTGAAGGGTGAAGGGAATCCCGAGGGGGAACTTGCTTTCAGAGTGTTTGATCCGTCGATCAACAGGACGCTCCACATGTCGTCGGCGCGGCGCATACACATCACCCGCGGGCTTGTGGAGGCTCTTGAGGAGGAAAATATCAGCTACAAAATAAATGACTGAGGAAACAGAATCAATTACGTTACTACCATACAATAACTTTATTCAACTATTATTATCATGAAATTTACCGATCAGAACGTACACGAGATTATCGCTTCGGGTCAGCCCGTAGTTATCGATTTTTGGGCCACATGGTGCGGCCCCTGCGTGCGCATGGCTCCCATCGTGGAGGAACTCGCCCAGGAGTATGAGGGGAAAGCCGTTATCGGCAAGTATAACATAGAGGAGGAGAATGACCTCGCCATGAAGTATCGCATCATGTCGATACCTACCATCCTCTTCTTCAAGAACGGAGAGCAGATCTCAAGCCTCCGTATGGCAGGGGCGCAGCAGAAGGCTGATCTTCAGGCCCGCATCGAGGAGCTCCTCGCACTCTAAACTGAGTATTCGCTGCGTACATCGAAGCAGGGGCAGGCTTTTGCCGCAAATTCTCTGTGACCGTGTACAGTAACACCGGGAAACCGCTCCCGCAGTATTGATATAAGACTGCGCAGGGCGGTTTTCTGTGCATCGGTGCGTGTGTCGGCCGGGGTGGATCCGTCCGTGTCCAGCCCTCCGACATAGGCTATGCCTATGGATGTGGCGTTGTAGCCCCGGCAGTGGGCTCCGAGGCGTTCGATGGGGCGTCCCTCATGGACGGAGCCGTCAAGGTATATCACATAATGATAGCCTATCGAGTCGAAACCTCGGGCTTTGTGCCAGCGGTCTATCTCAGTGACAGAGACATGCCTTCCGCGAGGTGTGGCGGTGCAGTGGATGATGAGACGGTTGATGGTGCGCATAAAAGTGTGTGGTGACAGGTGGTGGATGAATGATGCCACAAAGTTATATGCGCCTATGGGGGTGAAAGGTGCGGTAATGCCGCGAAGGGGATGCCGGTATGATCGCAATCCCTCTAATAAGCCGGTTCCTCTCTCAGGATGTAGCTGTTTCGCAGGGATTCAAACGATGACGGGGAGCCCTTGAGCGAGCGGGTGTCGGCTGAAATGTCGTATCCTATCATTTCGGGTGTTATAATGTCGGGGACAGGAGCCGTGAGTGGAGCGTCGGCAAGCAGACGGGTGTGGAGCCCGAGATGCCGGGACAATGCATCAAGCACCATCTGTGAGGCTCTGATCTTGCCTTGGCGCGAGTAGCCGGCTATGTGGGGGGTGGCGATCATAGCCATGTCGAGAAGATTCAGGTCCAAGTCAGGTTCCCCCTCCCAGCAGTCGATCCCCACGGCAGATATCTTTCCCGAGCGAAGCCCGTCGATGAGTGCGTGGGTGTCGGTGACAGGCCCGCGGGCTGCGTTAAGTATCAGTGGCCTGCGCTCAAGTCCGGATATGAAATCGCTGTTTATGAGGTGATAGGTGGGATGGCTGCCTGTGCGGGTCAGAGGGGTGTGGACTGTGATTATGTCACATTCCCGGGCTATGTCGTCCAGCCCTGAATATGTATATGCATCCGGAGCTGTCTGCTGCAGGGGAGGATCGTTTACAAGCACTTTTATACCGAGTCCGCGTGCCCATCGGATGAGCAGCGACCCGACATTGCCGGCTCCGATCACACCGAGTGTCACGCTGTCGAGCGGTCTGCTGTCGGTGTATTCATTTATGGCGGCAAGTACCCATTGTGCTACAGCCGGAGCGTTGCATCCGGGCGCGTTTGCCACGGTGATCCTTTTTGATGAGCAGTATGGCAGATCGATATGGTCGGTGCCGATAGTGGCTGTGCCGATGAAGCGGCATGACGAGCCTTCAAGAAGCGAAGCGTCGCAGCGTGTGCGCGTGCGTATGATCATGGCGTCGGCGTCCCTTGCGACTTCGGGTGTTATGTCCGTCCCTGCCATTGGTATGGCCTCGGCTATGGAGGCAAGCGGTCCGGCTATGAAAGGTATGTTGCGGTCAAATACAATCTTCATGATATGTCAGCCCAGATATATAAGGATGTGTAGGCGGCAAGCAGCAGGAGTACCACTATGTAGCCGCGCCGTGATGCTGTGGCTCTGAAAAAATGCCCTACCTGAAATGCCACGCACGCGTTAAGCAGGGTCACGTAGTCGGGGAGTGCCGTGAAGTTGATTATGGCAAGAGCCCCGGTGTAGATGCCGAGTATGGCGAGAAATCCGTTATAAGCCCGCGCGCGAGCGTTGAAGCCGAGAATGCGCAGCAGGTTGATGCTTCCGAACAGGAATCCTATCGCCATGGTCAGGACTACGGCGCACAGGAACGGCAATCCTCCGGGGGCCTGCAGAAGCAGTGCGGGTGATGTGAAGTATATGTGTGGGATGGCAGGTATCGGAATAAGACCAAGCCCGAACGCTATCCATGGCGGGGTGGCTATGCCGATGAGTGCCGCCATGATTTTCTTGAACCTCAGAATGCGCATCTGAGCCAGCCCCACGATGAATACAGGGATGAAGAAAAGAAATTTCCAGTCGTAGAGGGTACCTGCGCTCAGGATCGCGAATATGAGAAAGATACGCCGGTCGCTGTATCGTTCGTTATATAGCGTGAAGAGTATCCACATGCACAGTATGATACCTGCGGCAAGAATGGAGGAGACTGACAGAAAAGAACTTATGTCAGGGGTGGAGCATGTGGTGAAGATGAAATATGCAGCGAAGAACACTGACAGTGTGCGCAGGATGTTGAATTGCCTGTTTATGGCTATCATGGCTCCTGCAGTCGCTGCAAGCAGCATAAAATTTATGCCCCAGGACAGTTCAGGCATTATGCCTGACCATCCTGAGGGTGTATATGAGGGAAGGGCTCTCCACGTCAGCCATGCCGAGATGGCTGCGATGATTGCGCCTACTCCGCGCGAACGTATGAAATTGGTTAAGCGGGTCTCTTTGCGGGTCATTTACGGGACTGTTCGATGGCTTTGAGGTCGGCACCTATGTCACGTCGGAAGTATTTGCCTTCGTAGGTGACATCCGACGCACCCCTGAATGAGTTGGCAAGCGCGTCGTCAAGGTCTTTTCCGTACGCGCTGCATGCTATGACACGGCCTCCCGATGTGACGAGTGTGCCGTCGGCTTGCAGAGCCGTTCCGGCATGGAAGAAGGTGACTCCGCTTTCCTTGTCAAGGACTGTTATTACTTTCCCTTTGGGGTATGAGCCTGGGTATCCGCCTGACACCACCATGACTGTGGTGGCGTAGCGCGGGTCGATGGCCAGAGGCATTGTGCCGAGATTTCCTTCGGCGGCGGCACGCAGCAGAGGGAGAAGGTCGGATGCTATGCGCAGCATCACCACTTCGGTCTCAGGGTCACCCATGCGCACATTGTACTCTATCACCATCGGTTCTCCGTCGACCTCGATAAGGCCGAGGAATATGAATCCGCGGTAGGTGATCCCCTCGGAGATGAGCCCGTTGACGGTGGGGAGTATGATGCGCTCCTCAACTTTCTTCATGAAGGTCTCGTCAGCGAAAGCCACGGGGCTTACAGCTCCCATGCCTCCGGTGTTCGGTCCTGTGTCGCCTTCGCCGATACGTTTGTAGTCCTTGGCTACGGGGAGTATCCGGTAGCCGCCGTTGCCGTCGGTGAGCACGAACACGGAGCATTCGATCCCTTTCAGAAATTCTTCGATTACGACGGTTGAGGATGATTTACCGAACATTCCTGACAGCATCTCCCGGAGTGACTTCTTGGCATCGTCGAGCGAGTCGATGATGAGTACCCCTTTCCCTGCGGCAAGACCGTCGGCTTTGAGCACGTAGGGTGGGCGCAGTTCTTCGAGGAATTTTTCACCTTCGGCCACAGTTTCGGCTGTGAAGCTGCGGTAGCGGGCTGTGGGTATGCCGTGGCGCACCATGAACTGCTTGGCGAAGTCCTTGCTGCCTTCAAGGGCTGCACCTGCTTTCGATGGGCCGACGATGAGTGGAGCGTTGCCGCGCTCATGAAAATAATCGTATATGCCGGCTACGAGCGGATCCTCGTTGCCCACGATTATCATGTCCACCCCTTTCTCCTCGCAGAATGCTGCTATAGCGTCAAAATCGAGCGGTGACAGGCTCACATTTTCTCCGTAACTTCCTGTGCCGCCGTTGCCGGGTGCTATGTACAGGTGCTTGAGAGCAGGGCTCTGTGAGATTTTCCAGGCCAGCGCGCATTCGCGGCCGCCTGAGCCGAGTAGTAGTACTGTCATGGGTGAGAATTTTTCCTGGAGGGTCTCTCCTGCGTTAAACGGGCTTTTTTCGGGATGGTTGCTCACGGGATATCTGAGTGTGTTGAGTGTTTGCTGAATTGACATTGTTTATTCACCTGATTCATTATTGCCGCTGTCCTTGTTGCCGTCGGTGGAGTCAGGGCGTTTCCATCCGCGTCTGCGTGTGCGCATGAACGGACCGTCGGCCGACGGTATAGTGGGCATCTTGGGTGTCTCCCCAAGGCTTTTAAGCGCGTGTATGTTGCGTCGGCGTGCGAGGAGTTCCTCGGCTTCGTCACGGAAATCCTCACGTGAGATTTCTCTCTCATGGTGGCTGAATCTGCGTTCGCCGTCACGTGCGGTCTCTTCCTTGAATTTGCGGCGGCGTTCTTCGCTGCGGGCAAATCCTCCGGCTTTCGGACGGTATTTTTCGCTCAGCGGAGTGTCCTTCGGGAGTCCGCGCCGCGGCCCGGCGGGCTTGTCTCCACGTTTACCTCCCATGCCTTTGTCGCGGGCGTCCCTTGTCCATTCCGCTTCGCTCTTGCGGTTGAATTTGCGGCCGCGGTCCTCGCGTGCGGGACGATCCCTCTTGATGGAGCCTCCGGCGGCACGGAATTCGCTTTTGGAGCCTTCGAAGCTCACGTATTCACGCAGCTCGCAGTCAAGACCTCCGTTCTGCATCTGCTCGCGAACCGAGGGGGTCAGCCCTATGTGGGCGAGGCAGTCTTCGTTGGATGATATGACCCAGGAGTGATAGCCGCAGAACACTCGCTTGAACTTGGTCCCGAGAGTCCGGTACAGGCCCTCAAGGTCCTCGGGATTGATGCGCTCGCCGTAAGGGGGATTGGTGATGATGACACCGGGCGTGCCGGCCATGGGAGCCTCCTCCCACTGCTGTATGGAGCGGACACGCAGGTTGATGTATTCATCCACTCCGGCCGAGAGGATGTTGCGCTCGGCTATGTCGATTGCTTTCGGAGATATGTCGGCCCCGTAAATCTTGAATGGTATTTCGCGAGGGGCGTCCCCTTCGTTAAGCACAGAGTCGAATAGCTCGGGGTCCCAGTCCTTCCACTGGCAGAATGGCCATGTCTCGCGGTATGATCCCGGTTTTATGCCGGCGGCAATGAGTGCGGCCTCGATCAGGAATGTGCCTGATCCGCACATGGGGTCGAGCAGCGGGCAGTCGCCGCGCCATCCGCTTTTGAGTATTATGCCTGCGGCGAGCACTTCGTTGATCGGAGCTTCGGTCTGAGCCACACGCCATCCTCTCTTATGCAGCGATTCGCCTGATGAATTGAGAGAGAGGGTGACACGGTTTCCGTCGATGTGGACGTTGAGCATCACATCGGCGTCGTTCAGCCTTACGCCGGGCCGTTTGTCGGGCCCGAATCGGTCTTTGAACCAGTCGACTATCGCATCCTTCACGCGGTAGGTCACGAATCGTGAGTGGGTGAATTCGTTGGAATGGCTTGTAGTGTCGATCGAGAAGGTCTTGCCCAATGTGAGCACCCCTCCCCAGTCATATTCCTTTACCATTTCGTAAAGAGTGTCGGGGTCGGACGCTATGAATTTATATATCGGGCGCAGAATGCTGAGCGCGGTGCGGCAACAAAGATTTGCCCGGTACATCATAGCGAGGTCCCCCTCAAAGGACACCATGCGGCATCCCGGCTCGACGTTTTCGGCTCCGAGTGTGCGGAGTTCTTCGGCAAGGACCTCTTCAAGACCTTTCAGGGTCTTGGCAACCATTTCAAATTTCTGTGACATATAGTTCTATTGTAGAGGGGATGTAATATGTGGAAGGGGGAGTTTCGGATGTGCAAAGTTACGATTTTTACCCGGAATTAGCATGCTCGTGAGGCGTTTTGTTGTGAATTTATTGATGAAAATGTGCAAGCGTGGCCGGTGCCGGGATAAAATGACGGAGACCAAAGAGCGTATAGTCATAATTATGCGGCTCTTTGGTCTCCGTGTTTTTCAGTGTCGGATCCCTTCAGGTTTCAATGAAGGGAGCTTCTGTTTTTATCAGAGGGCTTTGGTAATGTTGTAGCGTGCGAACTCAAGGTCGTTGGCAGCCTTGGCAGCATAGTTGCGGTCAAGCTTGACAGCCTGGCGCAGGTTGGAGGTCACCATCTGCTCGTTGCCTGTGCGTGCTCCGAGGATTGCCATCAGGTAGTAGGTGGTGGCGTCGGGGTTGGCGATAGCTGCGAGAGTGCCCTTGGCTGCGTTGTAGTCCTTGTTGAGGATCTGTGCGAGAGCTGCATTGTTGCTCTTGTCGTTGCCGAATGCCTTGACAGCGGCCTTCACGTCGCCCTGCTTGAGATAGAGGAGGCCGAGGGCGGGAGAAAGTTCGTTGAGACCTGCGGCTTTGCCGAATGCTGTGTTGGCTGCGCGGTAGTCGTCATTCACGAGAGCTACGAGGCCCTGGTTCATCTGTGACTCGGGAGCGTTGGCGTTGAGGCGGGCAGCCTTCTTGAAGCTTGCCATGGCAGCGTCGTAGTCGCCCTGCTGGTACTGAACTTTGCCGAGGTTGTTGAATCCGCGGTAGTCATTGGGGAACAGGCGTGTGGCGGCTGTGTAGATGTCACCTTTGCGCTTGAGGTTGTCGGTGAGGGTTGCTGTGTAGAGCAGCTCGTCCACAGTGAGTGTCGAGGGATCGGTGTCGAAAGCCTTGTTGAGCTGGTCATCGCTCTTGCCGATCACGTTCACGCTTGCTGTGATGCGTGAGTAGCGGAGCTGCGGGAGTATTTCCTCGGCGAGCTGGTCGAATACGCTTGAGAGGTTGCGGATCTCGCGTTCGCGCTGCTCGGGGTCTTTGTACATCGACAGAACGCTGAGTATAAGGTCTTTGTCCTGTATGTTGCTTGCTGCAACGAGCTTCTGGAAGCCTTCCCAGTCCTCAGGTGTGAAGTTGGCTGTGAGTTCGCCGAATTCGGTGATGTTGTCCTTCTTCAGCTGCTTGTTGACGTAGTCGGTGGTGTTGGTCTCGCGGTTCTGAGCGAGGCGTGTGTTGAGGTCGATTCCGCCTTCGGGTGATGCGTATGACTGGATGTTGATCTCCTCGATCACACGTGTGGAGTCGCCTGAAGCGGCGCGAAGGTCGCGATGGAGGCGGAGCACCTCGTCGCTGTTGAGCTCGCTCTTGCGGAGGTTGGCCTGGTTGATGAGGAAGTGGATGTCGGCTGAGTATTTCTCATTGATGATGCGCTGGAACTTGTCGTTGGCGGTTGCCGGGGTGAGTGTGCCTGCGTCAGCAAGGGCTGCTGTGGCTACGACTCCGTTGGCGACCTTGACACGCGGGAGTACATACTGCTTGCCTTTCTGCTGTACCTCGAAGTTGAGGTAAAGCTCTGATTTCTGCATGTCGGGCTGATAGAGATAGTTGACCGGGATGGTCACGGTGCCGCCGTTTTCGTAGGAGATCACGGGGTTGTTGCCGCGTACTTTCTCACCCTGGAATGTCATGGGCGATGCTTTCTCTTCGGTCGCGCCATATACGAGCACCGGTGTCACTGATACAGTGGCGTTCTTGACAAAGAATTTGGCAGGGATGTGTCCTGTGACTGTTGCCGGTACGTGGGTTCCGACGACTTCGAGCGGATTGGGGTTGGTGGTGAAATAGTCGGCTGCGAACTGGTTCATCTTCTTGCTGCATCCTGTGAGGACCATGGCAGAACCGGCGAGCAGTGCTAACCCTGAAAGCTTGTTCATAAGAATTGTGACTTAGAGGTTGATTGGTTGTATGTAATGAATAATGTATTTTAATGTATTATGATGCACTATAAAGCCATTGGCAAAGGTAATATCAATTGGCGATTAATGCAAACAGCAATTGTTAACTTATTACAAAATGTTGTGGCTAAATTGCCATGGTCGTTTCACCGGGACAGTAGAGCGCGGATGTTTCCGATGCTTTATCTGTGCCATGGCTGTGCACCGGACAGCTAAAATTCTGGTCGAAAATCTATTTGCATATGAAAAATTGCTGAAATCCGACGGAAATGTGTACCTTTGCTCCTGAATCACGTAAAGAACATTAGTAATAATAACTATTTCACTGAAATTAGCCGATGAGAAGATGGCGCATTGAGGACAGCATGGAGCTGTATAATATCCAGGGCTGGGGCCGAAAGTATTTTTCCATCAATTCCAAGGGAAATGTGGCTGTGACTCCGCGTGAGGGTTATGCCTCGGTTGACCTTAGGGAGGTGATGGACGAGCTTCAGGTGAGGGATATAACGTCGCCCGTGCTGCTGCGTTTCCCTGACATCCTCGATAACCGTATCGAGAAGATCTCCAACTGTTTTGCTGTCGCTTCGAAACAGTATAATTACGAGGGGCAGAATTATATCATCTATCCGATCAAGGTCAATCAGATGCGGCCTGTCGTGGAGGAGATCGTTACCTATGGGGAGAAGTTCAATATCGGACTGGAGGCAGGCTCCAAGCCCGAGCTTCATGCAGTGCTTGCCACCAACATACGAGAGAACGCCCTGATAATCTGCAACGGCTATAAGGACAAGACGTACATAGAGCTGGCTCTGCTCGCCCAGAAGATGGGCCGCCGCATATATATAGTTGTGGAGAAGCTCAACGAGCTTCGGATAATCTCCGAGGTGGCCCGGCGCATGGATCTGCGTCCTAACGTGGGCCTGCGCATCAAGCTTGCATCGTCAGGCTCGGGAAAGTGGGAGACAAGCGGCGGTGACCAGTCGAAGTTCGGTCTGAATTCGTCGGAGCTTCTTGAGGCTCTCGACTATATGGAGCGCAACAAGATGACTGACTGTCTGAAGCTCATACATTTCCATATAGGGAGCCAGATCACCAAGATCCGATTCATAAAGAATGCAATAAGGGAGGCTGCGCAGTTCTATGTGAACCTGTGCAATCTCGGCTTTGACGTGGAGTTTATCGACATAGGGGGCGGCCTCGGGGTCGACTATGACGGCTCGCGCAACTCGGCCTCGGGATCGTCGATGAACTATTCCATTCAGGAGTATGCCAACGATGCGGTGTCGACCCTTGTGGATGCATGTGAAAAGAACGGGCTTAAGCAGCCTAACATCATAAACGAGAGCGGACGCTCGCTTACGGCCCACCATTCGGTGCTCGTGTTCGAGGTGCTTGAGACAACCCAGCTCCCCATATGGAAGGACAGCCGGGAGGTGGACGATGATGCCCATGAGCTCATAAAAGAGCTTTACCAGATATGGGACAAGATCGACCAGCAGAACATTCTTGAGAGCTGGCACGATGCCCTGCAGATACGTGAGGAGGCCCTCGACCTGTTCAGCCTCGGGATGCTCGACCTGAAGATGCGCGCGCAGATGGAGGAGCTGTTCTGGTCGATAGCCCGCGATGTGTGCGACATAGTCAGCGGCATGCGGCATGCGCCCGAGGAACTGCGCAAGGTGGCCAAGATGATCCCCGACAAGTATTTCTGCAATTTTTCACTGTTCCAGTCGCTCACTGATTCCTGGGCGATAGACCAGGTGTTCCCCATAATACCTCTGTCACGCCTTGACGAGAAGCCCACGCGCACCTGTACCATCCAGGACATAACCTGCGACAGCGACGGCAAGATATCCAATTTCATATCCAACACCGGAGCCACGGCTAACTCCCTGCATGTGCATGCGCTCAAGCCCGGGGAACCTTACTATCTCGGAGTGTTCCTTGTGGGGGCCTATCAGGAGATCCTGGGTGACATGCACAATCTGTTCGGCGACACAAATGCCGTGCATATATCGGTGTACAAGGACCGTTACGAGATAGACCGGATAATAGACGGAGAGACTGTGGCCGATGTGCTAGACTATGTGCAGTTCAATCCCAAGAAGCTTGTGCGGAATGTCGAGGCATGGGTGACCTCGTCCATGAAGGACGGCAAGATATCTCCGGAAGAGGGCAGGGAATTCCTCAGCAATTACCGTTCGGGCCTGTATGGCTACACCTATATAGAGAAGGACTGATGCGTTACTTCATGCGGCTGAGCTATCGCGGAGAGCCGTTTCACGGGTGGCAGAGCCAGCCGGGGGCGGTGACTGTGCAGGAGGTGACGGAGGATGCTCTGTCGAAGGTGCTGCGCCGCCCTGTGAAGATCGTTGGCGCAGGCCGCACGGATGCCGGTGTGAATGCCCGTATGATGGTGGCACATTTTGACATCGACGATCCGGTCGATGACCTTAAGCGTCTCGCTGCCAGCGTTGATGCCATTGTGGGGAAGGACATAGCCATACAGGATATCTATCCGGTGCCGTCAGACCTGCATGCGAGATTTGACGCGGTGTCGCGCACGTATCACTATTACGCCGTCACGGAAAAGTCTCCGTTTTTCTATCCTTTGAGCTGGAAGGCTCCGGCGTCGCTGGATTTCGAGGCTATGAACCGTGCGGCCTCGCTCCTGCTCGAAACGAGCGATTTCACATCTTTTGCCAAGCTGCATTCCGATGCCAAGACCAACATATGTCGTGTCACGCATGCCGGGTGGCATCGTGTAGGAGGGGCTGACAGCTCGTGCTGGGTATTTGTCATAACGGCCGACCGTTTTCTCCGCAACATGGTGAGGGCAGTGGTGGGCACGCTCGTCGAAGTGGGGCGCGGCAAGATCTCGGTTGAGGAATTCGGGCGCATAATAGAACGTAAGGACCGGTGTGCCGCAGGCACGTCAATGCCACCGCAGGCGTTGTATCTGTGGGAGGTCACTTATCCGGAGGCAGAATCGGCAAACAACGTGGAACAATAAGCCATATGTTTTAATATCTATTAACATGTGCGGACGCGTCTGTGACGTGTCCGTTTGTTATCTTTGTGAAATAAAACAACGTAAATTACATCGCATTATGAAAAAGATTATCATTTCAATTCTTGTGTCGGTGATTTCAGTGGGGATGAGCGCGCAGTCTCTCTTCTGGGACAGTTCCGATCCCGATAAGACAGTTACCCTCGGTGCCCGCCTTGGATGGAATTTCGCCAAGATGGCCGGAAAGGGGAGCGGGCTGTTTGACGGCCGCAATGGACTGTCGTTCGGAGCCGCGGTCGATGTCAATCTCATAAAAAGCTTCTCGGTCAATACCGGACTGTTCTTTTCCATGAAGGGAGCCAAGTATGAAGGTGAGATGTCGGTAGGCGATATGAACGGGATGAAGGTCTCATCCACTCAGGCTGTCAATTTCCTGGAGCTGCCGGTATATGCGTCCTATCATCTGCGCTTTACACCCATGTCGGACCTGCAGATATTCGCCGGGCCTTATTTCGGGGTAGGTGTGTATGGCAAGATGGGAGTGAAGATGCGTGACATGGAATCGTTCGACAAGAAGAAGGTCAATCTTTTTTCCGATAACGGATATCACCGCTGGCAGTACGGCATAGGATTCGGTATGTCATACACCCATGCAGAGCGTTATGTCATAGGGTGGCAGTATCAGTGGGGTGTTCGCGACGTCGCTGAGCTTATGGACAACCAGTGGAACCTGTTCCAGCTGTCAATAGGCTATAATTTCTGAGCGTAGACAACAAATACTGCAGATTGTTAAAAAATAGTTGGCTGAAAAGAGCACGGATTGAAGAAAAATTTCTATATTTGCACAGCCAAAAGCGCGCCTGCCATATATCGGGAGCGTCTTTTGGCGTGCATAGCACTCTGTCACAGACGAATAACCTTATTGCAAATAAGATATAACTCATAATATGATAGCATTAGCAATTCAAAATGCAACCTTGGCGGTGGTCGCTCTCTGTACGGGCATCGCTCTGGTGGCTGTTGCTCTTTGGCTTGCCGGGCTGATCTCACCCCGGTCGTTCAATCCCCAGAAGGGCGAGGCTTATGAATGTGGCATACCTACACGCGGCGAGTCCATGGCTCAGTTCAAGGTGGGGTATTATCTGTTCGCCATACTCTTCCTGATGTTCGATGTCGAGACAGTGTTCCTCTATCCCTGGGCGGTGAGAGTGCATGAGCTGGGCACACAGGGCCTTACGGCGATCGCAGTGTTTTTTGGAATCATAGTGCTGGGTCTTGTGTATGCCTGGCGGAAAGGAGCTCTTGAATGGAAGTAACTACGCAAGGCATGCCCTACGAGGCATGGAAAGACAATGAGTATATCGAGAAGCTCGTCAAGGAGCTTCAGGAAAGCGGAACCAATGTCATAGTTGGTTCGCTTGACAAGCTTATCAACTGGGGGCGGTCCAACTCTATCTGGCCACTTACTTTCGCCACCAGTTGCTGCGGCATAGAGTTCGTGTCGCTCGGAGCGGCGCGTTACGACATGGCGCGTTTTGGCTGGGAAGTTGCCCGCGCCTCGCCGCGTCAGGCTGACTTCATGATGGTGGCAGGCACGATCGTTCACCGCATGGTGCCGGTGTTCCGCCGTCTGTACGACCAGCTTGCCGAGCCTAAGTACGTGATAGCATGCGGAAGCTGCGCTATCTCGGGAGGGCCGTTCAAGAAGAGCTACCATGTAGCTATGGGTATAGAGGACATAGTGCCGGTCGATGTGTTCGTGCCCGGATGTCCGCCGCGCCCCGAAGCCATGATATATGGCATCATGCAGCTCTCGAGAAAGATAAAGGTAGAGAAGTTCTTCGGCGGAATCAACCGTCAGGAGAAGCAGCAGGAGTTTCTGAAGTCTCATCCTGTGGAGGGAGTCAACGACTAAACCATCATTATTGTAGAACCATCATCACACCTTAATATATAATGGCCAACATCCAGGAAAAGATTTCCAAGCTGTTTCCCCAAGTCACATTCGCCCAGACCGATGTCCTTGAGATGACTGTCGCTGATGAGCAGTGGCACGATCTGGCTCACGCCCTGCGTCACGATCCGGAACTTTCATTTGACTTCCTTGTCACCATAGCAGGTATGGACTGGAAGGAGAACGGACTCGGCTGCATCTATGAGCTCGTAGCCACTTCTCGCAATGAGCGCGTATCTGTCAAAGTGATGGCGACAGGCGACCGTGAGAAGCCGTTTATCCACTCAGTGCATGACCTTTGGGCTATAGCTACAGTATATGAGCGTGAGGTATATGATTATTTCGGCATAATCTTTGTCAACAATCCTGACATGCGCCGCCTCTTCCTCAACATAGACTGGAAGGGATATCCTCTGCGCAAGGACTACAATGCTGACCCCGCTGTCAATCCTGTGTCAATAGAGAACGAGCGTCAGACCGACTTCACCGACACATGGGTGGAGCGTGACGGCAAGATAGTGAAAGAGGAGCGTCGCATATTCCAGCCTGACGACTTCGTGGTCAATATAGGCCCGCAGCATCCTGCCACCCACGGAGTGCTCCGCTTCCGCACTGCTGTCGACGGTGAGATAATCAAGAAGATCGACCTGTATCTCGGATACATACACCGCGGTGTAGAGAAGATATGCGAGGTTGACACTTATCCGCAGACACTGCATTTCATGGACCGTCTGGACTATTTCTCGGCCCATCCTTACCACCATTGCCTCTGCATGCTTTACGAAGAGGCTATGGGCATACAGATATCACGCCGGGCACAGGTGATACGCGTGCTCATGGACGAATTGTCGCGTATAGCGTCACACTGTCTGTTCTTCGGCACATATTGCATGGACCTCGGTGCCACGACGATGCTATTCTACACTCTCAGGGTGCGTGAGCAGATACTTGACATCATGGAGAAGACATGCGGCGCGCGTATGACTTTCAACTATGACTGCATAGGAGGTGTCATGCAGGATCTGCATCCCGACTTCGTGAAGGATGTGCATGCTCTGCTCGATGTGCTGCCGGCCAATATAAAGGAGTACAACAAGATATTCACCGGCAATGTGATAGCCCGCGACCGTATGGAGGATGTGGGTGTGCTCACACGCGAGGATGCAATCTCATGGGCTGTGACCGGGCCTAACGGCCGAGGCTCGGGATGGGCCTGCGATGTGCGCAAGACATTCCCCTACAGCATATATTCCGAACTTGAGTTTGACGAGATTGTACGTACCGAGGGTGACGCCATGGCCCGCTTCAAGGTGCGTATGGACGAGATGGTGCAGAGCGCACGCATCATAGCCCAGCTCATAGACAATATCCCCGACGGGGAATATTGCGTGAAGGTGCCCAAAGTGGTCAAGCTCCCTGCCGGACATTGGTTCAAGATGGTGGAGGGATGCCGCGGAACTTTCGGCATATACCTCGAGAGCGACGGCACCACATCGCCCTACCGTCTGAAGATCGTTCCCCCCTGTCTGCCTGCCGCCGCGGTGGTGGACCATATAACATGCGGACAGAAGATAGCCGACCTCATCACCATCGGAGGCTCCATGGACTACATCGTGCCCGATATCGACAGATAGCCTGTGGCGCGCCACGCATGAATAGTGACTCACGTTAATAATATACCAATCATATATCCATAAAAAGATTATGCAAGACTTATCAGTAGGGACTGCCTGGATTCATTCCTTTCTGCTCGGCTACATGCCCGAGTGGCTTGCGGTCACCCTCGAGTGCCTGCTCGTAGGGGTGGGGTTGATGCTCCTCTATGCGGTCCTCGCCCTGTTCTATATTCTTTTCGAGCGTAAGGTGTGTGCCTATTTCCAGTGCCGCCTCGGTCCTAACCGTGTGGGCCCCTGGGGACTGTTGCAGAGCGTTGCCGATATGTTCAAGATCCTTATCAAGGAGCTTATTTCGCTCAATCATATCGACAAGTTCCTGTTCGCACTGGCTCCGTATCTGGTCATCATCGCCTCGATGCTCGCATTTGCCGTACTTCCGTGGGGCAATGGGCTGCAGATCATTGACTTCAATGTGGGCATCTTCTTCCTGCTCGCGGTCTCCTCGATAGGCGTGCTCGGCATACTTCTCGCCGGATGGTCATCCAACAACAAGTTCACCCTTATCGGCGCGCTCCGTTCCGGAGCCCAGATGGTCAGCTATGAGCTGTCCATGGGTCTGTGTGTGGTGACCATGGTCGTCATGGCCGGCTCGATGAGCGTCACCGACATAGTGATGGCGCAGGAGCACCTGTGGTTCATCTTCTCGGGCCATGTCCCTGCGATAATAGCTTTTGTGATATTCATGATAGCCGGTACGGCCGAGACAAACCGCGGACCGTTTGACCTCCCCGAGGCCGAGAGCGAGCTTACAGCAGGATACCATACCGAGTACTCCGGCATACACTTCGGATTCTTCTATCTTGCCGAGTATCTCAACCTTTTCATCGTGTCGGGAGTCGCAGCTCTTCTCTTCTTCGGCGGATGGATGCCGCTGCACATACCCGGATTCGATGCCTTCAACAACATTATGGACTATATACCTTCGGTCGTATGGTTCATCGCCAAGGCAGTGGCCCTGTCGTTCATAATCATATGGTTCAAGTGGACATTCCCGCGTCTGCGTATCGACCAGCTGCTCACGCTTGAATGGAAATACCTCCTCCCCATCAATCTGTTCAACCTTGTGCTGATGGTGATTGTGGTGACCTACAGTCTCTACCTCTAAAATACCGTTAATACCATAAAAATAATGCAGCGGAGCCCATGGCGGTGCCGCAACCTAATAAAACCAATCGCGATGAGTGAAAAATATGGCAAAATCGTCCAGGTGATCGGACCTGTGGTCGACGTGATGTTTGACGGCGATGACAATGTCATCCCTCCCATCTACACCGCTCTCAAAGTAGTGCGCCCTGACGGCACCGAGCTGATACTTGAAGTGGAGCAGCATATCGGTGAGAAGACCGTGCGCTGTGTGGCCATGGAGAGTACCGACGGACTGCAGCGCGGAGCCCGCGTAGACAATCTCGAGCGTCCGATAGCTGTCCCCACCGGCGAGCAGGTGAAAGGACGTCTGCTCAATGTCATAGGTGATGCCATTGACCGTCTGCCGGCTCTCGACCGCAAGGATCTCCGACCCATACATCAGCCGGCTCCTGAGTTTGACGACCTCACGATCGGTACCGAGATACTTTATACAGGTATAAAGGTGATCGACCTCCTCGAGCCTTACAGCAAGGGCGGTAAGATCGGTCTGTTCGGCGGTGCCGGTGTGGGCAAGACCGTGCTCATTATGGAGCTCATCAATAACATAGCCAAAGGTCACAACGGATTCTCGGTGTTCACCGGTGTGGGAGAACGTACCCGCGAGGGCAACGACCTGCTCCGCGAGATGATCGAGAGCGGTGTCATAAAGTATGGCAAGAAGTTTGAGGAAGGCATGGAGAAAGGGGAGTGGAACCTCGCCGATGTCGACATGTCGCAGGTGAAGGACTCTCAGGCTGCCCTGGTGTTCGGCCAGATGAACGAGCCGCCGGGCGCACGTCTGCGAGTTGCCCTTTCGGGTCTTACCGTTGCCGAGCAGTTCCGTGACCAGGATGGCGGCGGCAAGGATATCCTCCTGTTCATCGACAATATATTCCGTTTCACCCAGGCCGGTTCAGAGGTGTCGGCACTTCTCGGGCGTATGCCTTCGGCTGTGGGCTATCAGCCTACGCTTGCATCGGAGATGGGTGCTCTGCAGGAGCGAATCACTTCGACCAAGAACGGGTCAATCACCTCGGTACAGGCGATCTATGTGCCTGCCGATGACCTTACCGACCCCGCGCCCGCCACAACATTCAGCTTCCTCGACGCCACCACGGTGCTCTCGCGTAAGATCACGGAGCTCGGAATTTATCCGGCTGTCGACCCGCTGGAATCCACTTCGCGAATACTCGACCCGAATATCATAGGCGAGGACCACTATAATACCGCCCAGGCTGTAAAGCAGCTGCTTCAGAAGTACAACGAGCTTCAGGACATCATCGCGATCCTCGGTGTGGACGAGCTCAGCGACGAGGACAAACTCGTGGTGGCCCGCGCACGCCGTGCCCAGCGATTCCTCTCCCAGCCGTTCCATGTGGCCGAACAGTTCACCGGACTTCCGGGCGTCATGGTTCCCCTGAGCGAGACTATACGCGGCTTCAAGATGATACTTGCCGGCGAGGTGGACGACCTGCCGGAGCAGGCATTCCTCAACGTGGGCACTATAGATGACGCTATCGCCAAGGGCAAGAAACTTCTTGCCGAAGTGGGTGCGTGATCAGGACTGAGACCGGATCTCCCCTCTAAAGACAACATTATAAGAACCAGATCAAGCCGATGACACTTAAGATAATTTCAGCCGAAGACATCCTGTTTCAGGGTGACGCCTCAGTGGTACATCTCCCGGGGGCGATGGGAGCATTCACCGTGCTCCCCGGTCACGCATCGCTAATATCCACCCTCACCCCCGGGACCGTGCGCTATACGTCGGTCGATGGCGAACATTCGGTGAGTATTGACGGAGGCATAGTCGATGTGGACAGAGATATAGTGTCAGTGTGCATCTATTAATCCTTACGATGACGATGAAACAGATTCTCACAACAATAGTTCTTGCGCTCATCGCTCTTGTCAGTCCTGCGCTTGCCGTGGCTTCGGGTCATGACGACGGTCAGGAGAAGAAAGAGGGGATCGATGCTCAGGGCATAATATTCGAGCACCTCGGTGACGGTTACGGCTGGGAAGTGCCTTTCAACCATCACAAGCGCATACCTCTGCCGGTGATCGTATGGGGCTCTGACGGTCTGCATGTGTTCTCTTCGTCACGTGTCGCCCATGGCGAGGTCTACCGTGACGGCAATGCCGAGTTCAGGATAGCCGGCGCGGACAGCCCCTACAAAGGAAAGGTAGTGGAGATAGTCAACGGCGAGGAAGTGAAGCCTGCGGTGGACATATCCATCACCAAGAATGTGTGTGGCGTCTTCATAGCCGTACTGCTGTGTGTGTGGTGCATACTGTCGGTGGCCCGCTGGCACCGCACTCAGGGCATGAAAGGCCCGCGCAAGATGGTGGGAGCCATAGAGTTTGTGATACTTTTCATCTATGACGGAGTGATCAAGCCGACACTCAAGAACAAGGCGGCCAAGTTTGCCCCCTATCTGCTGACGGTGTTCTTCTTCATTCTCATAATGAACCTGCTCGGACTTATAGTGATATTCCCCGGCGGAGCCAACCTTACGGGCAACATAGCGGTCACTCTCGTGCTTGCTATAATCACTTTCCTCATCACCAATCTCTTTGCCACCAAGCATTACTGGAAGGAGATATTCAATCCCGAGGTCCCCTGGTGGCTTAAGTATCCTCTCCCCATCATGCCGGTGATAGAGATCTTCGGTGTTTTCACCAAGCCCGCCGCGCTCACTGTCCGTCTCTTCGCCAATATGATGGGCGGACATATGATAGTGATAGTGCTCACGCTTCTCATATTCATCTTCGCAGCCATGGGGCCAGTGGTCACCGGAGCTACGGCTGTGGTATCAGTGATATTCTCGGTGTTCATGCTGTGCATAGATGTCCTTGTCAGCTTCATCCAGGCATATGTGTTCACGATGCTCTCAACCCTGTTCATAGCACTCGGGCAGGAAGAGGGGCATGAGAAGCATGAAGAGTCCAAGGAAAAAGCCGTGATCCCGCATAACCCTTGACCGGAATCCGGGGGGGGTAGAAGCTTCCGGACCTGAAACAGAAATAAATACAGAATAAATTATCTCTAAAAAATAACCTCTCAAAATTCTACAGTTATGTTAGCAATGATTTTAGCAGCTATCGAAGGAACACTTGGCATCGGTGTGTGCATCGGTGCAGCAATCGCAGCAATCGGTGCCGGCATCGGTATCGGCAAAATCGGTGGCTCAGCCATGGAGGCAATCGCCCGTCAGCCCGAATCGACCGGTGATATCCGAAGCAACATGATCGTGATCGCAGCTCTTATCGAGGGTGTCGCCCTCTTCGCCGTGATCGTCTGCATCCTCGCAATGTTCGTAGGCTAATCTTTGGCATATCCCAGCTATGGAACTATTCACGCCTGATTTCGGCCTGATATTCTGGATGTTCGTATCGTTTGCCATCCTCTTCGTCATACTGTGGCGGTGGGGCTGGCCCGCGATAATGAAAGGGGTATCCGACCGTGCCGACCTCATCGACAAGGGTGTGGAGTATGCTCAAAGTGCCAAAGAACAGCTTGACCATGCCCGCGAAGAGGCGGATAAATACATAGCAGAAGCCCGCCGCCAGCAGGCCGACATGCTGCGTGAAGCCGACAGAATGAAGACTCAGATCATAGACGAGGCTCGCTCGGCTGCCCAGAATGAGGCCAAGAAGGTGATGGACAACGCCAAACTGACAATCGAACAGGAGCGCAAGGCTGCCCAGGAGCAGTTCCGCAACGAGGTTTCCACATTTGCCCTCGACATAGCCCAGAAGGTGGTGCGCAACCAGCTGAAGGAGGAGAAGGCTCAGGAGAAGCTCGTGAACTCCCTGCTCGACGAAATCGAGAAACAGAACTAAGATTTCATCCCCCCTACTAATCTCAAGCAATGAACCAAGGTCTAATCCCAAGTCGCTATGCCAAGGCACTCTTCGAGTATGCCTCGGAGCACGGTTGCGACAAACCAGTGTTTGAGCGCATGCAGACTCTTGCCGGCGCGTTTGCCTCGGAGCCCGCGCTTGTCAGGGCCGTGAGCAATCCCTATGTCTCGCGTCATGACAAGATACAGCTGCTCACCACAGCGTCAGGTTCCAACGAAAATGACATGGCCATGTCAAGGTTTCTGGATCTGCTCGCCGACAACAACCGCCTCGACATGGCGCGCGACATAGCCTTGGCTTATCTTAAGATCTACCGCACAGAGCATAACATACGCCTTGTCACCGTCACTTCGGCCGCTCCCATGGCCGAGGCGGAGGAGAGCAGGCTCAAGCAGCTCATACAGCGGCACCTCGGCTCGGCTACTATGGAGTATAACCATCAGGTAAACCCTGACCTCATAGGCGGTTTCCAGGTGAGCATTGACAACGAGAAACTTGACGCGTCCGTTGCCAATGAACTCAAGCAGCTGCGTCTGAAACTTTTAAACTAATCCCACATTTTACAATCAGTCTTACCAATGATTAACCCAAGCGAGATTTCTCAGGTACTGAAGCAACAGTTGGAGAATGTCAACTCTAAGGTGTCGTTTGAAGAAACCGGCATCGTACTCGAGGTGGGAGACGGCGTTGCCCATGTGTACGGTCTCGACAACGTATGCGCCAATGAGCTCGTAGAGTTCGAGAACGGCGTCAAGGGCGTGGCTCTCAACCTTGAGGAGAGCAATGTCGGTGTCATCCTCCTCAACAATGTCAACAAGGTCACGGAAAACATGACTGTCAAGCGCACCGGCGAAATTGCTTCAATCAACGTCGGCGACGGCGTGTTTGGGCGTGTAATCAATGTGCTCGGCCAGCCCATCGACGGTCGCGGACCCATCTCGGGCGAGCTTCTTCCCATGCCGCTCGAGCGCAAGGCTCCCGGCGTAATATTCCGTCAGCCCGTCAAGCAGCCGCTGCAGACCGGTCTTAAGGCCATCGACTCTATGGTGCCCATAGGCCGCGGACAGCGCGAGCTTATCATCGGTGACCGTCAGATCGGTAAGACTGCCGTGGCTATCGACACTATCATCAACCAGCGCAAGAATTTTGAGGAGGGTAAGCCTGTCTACTGTATATATGTCGCCATAGGTCAGAAGGCTTCATCGGTTGCAGCTATTGTGGAGACTCTCCGCCAGCACGGAGCCCTCGACTATACCGTGGTCGTGGCTGCCACTGCCTCCGACTCGGCTTCGATGCGCTATTACGCACCGTTTGCCGGCGTGGCTATCGGCGAGTTCATACGTGACACCGGGCGTGACGCTCTCATCGTCTACGATGACCTGTCGAAGCAGGCTGTTGCCTATCGTGAGATATCGCTCGTGCTGAAGCGTCCGTCAGGCCGCGAGGCATATCCCGGCGATATATTTTATCTGCACAGCCGTCTGCTCGAACGTGCAGCCAAGATCATTGACAACCAGCAGGTGGCCGAGAATATGAACGACCTTCCGGCCTCGCTCAAAGGCAAGGTGAAATGCGGAGGCTCGCTCACGGCTCTTCCTATAATAGAGACTCAGGCCGGCGACGTGTCAGCCTACATACCTACCAACGTTATCTCTATCACTGACGGTCAGATATTCCTTGAGACCGCTCTGTTCAACCGCGGTATCCGTCCCGCAATCAATGTGGGCATATCCGTGTCACGTGTGGGCGGCAGCGCGCAGATCAAGTCGATGAAGAAGGTGGCCGGAACACTGAAGATAGATCAGGCGCAGTTCCGCGAGCTTGAGTCGTTCACCAAGTTCGGCGGCGATATCGATGCCGTGACAGCCCGTGTGATTGACAAGGGACGCAAGAACGAACGTCTGCTCATACAGCCCCAGTACACACCTATGGCTGTAGAGGACGAGGTGGCAGTCATATATTGCGGCACACGCGGCCTGCTCGAGAATGTGCCGGTGGAAAAGGTTGCCGAATTCGAGAAAAACTTCCTCCAGCTCATGCATGCCAAGTATCCCGAGGCAATGGATGCCATACGTGCAGGGAAGCTTGACGATGCTATCACAGAAAAGCTCACATCCGCGGCCGCCGAGGTAGCCGGTGCCTACAAATAACAGTAAGATACAGAAGTCTCATCACACCCTATAATACATGGCAACACTTCGCGAACTAAAAGGACGCATCGGCTCGGTGGCTTCGAGTGAGAAGATCACCGGGGCTATGAAGATGATCTCTTCGGCCAAGATGCACCGTGCCGAGGCCGACCTGCGGCGGCTTCTACCATTCCGCAGCCAGATCGAGACGATAATCGGCAATCTGCTTACAGCCGATGCCGAGTTCTCGTCACCCCTCACCGAGGAGCGGGAGGTGAAGCGTGTAGGCATAGTGGTGTTAGGCTCTGACGACGGACTGTGTGGCGGATATAACATCAATATCTTCAAGGAACTTCTCGCCCGCTTTAAAGAATGCCGTGAGAAGTGGGGCGAGGATGTGGATTTCACCGTATTCACCGTAGGCCGCAAGATACATAAGGCTGTGGCCAAGCTCACGGATCCGCATATCACCGAGGTGAATGACGAAAGTGTCAGCTCCAAGAGCGGGGCAGATGCCATAAAGAGATTTGCGGGAATGCTCAGCGAGCGTTTCCTCTCGGGAGCGGTCGACTCCGTGCAGCTCCTGTACATGAATTTCCAGAGCGTGAGCCGCCAGCGGCTGCGCTGCGAACAGTATCTGCCTGTGGATGCCTCGACATTCTCCTCCGAAGGGGTCAAGGCCGTGTGCCGCCCTTGCATATTCGAGCCGGATGCCGCCACCATATTCCGTTCGGTCCTCCCTATGTTCCTGCTGTCGGTGATGCAGGAAGTGTTCACGGAGAACCGTGCTTCCGAACAGGCCGCCCGCATCATGGCGATGCAGAGCGCGAACGACAATGCAAAGAACCTGCTCGAACAGCTGCAGCTTGAATACAACAAGCTGCGCCAGCAGAGCATAACCACCGAACTGCTCGATATAATCGGCGGACAGGTGAAAAATTAGAATAAAACCAATTCAATATCCAATCCTTCAACATGGGTAGTGTAAAAGACTATTTCACCAATCTCGGGTCGGGAATCGCAAGCCTCATCAAGGGTATGTCGGTTACCGGCAAGGAATTTGTCACCCCCAAGATTACCGAAGAGTACCCCGACAACCGCGACAACCATCCGGTGGCCGACCGTTTCCGTGCGGTACTTACGCTTAAGTACGATGACCAGGGCAACCATAAGTGTATCGCCTGCGGCACGTGTGAGCGTGTGTGCCCCAATGGCACCATCAGTCTTGACATAAAGCAGGTAGAGACCTGGGATGGCAAGAAGAAAAAGAAACTCGACAAGTACATGTATGATCTCGGCAGCTGCACATTCTGCCAGCTGTGTGTGACCAACTGTCCCACTGACGCGCTGGAGTTCAGCAATGATTTCGAGCAGGCAGTGTTCACCCGCGACAAACTTGTCAAGAAACTCAATTATCTCCCCGAGAAGGAGGAGCCTAAACCTACCCCGGAGCAGATAGCGAAGATGCAGGCCGAGAAGGAGGCCAAGATCGCTGCTGCAAAGGCGGCTGCCGAGGCCAAGAAAGCAGCTGCCGCATCAGGAGCCGCTCCTGCCGCAGAGGCTGATCCTCTGGCAGGTATCGAGCTTAACGATGCCCAGAAGAAGGCTCTCGCCGCAGCAGCATCCGATCCCGAGAAGCTTGACAAGATACGCGCCGCCATCCTTAAGGCCGCCCAGCTGAAGGCTGCGAAGAACGGTGCTTCAAATAGCTAAATCATCAACAGTATATGGAATCAGTAGGAAGTACAATTTGTTACTGGATAATCGCGTTGGCGATTGTCGTCTTTTCGGTACTTACTGTCACCACGCGCAAGATACTCCGCGCTGCCACCTACCTGCTCTTCACCCTCTTCGCTACAGCCGCGCTTTATTTCAAGCTTGACTATGAGTTTCTGGGTGCCGTGCAGATAGCAGTGTATGCCGGCGGCATAGTGGTGCTGTTTGTATTCTCGATACTCCTTACCACACGTCCGGGCGACAATGCCGCGCTCCTTGAGTCGCGCAAGCGCATCCTCGGTCTGGTGGGGGCTATCGCAGCCGCCGGTGCTTGCGGATGGGCCTTGTGCTCACGCTGCGCCGACATATTCACCTCAGCCCCCGACATGGCCAATCCCACGATGCATGAGATAGGCACAGCTATGCTCGGCACAGGTTACGGTCAGTATCTTCTGCCCTTCGAGGCTGTCAGTGTGTTGTTGCTTGCTTGTATAATTGGTGGCGTAGTGGTCGCCCGCAAACGTTAACCCCCCCGATACGATTATGGATATAACATTAATATGGTATCTGGTCCCCGCCCTGGTGATGTTCTGCTGCGGGGTTTACGGCTTCCTCACCCGCCGCAATATGATAGCAATGCTCATTTCGCTCGAACTGATGCTCAATGCTGTCGATATTAACTTTGTCGTCTTTAACCGTTATCTGTTCCCCGGCACCAACGACGGCTGGATGTTCACGCTCTTCGGCATAGCCATAGCCGCCGCCGAGACCGCGCTCGCCATAGCCATCATCATCAATCTGTTCAGGGTGAGCAAGAATATCGATGTCGCCGACACAACCCAAATGAAACATTAATAGCGATATGGATATAACAATTCCTGTACTTATATTGGCTATCCCGTTCTTCATGTTCCTGTTTCTGGGGCTTGTAGGCGTGAAGATGAGCCACAAGATGGCCGGTACGCTCGGCACTATCGGCATGGGCACAGTGCTTGTCCTGTCATATTACACAGCGTTCACATACTGGTTCTCCGGTGCTCCTGAATTCATAGACGGCACCACCCGTCTGCAGTACACCGTGTTCAATCAGACATGGCTTCAGTTTACCCCGGCTCTTGCCATCAGGATAGGCTTCCTGCTTGATCCTATCTCGGCATTGCTTCTCATAGTCATACCCACCATCTCATTCATGGTGCATGTCTATTCTCTCGGGTACATGCACGGCGAGAAGGGATTTCAGCGTTACTATGCTTTCCTCTCGCTGTTCAGTTTCTCTATGCTCGGGCTTGTTGTCGCAACAAATATCTTCCAGATGTACATCTTCTGGGAGCTTGTGGGTGCGTCATCATTCCTCCTCATCGGATTCTTCTACACATTGCCGAGTGCTGTATCGGCCTGTAAGAAGGCATTCATCGTCACACGTTTTGCCGACCTCGGTTTCCTGATAGGTATCCTTATCCTGTCGTTCTATACAGGTCAGCTCGACTTCCTTCCCATGACCCAGCATCCGCAGGCGGTGTTCGAGTCGTTTGGCGGAGCGACCTTTATGGGAGCTTCGGTCCTCACCTGGGCCCTTGTGCTGATCTTCACGGGAGGTATGGGCAAGTCGGCGATGCTTCCTCTTCACATATGGCTTCCCGATGCCATGGAGGGTCCCACCCCGGTGTCGGCACTTATCCATGCAGCCACTATGGTCGTGGCCGGTGTCTATCTTGTGGCCCGTCTGTTCCCCCTCTATATGCTTGAGGATGCCGCTCTGACATTCATAACTGTCGTAGGTGCCGTCACAGCATTCTATGCGGCGTGTGTGGCATGCGCGCAGATCGATATCAAGCGTATCCTTGCATTCTCGACCATCTCGCAGATCGCGTTCATGATGGTGTCGCTCGGCGTTGCCGCCAAGCATGGCGAGGCTATCCATGAGGGTCTCGGATACATGGCTTCAATGTTCCATCTGTTCACGCACGCGATGTTCAAGGCACTCCTTTTCCTTGGAGCAGGTTCCCTTATCCATGCCGTTCATTCCAACAACTATACTGCCATGGGCGGCCTGCGCAAGTATATGCCTGTCACCCACATCACATTCCTCATAGGCTGTCTCGCCATAGCCGGTATCTGGCCTTTCGCCGGGTTCTTCTCTAAGGACGAGATCCTTGCTGCATGCTTCGCCAACAATACTTTCTGGGGAGTATGGATGATGATGGTTGCCGGCATGACAGCGTTCTACATGTTCCGTATGTACTTCCTCATATTCTGGTGGGACAATCCCGACTACGAGGCCCGTGTGAAGGAGCAGGAAGCTCACGGCCATCATGCGTCGATGCCTCATGAGTCGCCGTTCTCAATGGCGTTCCCGCTGGTGTTCCTCGCAGTTGTGTCATGTGTGGCCGGCTGGGCGCCTTTCGGCGAGCTTGTCACATGGGACGGACATGAGTATCATATCCACATTGACTGGAGCGTTGCCGGCATGAGCATAGGCGTGGCTGTCGTAGCCATAGCACTCGCCGCATGGCTCTATATGAAGAAGAACGACAAGCCTGTCCGCATGGCGGATTCCTGCCGTTGGCTCTGGACCGCAGCTCACCGCAGGTTCTACTGGGATGAGATCTATCTTTGGGTTACCCATCGCATAATATTCGACGGCATATGCAAGCCCATAGCATGGTTTGACCGCCACATCATCGACGGCACTATGAACGGTCTCGCTTATGTCACCAATGCGGCATCGGTAGCCATCAAGGGGCTGCAGAGCGGAAAGGTACAGATGTATGTGTGGTGGTATCTTGTCGGAGCGATACTTCTTGGAATCATCACCGCAGTATGCGTCCTGTAATAATGTAAAAGTAGCAAATATAGTAACGATATGTTCTCAAATATATTAATCTATTTCGTGGTCATCCCCTTGGTAATGCTCCTGGGGTTGTTCCTCTGCCGCGACATAAAGCAGATACGTGCTGTGGCAGTCACAGGTTCGGTCGCGCTTACCGCCCTGTCGATATGGCTCCTTGTCGATTATTTAGGACTGCGTGCCGCAGGCAACGATGCCCCAATGCTCTATTTGGGCTCCTGGGAATGGTTTGCGCCTCTTAACATACATCTTGCCGTAGGTGTCGACGGTATTTCCATAGCCATGCTCATCCTCACCGGCGTCATAATGGTGACCGGCAGCTTCGCGTCGTGGGAGATACCGCAGCCCAAGGAGTTCTTCCTTTGGCTTATACTCCTTTCGACAGGTGTGTACGGATTCTTCATATCGGTGGACCTTTTCACGATGTTCATGTTCTATGAGGTTGCGCTGATACCCATGTACCTTCTCATCGGTGTCTGGGGCTCGGGCAACAAGAATTATTCCGCTATGAAGCTCACGCTCATGCTTATGGGCGGTTCGGCATTCCTTATGCTCGGTCTTATCGGCATATATTACCACTCGGCTCCGGAAGGACAGCCTCTGACCTGGAATATCCTTGAGATAGTGAAGAACGAGTCAATCACTATAGGTTGGCAGAAGTTCCTGTTCCCGATGACATTCGTCGGCTTCGGTGTGCTCGGTGCCATGTTCCCGTTCCACACATGGTCGCCCGACGGTCATGCATCGGCCCCCACGGCAGTGTCTATGCTCCATGCCGGTGTGCTCATGAAGCTTGGCGGCTATGGCTGCTTCCGTGTTGCCATCTACCTGATGCCTCAGGCTGCCCACGAGCTCGCATGGATATTCATCATACTTACCGGTATCTCTGTGGTGTACGGTGCGTTCAGCGCATGTGTGCAGAACGACCTCAAGTATATCAACGCCTACTCGTCGGTGTCGCACTGCGGACTGGTGCTGTTCGCCATCCTTATGCTCAACACCACAGCGATGACAGGTGCCATAATGCAGATGCTCTCGCATGGCCTCATGACGGCACTCTTCTTCGCGCTCATAGGTATGATATACGGCCGCACCCACACACGTGACATACGCGAGATGGGAGGCATGATGCAGATCCTGCCTTACCTTTCGGTCTGCTATGTTATCGCCGGTATGGCGTCTCTCGGATTGCCGGGCCTGTCGGGCTTTGTCGCCGAGATGACCATATTCGTCGGTTCGTTCCAGCACACCGATCTTTTCCACCGTGTGTTTGTCATCGTGGCTTGCAGCTCCATAGTCACTACAGCGGTCTACATACTGCGAGTGGTGGGCAAGCTGCTTTACGGACCTGTATATGACCAGCACCACATGACACTGACCGATGCAAAGTGGTGGGAGCGTCTCTCGACAGCCACGCTGATCGTGAGCGTGGCCTGCATAGGCTTCTTCCCCAATTTTTTTGCCGACCTTATCAAGTTCACATTCAGCCCGGAGATATTCTCTGTCCTTGGCCTGCACTAATATCTAAGAATTAAGCAATGGATTATTCACAGTTTTTAGCCCTTAAGCAGGAAATCGGACTGCTGATAGTATTTCTGTTAGTATTCCTCTACGACACTTTCGCACCGCGCAAGTCGCAGGGGGCACTCCCTGTCATCTCCACAGTGCTCATGCTTGTGCTTACGCTCTGGGGTTTCTGCCCTGAAGTCAAGGCTGATGCCGTGGCGTTTGCCGGAATGTACGTGTCATCGCCGGTTATGGTGGCGATCAAGAACATACTCAATGTGGGTGTGGTGATAGTGCTCATTCAGTCGATCAAATGGGCCAACTCCGAGTTCACATCCGTGCGCCGCGGAGAGTTCTATGAACTTATCCTCCTCACGCTTCTTGGCATGTACTTCATGATATCGAGCCGCCACTTCCTGATGTTCATCATAGGACTTGAGACAGCGTCACTTCCGCTATGCGCTCTTGTCGCATTTGACAAGAACCGTTACGAGAGCCATGAGGCAGCCATCAAGTACGTGCTTACCGCAGTGTTCTCCTCAGCGGTGCTTCTGATGGGTCTCTCTTATGTGTACGGTCTCACCGGATCGCTCTACTATGCCGACATAGCACTCTTCTGCAGCACGAACATGAGTGTGATGATGATAGTCGCACTTGCATTCGTCATGGCCGGTTTCGGATTCAAGATCTCGCTTGTGCCGTTCCACCTTTGGACAGCCGATGTATATCAGGGTGCGCCCACATCGGTCACCTCATATCTCTCGGTGATATCCAAAGGCTCTGCGGCGTTTGCATTTCTCGTGGTGCTTACCCAGGTGTTCGGCACGCTTTACTCTGAAGCCTGGGAGTGGATGCTGTATGCTCTGATCATACTCACGATCACAGTCGGCAACCTCTTTGCCATGCGTCAGGTCAACATGAAGAGATTCCTCGCTTTTTCCTCCATATCACAGGCCGGCTATATCATGCTTGCAGTGATCGGCGACAACGCCATGGGTGTATCGGCCCTGATGTTCTATGTTCTTGTGTATGTGTTCTCCAATCTCGCCGCATTCGGTGTGATAGGAGCCATAGAGAATGCTTCAGGCAAGCTGCTCATGACTGACTATAACGGTCTCTACAAGACCAATCCGCGCCTGGCATTCACCATGATGCTCGCAATGTTCTCGCTGGCAGGAATCCCGCCCTTTGCAGGATTCTTCAGCAAGTTCTTCGTGTTCACATCCGCGCTCAACGGCACCAATTCCGTGGCTCTGTATGTGCTCGTGCTCATAGCGTTGATCAACACCATCATCTCGCTCTACTACTATCTCCTCGTGGTTAAGGCCATGTTCATCAACGACAGCGAACAGCCTATAGCTACATTCCGTTCGGCATGTTCGGAGCGTCTGGGCATGTGGATATGTGTGGCCGGCATCATCGGACTCGGCATCATAAGCTACTTCTATAACTATCTTCTTACAATTGGCTGACAATTGTAAAAATATCTAAAACCATCTCCGGCTTCAAGGTGTTTTCCTTGCAGCCGGAGATTGCAATATCTGCACCTCCTGTAATTTTTCATTCCATAAACTTGACATTGAGAAATGGGACCAATAGGCGTTTTTGATTCGGGCTACGGAGGCCTGACTATTCTTAAGGAGATACGCAAGGCTCTCCCGGAGTATGATTACATATATCTTGGCGACAATGCAAGGGCTCCATACGGCACACGCTCGTTTGATGTGGTGTATGAGTTCACACTTCAGGCTGTCAGAGATCTGTTCGCACGCGGTTGCGAGATGGTGATACTGGCATGTAACACCGCTTCGGCCAAAGCCTTACGTTCCATACAGCAGAAGGACCTTCCGACTATAGGTCCTGACAAGAGGGTGCTTGGCGTGATAATACCCACTGTGGAGGCTCTCGGCAAGGTGAGCGAGAACGGCAACATAGGAGTGCTCGGCACTCCCGGCACCGTGTCATCGGGCACTTATGAGATAGAGATTGCGAAGTTCCTACCATCTTTCCGCACTGTATCGGTGGCATGTCCGATGTGGGTGCCGTTGGTGGAAAACAAGGAGTATGACTCTCCGGGTGCGGACTATTTTGTCAATAAATATGTGGAGCAGCTGTTTGCCGAGGAGCCCGAAACAGATACCATAGTGCTCGCATGCACACACTATCCGCTGCTACTGAAGAAGATTGAGAAGTGTGTGGCAGATCGTGCCAAAATAATAACCCAGGGCAGTCTTGTGGCTTCAAGCCTTGCCGATTACATGAAAAGACATCCTGAGATGGATGCCCGCTGCTCAAAGGGTGGCACAGTCACATATCTCACCACAGAGAATCCCGATAAATTCACCGATCTTGCCGGGATATTTATGGAGGAGCCTGTCAAGGCAACGAAAATAGAGCTTTAGTGGTCCGCGGCCCCATACTCTGTCCTTGTCACATCGAGATATTTCCTCACATCGACTATTATAGTACAAGCCTATACTGAATATGATGCTTCATTGTATCGCTAAACGTGTGCTGTGTGTGTTTCCTTGCATTGCTGTCATGGCTTGCTCGTCTGACCGCCTGCAGGGTACTGTCGATGCCGGCGTGCTGTCGGTGTCGATAGAGACTGACGGCAGGGTTGTGGCGGCAGGAAGCAATGGTTCATTTATCGAGACCGGGTATCTCCCTTCGGAAGGCTCTGTGTCATTGACCATGACCTCTGTGTCGGGGGAATATTCCCACACGTGGACAGATGCCGATGAGTTCCCTCATGAGGAATATTATTTTGCCGGCAGCTACACTCTGCAGGCCATGAGCGGGAACACGATGATAGAGGGGTTTGACACCCCCGCATTCTATGGCGAAAAGACGGTAGAGGTGTTGGAGAACCAGGCCTCGGAATCAGTGGTGGAAATGACTGTCGCCAATGCGCTTGTAAAGGTGGTCTTTACTGAAGAAGCCGTGTCGGCGTTCGGTTCCATAGCGGCTCTGGTGCACTCTGAGGGTGGAATGTATCATTCTTATGGTCCTGAAGAGAGCCGTTATCTATGCCTTAATCCGGGGCGGACTGACTTCTCGCTTGACATAAAGTTAGCTGACGGACGTACAGTGAACTATCCTGCATATACTCTGAGCTCGGCCGAGGCAGCTACTCTGTATGTCGTTTCAGTTGATTGCAAGGATACGCCGTCAGGCCCCGAAGTGACTGTGAGCGGAGTCGAGGGGGACAGATCGGTCACTCTCTCCGAGGATTTTATCGATTCGCCGGCTCCGGTCATGACATCTTCATGGGACCGGAATGTGACACTTGAGCTTTCAGAGGGTAACATACCGGAGGACCCGTACATCGTTACGGTGGAGTCCCGGGTCCCGTTGTCTTCTCTGATACTGTCGGTACTGTCATTGTCGTTGAGCGAGGATGGATTTCCGGCCGAGGTGGATCTGTTGCATCTTGCTCCTGGACAGGATGCCAGGTTACGGGAACTCGGCCTGACATATGATGTCGGTCCAGCCGGAGGAACAGTCGACTACACCGCTCTGCTCGGCCGTCTGGTATATCTTACCCCCGAATCGGCCATGTCGGCGTTTTCGCTTCTGGCTATCGGCAATGACGGTAAGGGATCCGAACCGTTGTCTCTGTATGTGCGCACTATGCCTGTGGAGATTTCGGTCGGCAATATCTATCCTGTGACTATGGGAGTGGATGTGGCCCGTGTGGATGTGGCGTGTGGAGAATCAGGGTTCAGAAATCATGTGGAAGTGGAGGTGCTTGACGCTGAGTCAGGGAAGTGGGCCAAGGTATCGGACTTGAACATATCCGAGACCGGCACCGGTGAGTATTCATTGGAATTCAAGGTGCCTTCAGGTAGCTTGCCGGTCGATGTCAGGGTGCTGTATTGCGAAGAGGTGCGTGCCACATTGAAAGTGCCGCGTAAGATGCCCCCGTTCCGCATAGAGGTGGATGCCTATGCCACAATGGCCGGGGTAAAGGTGGTGCCTGAGGATCCTTCTCTGCTTGAGTCCATCTCATCGCAGACCAGGGTGTATGTCAATGGCAATGAGGCTCCGCTCTATCTGCAGCTGAAAGATCAGGGGATATTCTCGGTGATAGGGTTGTCGCCCAACACTACATATACCTTCAAGGCCACTATGATGTCGGCGGGTGTTGCTGACATTGAGTTTACTCCTGAAGTCACAGTGACAACTGAGGGCACTCCGCAGCTTCCTAACCATGATTTCGAGGACCGTTCCGACGGGGTGAAGTACGAAGGCCTGAAGTCGGGGGGAAGATATTCACAGACTGTAGTCGAAATATTCAACTGGCAACACAGCACTGATATAGAGCAGGAAGTGCCAAAGAGCTGGGCCAATACCAATGCCAAGACATTCTCCATGGCTTCGTCAAACCACAATACATGGTACATGCAGCCGTCAGCATCGCTCACGCGCGATCCGGTGTTCAGCCAGAGTTTTGCCGTGGAGCTGTCGTGTGTGGGTTTTGATCCTCACGGCAAGCCTATACCGGATTACACACAGACAGGGCAGCCTTATCTCGATTATTCGCCTGTTGTCCCTGAGATAGCCTACCGGGCCGCCGGAAAGATTTTCCTCGGCAGTTACAACTATGATCCCGTCTCGGTAACGGAGACTTACAATGAAGGCATCGCATGGGGTTCACGCCCGTCGTCGCTGAACGGCTATTACAGGTATTTCCCGTGTGAGGGAGACCGCTCGGACTGCGGTCTTGCCATTGTAGAGGTGCTCGGACAGGTTGACGGCAAGGAGGTGGTGATAGCGTCGGGCTCGGTCAGGCTGGAACTCGCTTCGAGCTATACTGCATTCAGTGCTCCGCTTTCCTACAGAATGTTCGGTGTGAGAGCCACACGTATCAAGGTGATGTTCTCTGCGTCCAGCCATATCGGAACAATAGCCGAGGAGACACGCAATGTGGTCACGGTGTCCGATCCGCGCAGTGCCACGTCAGTGGGTGGCCGTCTGTGGATCGACAATGTTACTCTTGCCTATTGAGGCTTCAAATGAAACATGAATGTGAATATAATCATAACCAATATGAAACGCATTATAAAGATCGCTACTTTGGCATTTGCCGTTCTGCTTATATCCGCTGACGTGTCGGCACAATCTTTGTCGGATCTTCTCAAAGGTCTCGGGCAGGGCCAGTCGACCACGCAAACTGACAGCTCTTCCTCTCGGAAAGGTGGTCTCAGCGACGTGTTGTCGGGAGTGGCCGGTGCTCTTGGGCTCGGGAATTCAAAGGCCGGAATAGACCAGCTTGCCGGCACATGGGCATATTCCTCTCCGGCAGTAAGCTTCAAGAGCGACAATCTTCTGCTGAAGGCCGGAGGCGCGGCTGCGGCGGCTAATGTGGAGAAGAAGCTTGAGCCGTACTATAAGACAGCCGGACTGACATCTCTTGTCATAACCATCAATGCCGATTCGACATTCACATTCAAGGGGCGGCGTGCCAGCCTGAACGGAAAGATCGAGCGTCAGGAAAAGGAAGGGACATATGTGTTCCATTTCCAGGCTTTCAAAAAGATAAATATAGGATCGATGGAGGCATTCATATCCCTCAACGGCAAGAATAACATGACTCTTACCTTTGACATCACCAAACTTATGACCTTGATGCAGAGGATAAGCGCACTTTCGAGCAGTTCCACGCTCAAGGGGGCCTCGACACTGCTGAGCAAGTACGATGGTATGACTGCCGGATTTGATCTCAGGAAGACGGCCGACGCTGCTCCGGCAGGAGGCGGCAAAAAATAATTGCGGATGGTTTCGGTGGTCATACCGGCTTACAATGCGCAGGCCTATCTCCGGGAATGTCTGGAGAGTGTGCTTGCTCAGACTTTTCCTGACTGGGAGGCCATAGTGGTCGATGACGGATCAACCGATGCCACCCTTGCAATAGCCCGTGAATATTCGGCCCGCGACCGGAGGATAAAGGTGGTGTCAACGGCCAACGGTGGGATTTCCTCGGCAAGAAACATTGCTATGGAGCGCATTGTGGGGGACTGGTTCACATTCCTCGACAGCGATGACATGCTTTACCCTCATGCTATGGAGGTCATGCTTCGGTGCTCGGCGGGTGCGGATGTGGTGTGCGGAGGCATTGAACGCGGTGTCTGTCCCAATGAGAGCCGAGTGGTGCCGGTGGCAAGTGCCGTATATCGTACCATGTCGGGCCAAGCTGCCCTCAGGTCCGGACTATATCAGAAGGATATCTCGGCATCGGCATGTGGTAAATTATACAGGTCGGAGCTTCTCGGTGATGAAAGGTTTCTTGAAGGTATCTATTACGAAGACATGTTGTTTTACTGTAATGTCATGTTCAAGGCATCGCAGGTCAACATAGTGGACTCTCCGGTATATTTCTACCGTGACAATCCGGAAAGTTTCATCAACACTGTGACGATCGATCGTCTGGACGTGTTGCGTGTAGTGGCTATGGTCGAGGACAGATGCAGGTGTGATGAACGTCTGCTCAGAGCTGCGCGTGACCGACGGCTGAGTGCCAATTTCAATATGTATGGACTTTTGTCGGTTCATGACAGGGAGGGTAGATATTCCCATGTCAGAGCACAATGCTGGAAGATCATAAAAGAGTATCGTCTCGCGAGCCTTGCCGATCCTGAAGTCCGCCTTAAAAACAAGGTTGGCGTTTTAGTTAGTTGCCTGGGGGGGGCGGTTTTAGCTCTGGTGTCAAGACTCGTCTATAGATGATGCCTTCTCTATTGCGGCATTAAATCTGTCTCTTTCGCTGTCATGGACCCATCCCCATTTGTTGAAATACCGCACCATATTTAGGATGTGGATCCAAAGCATTCGGAGTGATTTGTAGGATGCGGCTTCATGACGGTGGACTATTGTCGCCCCCGGCCAATAAAGGGTGAGGAAATGTCGGTGAATACGCCGCGTGAGGTCTATGTCCTCGGGATACATGAAGAACCGTTCGTCGAACAGACCGGCTTTTCTCAGAGCTTCTTTACGTAAGAACATGAAGCTGCCCTGAAGATATGGAATGTTCCATGTCTTTTCAGGGTCGAGATGCTTTAGCAGATAGCGGTCACGGCTTCCGCAGAAGCACCACGAAGGTGTGAACCGGCGTATTAACAGATCGGCCGGTGCGGGGAGTCTGCGGCATGAATATTGCCTCTCTCCGTTTATGCCGGTCATTCTGGGCTGGAGTATTCCGACGGAGGGGTGCGAGTCCATGTAAGCCTCGATGTCAGAGAGTATGCTCGGAGGGAATGTCACGTCACTGTTCAACACCAGATGGTAGTCGCCCGGCATGGAAAGCTCATGACGCAGTGCAATGTTGTGGGCCGCCCCGTATCCGGTATTGTCGTTCGGAATGTATGTCGCCTTTGGCTGTCCGGCGCACCATTGTCGGATCGGCGTGCTTCGGCTGTTGTCAATGACGTAGATGCGTGACACTCTATGCGTGTCGAGCGACTCAAGGCAGCTGACAAGCTCCGGTAATGGTGTGTGGAATGTTACTATCGATACGCTTGCCATTTCTCTTGTATATGTACATGGAAATAACGATTTTCACACAAAATTATTGCTAATTGCCGTGAGTGTCGGAATTGTTTTGTACTTTTGCGTGGGATATAGTATGTCCCGGAAATATATCTGAGGTATGAAGATATTCAGTACAGAAAATATACGTAAGATAGACCGTGTCACCATCGAGGAAGAAGGGGTAGGTTCGCAGGAGCTGATACGCCGTGTCGCAGAAGCTGTAAGCAGTGAGATAGTATCGCATTGGAGCCCTTCGACACCAGTGGTGATCTTTGCAGGCTCGGGCAACAATGGCGCGGATGCCCTCGTGGCGGGGCGCATGCTGCTTGAGGCGGGTTTCTATCCGCGCATACTGCTATTCAATTTCCATGGTGATTCCCTGTCGCGCGATTGCCGTCAGGCTAAGCATGATCTCCTTGCCACGGGCTATCAGGGCCTTGTCGAGATTATTGACCGTGCAGAACTGCCGACGCTGACTCCCGAGCATCTTGTGATAGACGGGCTTTTCGGGTCGGGACTTCGTGAGCCGCTTGAAGGTGGATTCATGATGCTTGCACGTGTCATAAGCGAGTCAGGAGCCACTGTGATATCGATAGATGTACCTTCTGGTATGTTTGGTGACTGGAATGCGCGTGTGATAGGCCGCAATGTGGTGCATGCCGATCTCACGCTTGCTGTCCAGTTTCCGCGGCTGGCATTTTTCCTCAGTGACAATGCCGATCTTGTAGGCCGGTGGAAAGTGATCGACATAGGGCTCAGCGAGAGGGCGATACTCAATACACCCACCAAATATTTTTATGTGGAGCGTGACGAGGTGCGTGCTGTCCTTAAGCCGCGCAAGCCGTTTTCCTCCAAGGCCGACTATGGCCATGCGCTGCTTTTCGCCGGGTGTTACGGCATGACCGGAGCCGCGGTGATGGCAGCCCGGGGAGCATTGCGGAGCGGTGTCGGTAAACTCACGGTGCATAGCGCGCGTGCGGCATACCCTGTGCTTCAGAGCCAGGCACCCGAAGCGTTGTTCTCTCCTGACCGGCAGGAATATGTGATATCCGACATGTCGGCGCGTTTCAACTGCACCGCTATAGGCGTAGGTCCCGGCATAGGCACCAATGATGCTACACGCGGGGCTTTCGAGACACTTGTGAAGAGTTATAAACGGCCACTCGTCATAGATGCCGATGCGCTGAATGCCATAGCGCAGAATCCCGCGCTTCTCGATCATATAGCACCCGGATCGATCCTGACCCCTCATGCCGGGGAGTTTGACAGGATATTCGGCACTCAGACTTCGGCCGAGGGGCGTCTGCTCAAAGCCATCGAAGTGTCCCACCGGTACAAGCTGCTGATAGTGCTCAAGGGACATTACACCGCCACGGTGCGTCCTGACGGCAAAGTTTTCTTCAACTCCTCGGGCACTCCCGCTATGGCAACCGCAGGAAGCGGCGATGTGCTCACCGGAATAATCACCTCTCTCCTTGCCCAGGGATACAAGCCGGAATCGGCATCCGTGGCAGGTGTGTATATCCACGGTCTTGCCGGAGAGATTGCCGCCGAGACTCAGGGCGAATACGGCACCACGGGGATGGATATCGCTGATGCTGTGGGCCGCGCCATAAAAGTAATAATGGAATAACATCCACCTCAAATCTATACTTTCAAGATACAATGAAGAAACAGATAATAGCAGCTGCATTCGTGGTCCTGTCCCTGTTGTGTGCGCATGCACAGAGCACATCCAAGCTCACCGCCACCAAGGCAAATGAGTACGGACTGATATACACTCTGCCTCTGACGTCGTTCAATGTCACTCTGGCGGCGGAAAAGACTGTCAGGACACCGGGAGAGTTCTATCAGTACGCCAAAAAATATCTCAACGCCGATCCCATACTTGCCCCATCCGTGTCATGGCGCATAACCGGGGCGGCCATTGAGCAGACCGCGTTTCCTGACGAGCATGAGCGATATCTTGTCACTCTGAAGAACGGCAGTGGCGCGTTCGTGATGGTGAGTGACGATAATTTCCCCGTTTCCCTCAATGACGAGTCTTACCGCTGGACTCAGCCTGAAGTGGATCTTCCTGAAGCCGTGGAGGCCAAGCCTACCATACTGCAGTTGCCTGTGGCACGTCAGGCTGTCACTCCGGAGATGATACAGAGTAAATCGTCGGCAAAGCGTGCCGAGCTCGCCGCAGCCAAGATCTACGAGCTGCGTAACATGCGCAGCGAGATCATATCGGGACAGGCTGAGTCCATGCCGTCCGACGGCGCGGCTATGAAGCTTGCGCTCGATCAGATAGCATCGCAGGAAGAGGCCCTCACGGCAATGTTCCTCGGCACTGTGCAGACCTCTGTGGAGGTGCGTACATACAGTGTCGAAGTCCCGGCCGAAGGCGCGCCCGAAAGGAGTGTGGTGGCACGCCTGTCAATGGTCGACGGTCTTGTCGCCCCAGACGATCTGTCCGGATCGCCGATCTATGTCACTGTGTCGCCTCAGACCAGAGGTGAGCTTCCTGTCAATGAGAAAGGGGTCACGAAAACGTTCCCTAAGGGTGGTGTAGCCTACCGTATACCTGGCACAGGACTGGTGACCGTGAGCTTCGACGGGAAGACCCTTGCAGGCGGCACATACGATGTGGCGCAGTACGGTGTGGTCTTCGGGCTTGATCCGTCATTGTTCACCTCGCGTAAGTCCCTTTCCTATCTGCGGTTCAATCCCCTCACAGGTGCCGTGGTGGAGCTTGGCACTATAAATCAGTGAAAAGATCGGGCCTTGACCTGTAATGTCCGCAAGATAGGTCAATTAATGTTATATTTATATAAAACGGGCTTCCGCTTTGAGCGGGAGCTTGTTTTTTTATCGCCTGTTTCGTATCTTTGTAAGAGAAGAGATTATAAGCATACATTATATTTTAGAAATTACGTAGAGACATATCATCAATCAGCATGAATAAATATTTATTTGTTGCCCTGTCCTGTATCCCGGGGCTTGCTGCAATGGCACAGCGCGAGGTGAGCACCCTCAATGACGGATGGAGATTTTCCAAGGGCGCACCTTCGGAAGTGACCCGGTGGGAGAATGT
This sequence comes from uncultured Duncaniella sp., assembly GCA_910588795.1. Taxonomy (GTDB): domain Bacteria; phylum Bacteroidota; class Bacteroidia; order Bacteroidales; family Muribaculaceae; genus Duncaniella. Next base: position 27,720 of record CAJURI010000003.1, on the reverse strand, counting down.
GCGTGTTCCGCATGACTGGGCCATATACGGGCCTTTTGACCGGGACAATGACCTGCAGGTCGTGGCGGTGGAACAAAACGGCGAGACCGAGAAAACAGTGAAGACAGGCCGCACCGGCGGACTCCCATTCATAGGGAAAGGGACTTACCGCACCTCATTTGAGGTGCCTGACACGGCCGGACGTTCGGTGACACTCGTCTTTGACGGTGCCATGAGCAATGCCCGGGTCAAGGTCAACGGCAAGGAGGTTGCCTTCTGGCCTTACGGATATAATTCCTTTTATGTCAATGTCGACGACGCAGTTGTGCCCGGGGATAACGACCTTGAGGTTGCCCTTGAGAATTACGAGCAGGCGTCACGCTGGTATCCCGGAGCCGGGCTGTACCGTAATGTCCATGTGGTCAACACTTCCAAGGTGCACATACCCGTGTGGGGGACATATGTCACTACCCCGAGAGTAGGCAAGGATTATGCCTCGGTGAGTCTTGAGATGAAGATTGAAGGCGCGTACAAGGGTGAGAAGGTCGATGTGAAGACTGTCATCCTTGATCCGTCGGGCAAGGTGGCCGCCACTGACAATTCGGTATATCATGCGCACGGACAGAAATTTTCACAGAATTTTCTTGTGGATACTCCTGACTTGTGGAGCCCGGAGAATCCAGCCTTGTACACTGCACGCACCACGCTGAGTGTGGACGGCAGGGAGGTCGACAGTTATGACACGCGTTTCGGCATAAGGAAGCTTGAATATATACCTCAGAAAGGTTTTTTCCTTAACGGAGAGAAAACCAAATTCAAGGGTGTCTGCAACCATCATGATCTCGGCCCGCTCGGAGCTGCGGTTAACCGTTCGGCTCTGCGCCATCAGATAGAACTGCTCAAGGACATGGGTGTGAATTCAATACGCACGGCCCATAATATGCCTGCCCCGGAACTTGTGGAGCTATGTGACGAGATGGGCGTGATGCTCATGATCGAGCCGTTTGACGATTGGAGCTTCCGCCCCAAGTCGCCCAACGGTTACGGATCGGTGTTCAAGGACTGGGCCGAGAAGGACATAACCAATATGGTGGAGCACTACCGCAATTCACCGTCGGTTGTGATGTGGTCGATAGGCAATGAGGTGCCCTCCCAGTGGGGCCCTGACGGCGTGGAGGAGCTTGTGATGCTTCAGGATCTCGTGCACAGCCTTGATCCTACGCGCCCTGTGACATGCGGAATGGACCAGATAGGTGCGGTGCTCGACAACGGTTTTGCCGCATCGCTTGACATTCCCGGCTTCAATTACAAGCCTCAGTATTATGAAGAGGCTTACAAAAAGCTGCCGCAACAGCTTGTGCTCGGATCGGAGACCGCATCTACGGTGTCCTCGCGAGGTGTCTACCATTTCCCCGTGGAGTGGGGCGAGCATCATGTGGCCGTGCATCCTGACCATCAGTCCAACAGCTATGACAACGAGTCGTGCTCATGGTCAAATACTCCTGACATAGATTTCGCAATGGACGATGACCATGACTGGGTGCTCGGACAGTTTGTGTGGACCGGATTTGACTATCTCGGCGAGCCGTCGCCCTACGATACGGATGCGTGGCCCAGCCATAGCTCTGTGTTCGGTATAATAGATCTCGCCTCCCTCCCCAAGGATCGTTACTATCTCTACCGCTCACAGTGGAATAAGAATGACACCACTCTCCATATACTCCCTCACTGGAACTGGAAGGGACGAGAAGGTAAGGTGACTCCGGTGTTTGTGTACACCAATTTCCCTAAGGCGGAGCTTTTCATCAACGGCAAGAGCCAGGGTGTGCGTGAAAAGAACGATTCAACATATCAGAACCGTTACAGGCTTATGTGGAACGAGACTGTCTATGAGCCGGGTGAGGTAAAGGTTGTGGCCTATGACGCCGATGGCAGGAAGGCTGCCGAAAAGAGTGTGCGCACAGCCGGCAAGCCTGATCATATCGTGGTGACTCCAAACCACAGGGAACTTGCTGCCAATGGCGATGATCTGGTGTACTTCACCGTGCAGGTTGCCGACAAGGAAGGAAATATTGTGCCGACTGATTCGCGTATGGTGAAATTCAAGGTTGAGGGCGCAGGCTCATTCGAGGCTGCCGCCAACGGGGATCCCACATGTCTGCTTCCGTTCCGGAATCCCGAGATGAAACTTTTCAGCGGGGCCGCCACTGCCATTGCTCGCAGCGGCAAGAAATCTGGAGAACTGCGTTTCACCGCCTCGGCTCCCGGCGTAAAGCCCTCAACAGCTGTGATACGGGTGAAATAACGTTATATCATAGACTGTTAGGAAATCTTTGACAAAATTTATCCGCTGCTGTCTGCTTCAGTATCATGAGCAAGATGGCAGCGGATAAACTTGTTTATTGGATGTCCGATTCCCTATGAATAGTTATCGTAGAGTGTGATTCATTAAAAAGGTAGTTTTGAAATACCCTGTATTATGGCCGTGTGTCACTCTTTATTTTTGAATAATTCCTGAGGGTCGGGCAGATCAAGCACCTGTCCGTCGGCGTCCATCTTTTCGATATTCTTATTGGCATCCTCGATTTCCTTTTTTGCGATTTCAAGCCACTCGGGTTTGATGCCTAATTTTTTAGCATCTTCTTCCGAAATGTCAAGGCGGTAGCGGTGGCCTTCGAGTTTGACATATTTTATCAGTATCAGGTTTACGTGGCGTCGCAGTTTCAATTCCTCCCGCTTTTCTTCAGGGAGATTATTGAGGGTCTGTTCAAATTCTTCTTGGTTTGGATCCTCGACTTCGATAAGTTCGTAGTTCTCGGATTTTGGCGATTCGGCGTTGGTGCATGCGATTGTTAGCATCGATGATAGAATGGCACTGACAAGTACAAGTGCAAGATTAAAGAAAATCTTCATAATAATGGGGTTTATATTGTTTAGAGGTCGTTATTATAGATTTAATTTGCTATCCCGGTAGCATTTCCATAACGTTAAGATTGTGAAATGATTTGAGATTCTATGATATGTTTGCAAATATAAACAAAATATTTAACAATGCAAATAATTGCTAATTTTTTTGAATAATTCTTTATATTGAATAATATATTATAATAACCAGGATATACTTATTGTATTTTTAACAGTAAATGCTGCCATATGGCTGTTTGTTGGTGTAAAGCATTAACTTATAATTATTTGCAAATAATAGATGAATTCATTATCTTTGTAAAATAATAGCAGAAAAATCATATCTTTTTTTACCTTTTTAACCATGAAAATAAGACAGTTTTTAGTGGCGTCTGTGCTTGCGGGTCTGCCGTCCCTTATGTTGGCGCAATCTCTTCCATATCAGGACCCTTCGCTGTCCGCTGAGGAGCGTGCCGAGGATCTGTGCAAGCGGCTCACTCTTGAGGAGAAATCATTGCTGATGATGAATGGCTCCCCTGCGATAGACCGGCTCGGTATTCCGGCTTTCGACTGGTGGAGCGAGGCTCTCCATGGAGTGGGGCGTAACGGTCTTGCCACGGTGTTCCCTTCTTGTATAGGAATGGCCGCTTCGTTTGACGACGATCTTATCGAAGAGGTGTTCACTGCGGTGAGTGACGAGGCCCGCGCCAAGAATACACTTGCCCGCCGAGAGGGGAAGAACGGTAAGTATAAAGGACTGTCGTTCTGGACTCCCAACATCAATGTGTTCCGCGATCCGCGCTGGGGGCGCGGACAGGAGACCTATGGTGAGGATCCATACATGAACGGCCGTATGGGTCTGCGTGTAGTGAAAGGTCTGCAGGGCGACGGCAGCGGCAAATATTACAAGCTTCATGCCTGTGCCAAGCATTATGCGGTGCACAGCGGACCTGAAAAGACCCGCCACAGCTTTGATATAGAGAATCTGCCCGCCAGAGAGCTTTGGGAGACATATCTTCCGGCATTCAGGATGCTTGTCAAGGATGGCAAGGTGCAGCAGGTGATGTGCGCCTATCAGCGGTTTGAAGGCTCGCCGTGCTGTGGGTCCGACAGGCTGCTCAATTCCATATTGCGTTATGACTGGGGATTTGACGGACTTGTCGTCAGCGATTGCGGAGCCATAGGGGATTTCTATCGCGAAGGCCGCCATGAGGTGTCGAAGGATGCCAAGGCAGCATCCGCATTGGGTGTGCTCAGCGGCACCGATGTGGAGTGCGGAGGGGTCTATAAGAATCTTCCCGGAGCCGTGAGGCGCGGCGATGTCAAGGAATCGGATATCGATGTGTGCGTGAAGCGTCTTCTGAAAGGCCGTTTCGAACTCGGCGATTTCGATCCGGATTCTCTTGTGCCCTGGACTTCGATCCCGATGAGTGTGGTTAGCTCCAAGGCCCATCGTGACCTTGCCCGCAAGATGGCTCGCGAGCAGATGGTGCTTTTGAAAAACAATGGGGTGCTGCCTCTCTCTCCCGATGCAGGAAAGATCATGGTGATGGGGCCGAATGCCGCCGATTCCACCATGATGTGGGGTATATATTACGGTCAGCCGGCCCATACGGTCACTGCGCTCGAGGGCCTGAATGCGCGTGCCGGACGTGAGCTTCCGTATGCGCGTGCCTGTGCCGTGACACGCATGACCGATCAGGAGAGTGTGTTTGGCAATTTCCGCAGTTCCAAGGGTCAAGGCATGGAGGCTTCTTACTGGAACAATACTGCAATGGAAGGAGAGCCGGCTGCCGAGACTGTGTACACCTCCGCGATCCGTCTTGACAACGGCGGCAACACGGCGTTTGCTCCCGGGGTCAATCTTACGAATTTCACCGCCCGTATCAAGGGCACGTACACTGCTGACCGTGACGAGAGACTCAAGATGGTGTACAACAATGATGACGGCCTGCGTATAATAATAAACGGCGACACAGTGCACAACCGCTGGAAGACTGATCCGCTGAATTTCCGTGACCGTGAGTTTGCCGTTGAGAAAGGGAAGAGATATGACATTGAGGTGGACTATATGCAGCTTGAAGATGACGCCACGCTCAACTTTGACATACTGCGTTCGCGCGATGTCACGCCCGCTGATGCTGTGGCTGCGGCTAAGGGTGCCGAAGTCGTGATATTTATAGGAGGCATCTCTCCGGCTTACGAACGTGAGGAGGCCAAGGTGAACGAGCCGGGATTTGACAACGGCGACCGCACATCCATAGAGCTTCCGGAGCCTCAGCGGGAGATCATCAAGGCATTGCATGAGGCCGGCAAGAAGATAGTGTTTGTCAATTGCAGCGGCAGTGCGGTGGCTCTTACCCCCGAGAATGAGATATGCGACGCCATACTGCAGGCTTGGTATCCCGGAGAGCAGGGGGGATATGCCATAGCCGATGTGATATTCGGTGACTATAATCCCTCGGGCAAGCTTCCCGTGACTTTCTACAAGAACGACAGCCAGCTCCCGGCATTTGACAATTATCTTATGGAGGGACGCACTTACCGCTATATGAAAGAGGATCCGCTGTATCAGTTCGGATACGGGTTGAGCTACACCACATTTGACATCTCCAAGCCTGTATACTCTGACGGCGTGATAAAGGTGCGCGTAAAGAATACCGGAAAGGTGGCAGGGACTGAGGTTGTGCAGGTGTACCTTCGTCGTCCTGCGGATGCCGATGGGCCTAATAAGACCCTCAGAGGATATGCCCGTGTGGAGCTTGCTCCCGGAGAGAGCCGCGATGTGGAGATCGACTTCCCGAGACATCTCTTTGAGAACTGGGACGAAAAGAATCAGGAGATGCGTGTGGTCCCCGGAGAATATGAGCTTATGGTAGGCTCTTCAAGTGCCGACAGGGATCTTAAGAAGATAAAAGTAAGAATTTGATATCTTTAAATAAAATTTCACCCCGGTGCGCATGTAGCTTGCGCACCGGGGTGCTTATTTTGTGCCGTGATTGTTTAAACAGATATGATTCTTCAATTCGGGTCACAACCATTTGTGCCGAAAAGAGGTTCTAAGATTAGAATTTAAGAGGCCGTTACTATACGATCTCGAAGATACCATTAAAAAACAACCTGTAAATGTTATGGATAAGGATTTGATATTTTTTAGCGCGGAGGGGCGGGGTTTGACCTCGACATCCGCCAATCATGTTGCCAATATGGCCAAAGAGATGATACGCATTCTTGAGGCCCGACTTGCTGCGATGGTGTTCTATTCGACAGAGGTGTCATTGATAGGCAGCGGTTCGGTCAATGTGTTGCGCAAAGGTGCTGACGCCGATGATGTGAAATCGGTGTCAGGCATGCTGCACCGCGTGGCCGAGGCAAAGTCGCTTATAGCATGGCTAAGGGAAGCGATAAAGGCAAAGGACAGGCTCCTGAAGAGGGCTGAGGACCTTTCATTGGAAGAGTTTGCCAGGATTGAGGGGCTGACGATCCCCGAGGCTCCTGTCATGGAGGAGGCTCTGACTGAGGACGGGTATTACGGCGGCTTGTCGCTTGACGAGCGCAACCGTTATTATGAACTTGAGACTCTTGCAGCCGTGATCGGAAAGGAGATACATCCGGGCGGACATTTCGCTGATGCGCGTGACGATCTGGCGCAGCGCACTCAGAATCCGCGCTCGGTGGAGGGTGACGGACGCGATACACTCATCTATTCCTATGAGCCTTCGGTCGGTGCCGAACTGATAGAGACGGTCTATTTTGATCTGCAGAAGCAGTATCGCGAGGCTCAGGCCAAACTGAATGCCATGAAGTATGAGTGCGAAAAGGCTGTCACAGACTCCAAAGTGAAGGTGAGCACTGATTATACCAAGGCTTTGGAGAGGTGGAACGGTGAAATGCAGACCATTCGCTCGCGCCATGCCGAGTATATCCGGAAGAAGGTGAGGGAATATGGCGGCCTGAAGATCATTATCCCCGATAGCCTTGACGGGATATATCAGGAGGTGTCGCATCTTGGAAAAGGACAGGACAACGGATGAGCAGAGGACAGGCCACCCGATAAGGGGGCTTTGTCCTTGAATGGAACTGAGTAGTATGACCGTAGAGCAATTCTGATTCCCTTTTCGGGAAATTATATGGATCGCATACGGTTTTCGGACCGGATGCAAAGAAAGTTACAAGACAATTGTCCGGGGCAGACATTTTTATTAATATTCCACAGATGGCTTGATTGTCCGGAGGAAGTTTTAGCTTTTGTAGTCTGCCAGGGTTTTTGATGTTGATGTGGCTCTTGTTTGTGTCGGTCAACCGAAAAGTTCCAGCCCGTCCGTACGGGGTGTCGGTGTTGGACCTTGTGTTCAATATTCAGGCACTCCGTTTTTTAAGGTTGTTTTTAATCGGCCTCTTATAAAATATTAGAGGACTGTCGGGCGACAGTCCTCTATGTAGTGTGATAATGATTAGGTTTAGTATTTACTAAAAAACTATTTCTTTGCAACCGTAAATTTTCTTTGATTGGTATTGATTTCTATATCTTGTAACCCTCTTGCAGAAGGTTTTTGTTTTCTACATTGCAAAGATACGAAGGATGTGTTACATATGTGTTACAAAATAGGGACAATGTGGTTACGTATGTTGTAGGGCCGTTTTTTTAACATTTCCCATGCGCCCGGCCGTGTATGCGGGAGGTGTTTATGTCGTGACAAAAGAAACCACGGGGCTGTCATCTCGACAGCCCCGTGGTTCTTAACCTTAAATCTAATACCATGAAAACACAGTGCAAATAATAGTAACTACATCATTATAACTATCGGGGAGTGTAAAAGTTCAGACTATATTCCGATTTAACGTTTGTTAACCAATTGGACGAAAAAAAAATTGTAATTTAGCATCAAATACCAAACACAGACCAGATATGAATGCACGCATTTTAGTTATTGATGACGAAGAATCGATATGCGAGATTCTGAGATATAATCTTCTTAAAGAGGGATATGAGGTGGATGTCGCCTATAGTGCCGAAGAGGCTTTGGAAAAGGATCTACGCCCTTACGATCTGTTTATCGTCGATATCATGATGGAGCGTCTGAGCGGATTTGATTTCGCCAAGAAACTCCGTAACAGTGACAGCACGGAGATTGTGCCTATAATATTCTGTTCGGCATTGAACGGAGAGGACGACACGGTGATGGGACTTAATATAGGAGCTGACGATTATATCACCAAGCCGTTCAAGATGAGCGAGATGATAGCGAGGGTCAATGCGGTCCTTCGTCGTGCGGCTGTGGCGCGCAAGGCTGTCCAGGCGGCCAGCGCAATGCCTGTGCAGGATCATGATCCTATGGAGAGCCGTATCGAATATCAGACTCTTTGCATAGATCCTAATGACAAGACATGCTATATAGACGGCTCTCAGGTGCCTCTGACCAAGACTGAATTCGAGATACTGAGCTTTTTCCTTACCCACCGCAACCGCATATATTCGCGTGAAGAGATAATACGCCGCGTATGGGATGACGATGTGGTGGTGACCACACGCACTATTGACACAAATATCACACGCCTGCGCAAAAAGATAGGAGCTTACGGAAATAATATCGAGACCCGTCTGGGATTCGGATATGGCTTCAAGGAGAAGGATTAACTATCACTGGCAGCTGTTTCTGCCGATAGCGTTTTGCCTCTGCATAGTCTTCGGACTGATAATATGGTATCAGTATAAGCGTGAGGCCGAGTATCGAGCCGAGATGCTTACCATGCAGCTTGACCTTATAAACCGCCGTGTGCTCAAGGCTTATGATTCTGATCAGGATGTCAGGCCGCTGAACTCTTTCATCGCGTCCTATTTTGAGGGATCTGCTTATGAGGATGTGCGCATTTCGGTCTATCTGAGTGACGGCAGGCTCAAATATTCCCTCGGGACTCCGCTGCCATATGAGCAGGATGCATTCAAGGTGGTCGACTATATATCGACCGGGAATGACGAGCGCAAGGTGGTGCGTGATTCTGTGGGAGTCAATTATTTTCTTGCCACATCCAAAAGCCGTGACGGGAATGTGAAGGTGCTTTCAGCCCTGCCGTTCGATGCTGAAGTGAGCGATGCGCTTGAGGTCGATTCGATGGTGTGGCTCGTGATGGCTTCATGCATTCTCATGACGATACTTGTGTCATATTATTTCACGAGACGTCTGTCACGCAGTGTCACCCTGCTCAAGGATTTCGCTTACAGGGCTGCGACAGGAGGCCATTTTACCGGCATAGACAAGTTCCCGCGTAATGAGCTTGGCGATATATCACGTGAGATAGTGACTCTGTATCGCGAGCGTGAGAATGCCGTGGAGCAGATACGTCGCGAACGAAAGGTGGCTATCCATGCTATAGAGGAGAAGGCGCGTGTGACACGCCAGATGTCCAATAATATCAATCATGAGATCAAGACTCCGGTCGGGATAGTGAGGGGGTATCTTGAATCGATACTCGGTGACCCGGATATGGATGCCGAGACTCGTACCCGCTTCCTCGAACGCATGCTGAGCAATATCGACCGTCTCACTAATCTGCTCAATGACGTCTCTACCATGACGCGCCTCGAGAACGGCACCGACAAGATAGCTCTGAGCAAGGTGGATATGTATGACCTCGTATATCAGATAGACTATGATATGGGCGCAAACAATCTGGCCGGCAATATGCAATTCTCGTTTGACGTGCCGCTCGATTGTTATGTGACAGGCAATTACGGGCTCCTTAACGGAATGATATGCGGTCTGATACGAAATTCGGCCATGTATTCCAACGGCACTAAGATATGCTTCAAGCTTATATCGGAGAGTGAACGGTTCTATATGTTTGCTTTCTTTGACAATGGTGTGGGTGTCGCTGAAGAACATATCCCGCATCTGTTCGAGCGATTCTATCGTGTTGACACGGGCCGCTCGCGCAAGCAGGGAGGTACCGGTCTCGGTCTGCCAATAGTCAGGAGCACGGTGATAACACTCGGTGGCACCATATCGGTTCACAACCGTTCTACGGGTGGTCTGGAATTCATCTTCTCTCTGCCTAAGTGGACAGGTGACAATTGACGGACCGGATAAGGTCAGGATCTGAGTCTCGGTAGAAATGAAACAGGCAAAAGATCCGCGCAACAGGACACAGAGAAATTTCATAAGCATAAAATAGGACACAGACCTTTAATTCGACTGGGATTTATATTCCCGGCATGAAAATTAAAGGTCTGTGTCCTATTTTATGCTTATGAAATTTCTCTGTTGTCTTCCTTATGTTTAGATCAGAGATTATTTCTTGAGATCGTTGAGGAGTGTCTTCACTGCGGTGATGAGCTGGTCATCGATACCTTTGACAATCTTGGCAGGGTCATTTGCCACTTTGACGTCAGGCTCAAGCTGTGTGTTCTCGAGGAAGTTGCCCTCGGCAGTGCGGAAACCTACCACGGGTATGCCGAAGTAGAGGCTGGGATCCTGAAGTGTCACCCAGTTGACTGAACTCATGGTGCCGGGCACGGGCATACCCACAATCTTTCCGAGTTTGTTGTGCTTGTACATCCATGGAGTGCCATGGGCGTTGGAGTAGTTGGCCTCGCCGGTTATCATGATTGACGGGCGCAGCCAACGCTTTGAAGGCATCTCTCCACTCTTCACGCCGCGTATCTCCTGAGTGAGATATTTCTTGCCGCTGAAGAGCACCTCGATATCCTCATGCAGACGGCCTCCGCCATTGAAGCGGGTGTCGATTATTATACCCTCGCGGTCAGCGTATTTACCGAGGACATCGGCATATATTGAGCGGTATGAGGCGTCGTCCATCGATTCGAGGTGCACGTATCCGAGACGTCCTCCCGAGATAGAGTCAACTATGTGGCGGTTGCGCTCGAGCCAGCGGTCATAGAGCATGGCGTTGTATGAGCCGTTGTTGGTGGGGAGTATCACCTCCTCAACCTTTTCGCCCGAGGGGAGTGTGAATGCCACGAGTGTCTTTGTGCGGACGCGTGAGTTCAGCGATGCCAGAGGATCGGTCTCATCGTTGAGCGATGTGCCGTCGATAGCGGTGATCACCGCTCCCGGAGTCATGCGTGTGCTCGCACGGTCAAACGGTCCTCTCTTCAGAATCTCCGATACTTTCAGTCCCTTGCCTGTGTAGGTGAGGTCGTAGAGCAGTCCGAGCGATGCTGTAGGCTCCTGGCTTCCTCCGGCACGATAGCCGCTGCCGGTGTGGCTTACATTGAGTTCGCCGAGAAGTTCGCTGGCGAGTTCCGAGAAGTCATAGTTGTTGTTGATATGTGGCAGGAACTTGCGGTAGTTGTCGGTGTAGCCTTTCCAGTCCACGCCGAACATGTCCTTGACAAGGAATCGTTTTGCCTCCTGGTCAACAATGAATTCATACATGTATTCGCGTTCCTTGACGGGGTCGATCTCCTGTGTGGCGTTGAAAGATATGCTGCTGATGTTGCCTCCGGGCAGTGACATCTTGCGGAGTGATGAGCCGAAGAGGAAGAGGTTCTTGCCTGATGCGTCAGGCTGGAACGACACGCCGCCGGCTCCCATCTTCTTGAACAGTGCGACATCGCCTTTGCGGAGGCTCTTCTTCCACAGGTCATAGCCGTTGTCGACACGTGACATGAAGTAGAGATTCTCGCCGTCATTGTCCACATAGCTGTCGCCGAGGCTTGACGAGAACGGTGTGAGGCGGACTATACGGTCCTGAATTCCGTCGAGCTCCACCTTGACAGCGTCGGATGGTTTGGCGTCTTCTTTCTTGGCGTCCTTGCTGTCCTTTTTGCTGTCCTTCTTGTCACCTTTTTTCTTGTCTTTCTTTTTGTCGTCTTTTGATGCAGACTGTTTGCCGGCTTTTTGTGATTTCTCAACCTCTTTCAGCAGGGCGAAGTCTTCATCGGAAAGGCGGTAGCGGTCGTATGCGTCTCGGTTGGTGAATACCATGAGCACGTCGTTGGTCGCGCCCCATGAAGCGTGGTTCTTCATTCCGAAGCGGTCGCTTGTGTATATGATGGCGTTGCCGTTCATCACCCATCGGGGATTGCTGTTCATGTAGGCATCGTTGGTGATGTTGGTGAGCTCACCGGTAGTGGCGTTTATGATTGCTATGTCATAGTAGGGGTCGCGCTGGTGCACGTCTATTGTGGCGGCAAGCCATTCGCTGTCGGGCGACCAGTCAAGGGTTATGCCTCCGTCGCGGGCTGTGTAGGTCTCTCCGTTGGTGAGGAGGCGTGTCTTGCGTGTCTTCAGGTTCATGACAGCGATCTTGTTGCCGTCCTGAATGAATGCCATGAGCTCGCCGTTGGGTGAGATAATGGGATCCTGACGGTCCACATTGTCCTTTGCGGGGAACACGGGTGTCTCCTCGATGAGAGTGGCGTTGGAGAAGTTGGGATCGTCTTTCCGGTTGATGGTGGCGCGGTAGATGTTTTTGTGGCCGTCACGGTCGGAAGTATAATAGAGTGTGCGGTTGTCAGCTCCCCACGACGGGTGTCCTTCGCCCTGAGGTGTCTTGGTGATCTGGCGTGTGGAAGGGTATTCCACGGATGTCACAAATATGTCGCCGTGGCTTACGAATGCCACCTGCTTGCCATTGGGCGATACTGCTGCTTCAGAAGCGGAGCCTACTTTGCGGCGCATCACCTGTTCGACGTTGTCGGTTACGATGTCGATGGCAACTTTGGCAGGTTTGCCTCCCTTGTCGCTTACAGTGTATATTTCGCCGTTATATGTGAATGCCAGGGTGCCGTCGGCTCCGCGTGAAAGAAACCTTACCGGATGGGTGGTGAATTTGGTCACTGCCGACACTTTGGAGGGGTCGGAGAGGGGGAAGGAGTATACGTTGAAGCTTCCTCCGTTGCGCTCGCTCAGGAAATACACGGTCTCTCCGTCACCGCCTATCACGGGGTTGCGGTCTTCGCCGCCGCGTGAGGTGAGGTTGGTGTGACGCCCGGTCTTGGCATCGTAACGCCATATGTCACGTGTCACAGAGGATGTGTGGTGCTTGCGCCACTCGTTCTCTGTCCCCTTGTCATCCTGATAAAGGAATGAATTTCCGTCAGGCAGATAGCTTATGTTGAGAGCCGGTGTGCCGAGTATCTGTTGGGGACGTCCACCTTCGGCAGGTACTTTGTACAGCTGCCCCATGCGTGAGCTGGGGTATACGAGGCTTGCAGCGGGAGCCTGGATCGTAGCGGAGTACACCACGAATTTTCCGTCGGGAGTGAAGCCCTGCGGTATCTCTGACACGGAGTTGAATGTGAGCTGAGTTGCCGGTCCGCCTTTGGCATCCATTATAAATATGTCCTGGCCTCCGTTGCGGTCGCTTGCAAAGGCTATGGATTTGCCGTCGGGTGACCATACGGGCACTGACTCGTATGACTCGGCTGTGGTGAGGCGTTTGGCTTCTCCGCCCGATGCGGGCACTGTGAATATGTCCCCTTTGTAGGTGAAGGCAATGGACTTGCCGTCGGGAGAGATCTTCACGTCCCTCAGCCACAGGGGAGTTGCAGCGGTGGCCGAAACGGCGGCAGCTGCAAGAAGTAATGATGAGACTAAATGTTTCATTTATTGATTGGTTTATGATTTCCGTTAAGATCTATGCGCGCCGTCTCCAGTTCATGCGTTGCAGATAGTCCGAGAGCCACACTCCGGTGAGTATGAGCGCGCATCCCGAACACCCTATGAGTGTAAGGGGCTCGTCGAGTATTAGCACGGAGAATATGAGTGTGATCACGGGCTGGAAGTACAGATAGTTGGATGCGGTGACCGCGCCTATCTTTATTACGGTATATGCCCACAGGAGGAATGCTCCGAGCGAGCACACAAGCGCAAGGAAGAGCAGATTGTATATCACTGTGGGGCGCAGCAGTATCTCAAAGGGAGCTATCTCCGGCTCGATCGACAGGAACGGGAGTGCTGTGATCACTCCGTAGAAGAACACTTTGCGTGTTATGAATTTCGCATCGTAATGGGCGTTGAGCGGCTTGAGCAGAAGCCCGTAGATAGCCCAGCAGAATGCAGCGAGCAGAGCCAGGAAGTCACCGAGAGGGTTGATGCTCATGTTGAAGCTGCTGTTGAATATCACGAGGCCAACTCCGATGAATGCCACCACCGATCCTATGTACGCGCCTTTGCCGGGGCGGTCGGATTTGTAGACTATGCCCACGAGCAGCACTGTGAGTAAGGGGGGGAGGGCGGTGATGAGCGAGACGTTGCTCACAAGTGTGTACTCAAGCGCGACATTCTCAGCTATAAAGTATACCGATCCTGCCACTATGCCGCACAGGACGAACAGAAGCTCATCCTTCAGATTGTTGGCTAACAGTCGATTGTGGCAGATGCTGAGAAGCGCGATGTACGCGATTGATGAACGGTAGATGTAGATCTCGATGGGATGAAGCCCGTTGTCAAGCAATACTCGTGTGGATATGAATGACAATCCCCATGCCGTCACAGAAAGGCAGGCGAATATGTGATAGATCCAAAGATTGCTCTTTGCGGAAACGCGTGTTGTTTCCATAAAAATGAGAACGTGTTTTAACCGGTATTATGGTTGGTTGATGATTGAATAAACTTAATGCAAATGTACGATATATTTTTCAAAAGTCAAAATTGATGATTCATCTCTTCACATCTCTGGTATCAGCCTCATATGACAACTGCAGGAATGCCTGTAAAGAACATTCCTGCAGTTGTCAGTATCTTCTGTCATCAATACTTTCGGCTATCTCCAGTCAGCAAGATATGGTGTGGCTTGTCTGGGTGATGCGGGTTCCTGATTGGGTGTCCAGTCGGCCATATATTCATATGACGCTGTTTTTTTGTTTGTTGAATTGTCGGTTGGGGGCTGTGGCTTCTGTAGCCCGTAGCTTAAGTAATCAAGAAATAAAGTTTCCATGTAGGTTCTGTTTAAAGGTAGTTAAAAAAAGGACAAGATATATTTACGGTAACTTCAGGACTAACAAGTCATCCTGCCTTAAAGTTTGTAGAGACGAATGAATTTAACGTTTATTAATACAGGAAAAGTATATGTGCTATGTTTAAAGTATATGTGCTATGTTTATGGTTGTGAAAAGATGTAATCTTATGTGCAAAGATAGAGATAAAATGTGGACTATACAACTTAAAAAGTTGTAAAAAGTAATAAGAAAGACAATATATGGGCCCTGCATACCGATGTTCATGCAGGGCCCTGTCCTTTGTCTTTATTTTTCGGCTTTTTATTGCTAAAGGGTCACTTCGCCACACAGATTGACAGAGAAGCGTGCTGCCACGGCTGAGGGTGTGAGTCCGAGTCCGAACAGATACATCAGTTTGGTGATGGCGGCTTCGGATGTCATGTCATGGCCTGAGATCACACCGCATTTTGCGAGGCGGTCGCCGGAGACATAGCGTCGGGAGTGCACACCTCCGTTGACACATTGTGTGACATTGACTATCACTATTCCGCTGTCCACTGTGTTTTTTATCTCTTCAAGGAACCATGGGGTTGTAGGAGCGTTGCCGGCACCGTAGGTGCGCAGCACTATCCCTTTTATGCCCGGTGTGTTGAGGATGTGGTGGAGAGCTTCGCGGCTCATGCCCGGATGCAGGTCCACGGTGATCACTCCGCGGTCCATGTTGGTGGCCACGTGCAGGGGGCGTCGTTCATTGGGGCGGCGCAAGGCCTTTTCCTGAAAGTGTATGCCGAGTCCTATTTTTGCGAGTTCCGGATAGTTGTTGCTCTTGAAGGCATTGAAGTTGTCGGCACTCATCTTTGTTGAGCGGTTGCCCCTCCAGAGATAGTTCTCGAACAGTATCGCCACCTCCTGTACCATCGGGTCTCCGTTGTAGTCGGTCGCGGCTGCTATCTGCAGGGCGGTGATGAGGTTTTCCTCACCGTCGGTCCTCACCTCGCCTATTGGAAGCTGTGACCCTGTTATGATTACCGGCTTGTCGAGATGGGCAAGCATGAATGACAGGGCCGATGCGGTATAGGCCATGGTGTCGGTGCCGTGCAGCACTACGAATCCGTCGTAGCTGTCATAGTTCTCCGCAATGGCATGAGCTATGTCTTTCCATCCGTCGGGCCCCATGTCGCATGAGTCTATGGGGGTGAACTGTATATTGTCGATGTGGTACTCAAGCATCTTTATTTTGGGCACATTGTCGATCAGATGTGAGAAGTCAAACGGTTCGAGAGCCTTGGTCTCGGCGTTCTCGATCATTCCGATCGTGCCTCCGGTATAGATGATGAGGATGCGAGGAGTGTGTTCCATGGTTGGTTATTATTGTTATCCGATTTTGGATCCGGGAGCCACTTGGGCGGAAGGTGTGAGCAGTACGATTGAGCCGTCGCTGTTCTCGGCCGAGAGGATCATGCCTTGAGATTCTATCCCCTTGAGCTTTCGCACAGGCAGGTTGGCTATGAAGCATACCTGCTTGCCTATGAGGTCCTCGGGGTTGTAGTATTTTGCGATGCCTGACACTATGGTGCGTTTCTCCATGCCGTCGTCAATGAGGAAGCGGAGGAGCTTGTCGGCCTTGGGGACTTTGGTGCATTCCAACACTGTGCCCACACGCAGGTCGCTGCGGCAGAAGGTGTCGAAGTCCACCTCTTCGGCCTGAGGTTGTGGCTTCCATGCTGCTATCTCGTTGGCTTTTTTTGTGTCGAGGAGCTTCTGCACCTGACCCTGGATCACGGTGTCTTCGATTTTCTCGAAAAGGAGTTCTGGCTGTCCGAGTTCCATGCCCGGTGAGACAAGGCTTACAGAGCCGAGGTCCTGCCATCTCAGGTCTTTTATGCGCAGCATTCCGGCGAGGCGTGATGCGGTGAAGGGTATGAACGGCTCGAAGGCTATCGCTATGTTGGCGCATATCTGCAATGCTATGTTCAGGATGGTGCCGGTGCGTGTCAGGTCGGTTTTGGCTACGCGCCATGGCTCTGTCTCCTGCAGGTAGCGGTTGCCTGTGCGCGCTATCTCCATGGCCTGTTTCAGGGCTTCGCGGAAGTGGAAGGTGTCGAGTGCTTCGGTCTCGGCCTTTATGGCGGCTTTCATTTCCTCGAGGGCCTGCCTGTCGGCGTCGGTGAGATCTCCGGCCGCGGGGACCACTCCGCCAAAGAACTTATGGGTCAGCACTAATGCGCGGTTGACGAAATTGCCGAGTATAGCCACCAGTTCGTTGTTGTTGCGTGCCTGGAAGTCAGCCCATGTGAAGTCATTGTCCTTGGTCTCCGGAGCATTGGCTGTGAGCACGTAGCGAAGCACATCCTGCTTGCCGGGGAAGTCCTTGAGGTATTCGTGGAGCCACACTGCCCAGTTGCGCGAGGTGGATATCTTGTCCCCTTCGAGGTTGAGGAATTCATTGGCGGGCACATTGTCGGGGAGCTGGAAGTTGTCTCCGTAGGCCATGAGCATTGCGGGGAACACTATGCAGTGAAACACTATGTTGTCCTTGCCGATGAAGTTGATTATCCGGGTCTCTGGATCTTTCCAATAGCGTTCCCAGCTGTCGGGGAGCAGTTCTTTGGTGTTGGATATATAGCCGATCGGGGCGTCAAACCATACGTAAAGGACTTTGCCTTCGGCTCCTTCAACAGGCACGGGCACTCCCCAGTTCAGGTCGCGGCTCACGGCACGCGGCTGCAGGCCTCCGTCGAGCCATGACTTGCACTGTCCGTACACGTTGGTCTTCCACTCCTTGTGTCCTTCGAGAATCCATTCGCGCAGCCTGCTTTCCCATCGGTCGAGGGGAAGATACCAGTGGGTGGTCTCGCGCATCTTCACCGGTTCGCCGGTGAGTGCCGAGCAAGGGTTTATGAGGTCGGTCACGTTAAGTGATGATCCGCAGGCCTCGCACTGGTCACCATATGCCCGCTCGTTGCCGCACTTGGGGCATGTGCCTATCACGTAACGGTCGGCGAGGAATTCGCCCCCTTTTTCGTCGTAAGGCTGGAGGGCTGTCTGAACTGTGAATTCCCCTTTGTCGTAAAGACGGCGGAAGAATTCGGATGCTGTGGCATTGTGTATGTCGGATGTTGTGCGGGAATATATGTCAAACGATACTCCTAACTCCTCAAGAGAGTCCTTGATGATCGCGTGATAGCGGTCAACGATCTCCTGTGGCGTGACGCCTTCCTTGCGTGCACGCAGGGTGATGGGCACCCCGTGTTCGTCGCTGCCTCCTATCATCACTACGTCCTCACCTCTGAGACGTAGGAAACGTGCATATATGTCGGCGGGTACGTAGACCCCGGCAAGGTGGCCGATGTGTACCGGTCCGTTGGCATATGGGAGAGCGGTGGTTATGAGTGTGCGCTTGAATTTCTTTTCCATTGCGGTAATGTTGGGTGATGTTTTTGATTTATAGTGCAAAATTACATCTTCCATGCGACATTTACAAGAGGGATATTCAGTTTGGGCTATATCGGATGTGTATATGGCATAAATCAAATGAGCATGGCTTCGGCTTATGCCGCAAGCATGCTCATTTGATTGTTCCTTTGGCGTTTGTGTATTGTGAGTGACAGATAGATCAGTATGGCTGTTCTTCTGTGAAATCAATCACTCCGGGCTGGAATTCAATGGTGTCAAGAACATATGAATTGTTTATGATGATATTATAGATGTAGGAATATCCCTGATGCCATTTTTTTACGTCTGCTGTCAGGAGCGGAAAAAGCATTCTGCCACAAGGACTGTTGTCCACAAGAAGATAGTCAGGGGTATATTCGCTTGGCCATATCTTTTTGCCGGAGGCTTTGTCTATGATCTCACAGTCCACCTGGATATATCCGCCGGAGAATTGTCCGCTGGTCGTGAAGCTGAACGGGTCAAGTGGCTGCGGCACAAAGAATGATGCATCAAGATTATTGCTGGTGATGTCTACTGGTGTGGATGATAGTGATATAGGTGTGCCGTGATCATAAAACACCATTGCATCGGATTTTAGGTCCAGGTTTTCCCATTCCCCTTCCGCTGTGACATTGGTGGTTGTCTCATCAGGCAAAGAGAAATCACCTTTGAGAAAGATGTTTCTCAGCAACACATGATATACTTTGATGTTGTATTTGCTGTTGGCGCTTGAAAGCATTACTGCGATCTTGCTCATTGCGTGCCTGAATGTGAGGTCAACAGGGGTAGGGCGTTCATGCTGATTAAGACTGACGGCATAGATCAGGTCTGTTCCGCCATAAGTCATCTCCCGTATGGTATGGCTGCCGTCGGAACTTTCAGGCACGTACCCTCGTATATCAGGGCTTATAGCGTAAAAATTAACGGCAGTCCCGGGCCAATATACTATTGGAGAGTAGGTCCATGAGCCACCGTCGCGGCTTACGGTCACACCATCCATGAGGATGGTGGATTCAGTATATGCATAGACTATGAATTCTTGGAGTGAAGCTGTGGTTGTGGCGGCAGCACGTGACGCTTTAGGGGCTGTTGCCGAGAAGCCTATGCCCGTCTGTGGGGTGTCTATGCTGTTCTTATCCTGGGAACATGATCCCAGAAATAAGATCGGAATAAATGATGCTGCAATTAAAAGTCTCATAGTCAATGCCGTTTTGTTATTATATTCAACAAATTGCGATTTCTAATAGTTCACTATGACAGTAGTCCATTCTGTCACGATTGGGGCAAATCCGCTGTTTCCTTCGATAGGAGGGGCGTAAGGTAGTGATATGGAATCGATGTAAAGCTTTACATTTAGCGGGTCGTCGGCATTGCGAATGTCCTCGGTTTTATCAAATTCATATTTTATGATGTTTCCGTCAGAAAGTTTGAAGAATATGATTATATTATTGCCATTGCTGACCGGTAATTCCGGGATGCCGAAAGTAAGGAATTTGGCTATTAGAGCAGAGTCCGACGATCGTGTCAGGTCAAAAGGCACGCTTATCGTTTTTTCGGAACGTGTATTGGTGTTGAGGTTTATGCCCGATGACAAGCCCGACATCAAGCCTTTCATGCATGCAACACCGCTTAGGTTTTCAATATGGTTGATATAGAGTGTGTAACATGCAATAATCTGTCTTGGATGTATTGTCATGAGCATGTCCGAATTATGTATCAGTTCTGTCCTTTTGTCGTATTCGGATGTGGTGTATTCCACACTGTTTATATCAAGTTTCACAAGTTTGCTTGCGTCAGCCCACATCATGTCAGGAGACGACCTAAGTTCCCCGACTTGAGCGTCAAAACCTATTGTCACTTCTTTGGTCGTTGCAGACAGGCTGCCGTGATCCCCGTCAATAAATTCGATTGATGAGGTGTCGTCATTGAACATTATGAAGCTGTAACGGCCTTCGGGAAGCCGGACTTTGCCAGCTTCTCTGCCGGCGAAGTCAAAACGCCATGGATCGACACTGCTCTCCGGGTAAAACAGATATGCCATGCCTTCAGGGTCGGCTTCTGGTGCGGCATTCCAGTCGTTGATGATGGTGAATTCTGCCTTCTCATCCTCACATGGCTCCAGATCGTCGTATATGCAGGATGTCTCCGGCAGTGCAAGTGCCGCAGTCAGCAGTGACAAATATAGACGGTTGAGCGTGACCATGAGGA
This sequence comes from uncultured Duncaniella sp., assembly GCA_910588795.1. GTDB lineage: Bacteria > Bacteroidota > Bacteroidia > Bacteroidales > Muribaculaceae > Duncaniella. The sequence goes on along the minus strand of CAJURI010000003.1, from coordinate 7,289 downwards.
TGTTGATTATATGCATAACATCCATGACACTCGTAAAGTTTCATGCGGGCATATTGGAAAATATGGTTACCTTTGCAGGGAAATTATAATTGTAATACCATATGTCCGGAGGAAACAGATTTGTCAGAGGTGTGATGATCGCTGTGGCGATCATAGTCGTGCTGGGATTGTCGGGATGGTCAATGCTGCTTTACAGTGACGCTGTTATTGACTGGTGGATAGTCCCCGTGGCCGCTTCAGGTATAGGGCTTGCCTTGTCTATCCATATGTGGCGGTTGTGGAGGCCGCTTACATGGTCGGATTCGGCACTGTTCAACGGTCTGTGTAATACGGTCGTTACGGCTGTGTGTCTGACATTCGCTTTTTTCGCGTTGAACGATATGCTTGCTGACGATTCTACCCGACGTGTGGAGACTGCCGTTGTGGCAGGGCATTTCAGAGAGGAGCATCACCGCACTCGCCGTGTGGGGCGCAGGTATGTCGCCAACGGTGAGGCGTATTATACATATAAATTGCAATTGCGGTTCGCTGACGGAAGAACCAAATTAGTGGAGATGCCCCGGAGCAGTTACAGCCGTATTCACAACGGCGATTCCGCCACGGTAGTGATGCGTGACGGATTGTTCGGAGTCTCTGTGTTTGACCACAGGAATCTGGAGTTTTACAAGGGCGAATCAGGTAAAAAGCTGCTCCGGAATTAGCAGGATGTCGAGCGGAAGGAGCCGCCATTCAGGAAAGTCAGTGCAGAGATAATATAAGCCACGAGGATATGCTCATGTAGATGAGCATGCCGATTATGTCGTTGGTTATGGATATGAAGGGGCCTGTGGCCAGAGCCGGGTCGATCTTCAGTTTTTCAAGTGTCAGCGGGACGAATGTACCGAATACCGAGGCGAACATGACCACGCAGAACAGGGATATGGATACTGCGAATGTGGTCACCTCATGGCCTTGCCCTATGGTCAGATAGTTGTATATAAGCACTAACAGTGCTATAATGCCGCCGTTGAGCAGACCTACTCCAAGTTCCTTTATGAGCTGTTGGGCTGATTTTTTTATGTCGAGCGAACCGTTGGCGAGGCCTTGCACCACGATGGCCGATGACTGTGTGCCGACATTTCCGCCGGTGCCGCCGATAAGAGGTATGAACAGGGCGAGTGCCGGGTCCACGATAAATCCACCTTCAAATTTGCCAAGGATAAAAGAGTTGCAAAGCCCTCCTATCATGCCGATAAGCAGCCACGGCAGACGGGCCTTGGTCTGGGCGAACAGTTTGTCGTCGCTCTCCACATCATGGGTAAGACCTGATGCGAGCTGGTAGTCACGCTCGCTTGAATCGCGGACCTTGTCCATCACGTCGTCGACAGTGATTCGTCCGAGGAGTCTGCCTATGGAGTCTACCACCGGCATGGCCACCAGGTCATATTTCTCGAAATCGAGAGCCACCTCGTCGATAGGTGTGTCGGCCTTTACCGCTACGGGGTCATCCTCCATTACGTGCTTGATCTTGGATACGGAGGGGTGAGTGATGAGTTTCTTAAGCGGCAGGGTTCCTTTCAGTCGGTCATCGTTGTCGACCACATACACGTAGTACACCTCGTCCATGTCCTCGGCCTGCATCCTCATCTGCTTGATGCATTCGGGCATACTCCAGTTCTCGTTGACCACGATCATCTCGGTGCCCATGAGTCCGCCGGCCGTGTCCTCGTCGTATTTAAGGAGGTCGATTATGTCGCCTGCCTGTTCGACATCATCGATGTGGCTGAGGATCTTTTCCCGCTCTTCCTCGTCGAGTTCCTGTATCACGTCGACGGCGTCGTCGGTGTCGAGATGCTCTATCTGCTTGGCTATGTCCTCGGCGTCCATTTTGCTGAGGAGCTGCTGGCGTTCGTCCTCGTCGAGCTCCATGAGCACATCGGCCTGGGTCTCTTCGTCAAGCAGCAGATACAGATACTCGGCCTCGTCGATGTCGAGCTCATGGTATAGCTCGGCTATCTCGGCGGGGTGCAGGTCCTTAAGTTCGTCACGTGCGGCGTCATCGGCATGGTCCTCGATGATCTTTCGCAGATGAAGTATGTATTCGGGGTTGAACTCTTTCATTGCTCGGGGGTTGATGGGGTGGGCTTGTTTTTGTCAGTTACCTGGGCCGCACCTTTTCAGCGGCCTTTCTATCCGGGTGAGGATACGAGCCTGGTAAGCTCGATGAACTGCGCGACCGACAATTGTTCGGGGCGCATGGCAAGCAATGGAGAGTCGGGCAACGGGACACCTGCCGGGAAGAGCCCGCGCAATGAGTTGCGCAGTGTCTTGCGCCTTTGTCCGAAAGTGGTTTTGACAATGGTCTTGAACAGCCGTTCGTCACATCCGAGCGATGTCACGTCGTTGCGTGTCATTATTATGACGCCGCTCTTGACTTTTGGCGGCGGATTGAACACGCTTTCGTCCACCGTGAAGAGATATTTCACGTCATACCAGGCCTGAAGGAGCACGCTGAGTATGCCGCGGGCCTTTGTCCCCTCGGGGGCGGCGAGCCTTTCCGCCACTTCACGTTGCAGCATCCCCGAGCATACATCCACCTGATCCTTGTAGTCAAGTACATGGAAGAATATCTGGGAGGATATGTTGTAGGGATAGTTGCCTATGACGCAGAATTTTTTTCCGTCAGGATATAGGGCCGAGAGGTCGAGCTTCAGGAAGTCGGCGTCGAGTATTCTCCCTTGCAGGTCGGGGAAGTTGTAGCGCAGATATTCTATGCTTTCGCCGTCGATCTCGGCAACCTTCACGTCGTGCCCCTTGGCTATTAGGTATTTGGTTAGTACACCCATGCCCGGACCGACCTCGAGCACGGGTATCCCTTTCCACCTGTCGATGGTCGAAGCGATGCGTTCTGCCACAGTTTCGTCAATAAGAAAGTGCTGCCCTAAAGCTTTCTTTGGCTTCACGGCACTTTCCATCCTGCGTGGACGCTGGCTGGTGGCGGCATGTCGGTTGCGGTCTCTTTTCATCGTGACGGAGGTTTTCTGTCACAAAGTTACTTCTTTTCCATGAAATATCCGCCCATACTCATGAAATATCATTCAGGGCATTGTGAATTTAATTATTTTAATCTCTTTCAACCATTGTTTGTAAAACCAATCAACAGGCAATGGCGTTTGTATAGATGAAAGCACGAAAGGAGTGTCGCTCACCCTGTTGGTGATGTCCTCTCCCCGTAGGCTCTCATATTGTAGCCGGCAGGTCAGAGCACCTCAGGCTATGTGAGGTACCCTTCACCGGGTGGCTTCGCAGATTCCCGGCGCGGGGCAATTTCTCTACGGAAGTGGGGTGAGCGTCAAGTTCCGGTAATAGTAAAGGTCTTTAGCCGTAAAGACCCTGGAAAGGCAAGAAGTTGCCATTCCGTATCTACAACTTTGGCCCGGCAAGTGGAACCAGCGTCCCGCCGGGCCTTTTTTTATTGTCTTTTCATGCCGCTTACAGCTGCCCCTGCTCTATGAGGGTTGCTACACGCTCTATTATGGCGTCTTTGCGGTCCTTGTCGGGGCGGTAGCTTGTGCGCAGATTTACACCGAAAATCCTCCCGAATGTCTGCCAGAATCCGGCACGGAACGATCCGAGAAATGCCTTGAGTATGTTGTAGCTCGACTGGTTGGTCTCGCGGTTGATGAGCTTTATAAGCATCTGTGCCTGTGATTTGGTGAATTTCCTGAGCACGGGCTTGTATTGCTCGAATACCGCTCCCTCCATTTTCTTGAGGTGTTCCTCGCGTTCTTTTTGCGTAGGGAAGGTCTCTATGTACTCATAGGTCTCTATAAGGGTCTCGCATATCAGTTTCGCGTATGGCAGAGTCTTGCGTACATCGCGCACGGTCTTCCAGTAGAACTGTTCCTCCTTCTTGTTTTTGAATTTTTTCATCGGAGGAAACACGGTGACTTCAGAAAGGACCAGCATCAGGCAGTCCTCTCCGTCATCTCCGGTGAAAATATAGTAGCCTTCGAGGGCGCGTTTGCGTCCGCCCCCGGCTTCGATCTCTTCTGCCGAAGGCACTTCCTTCCCTGCAGGTGACTGTGCGAAAGAGGGTAGAGACGATATAACGCACAGCAGGCAGCATATAATATGTCGGATTATGGCTGGCATATCTATATAACAACGCTGATCCGGCATTTATTATTGCCGGAGCGTAACAAAAGAGATAAAAAATCGGCCGGAATGTACCCGTATGCTCTAAGAGGGTGTTATTAAACGATCTCTAAGTGTGGGGGTAGTCAACGGTGTAGTGGAGGCCGCGTGACTCTTTGCGCTCCTTGGCCTGCCGCATTATCAGGTAGCCTACGTTGATGATGTTGCGGAGCTCGCAGATTTCGCGTGAGGCTTTTGACCGCTTGAACAGTTTTTCGGTCTCCTCATACAGGATGTCGAGACGGTTCCAAGCCCTGTCGAGTCTGAGGTTAGAGCGCACTATGCCCACATATGTGCCCATGATCTGGCCGACTTCCTTGATACTTTGTGTTATGAGCACCATCTCCTCGGGGTGGCGTGTGCCCTCGTCGTTCCATTCTGGCACATCGGTGCGGAAGTCGTAGTGGCTTATCTGGTCCATAGAATGCCGCGCTGCTGCATCGGCATATACAACGGCTTCGATCAGTGAGTTGGAAGCGAGCCTGTTGCCTCCGTGCAGGCCTGTGCATGAGCATTCCCCTACGGCGTAAAGACGTCTGATGGATGACTCGCCGTTGGTGTCGACCTTTATGCCTCCACACAGGTAGTGGGCGGCGGGTGCGACGGGGATATAATCCTTGGTTATGTCTATGCCGAGCGAGAGGCATTTGGCATAGATGTTGGGGAAGTGCTTCTTGGTTTCCTCAGGATCCTTGTGGGTCACGTCGAGATACACATGGTCGTCGCCATGGAGCTTCATCTCGGAGTCAATGGCGCGTGCCACGATGTCGCGAGGCGCGAGCGAGAGGCGCGGATCATACTTCTGCATGAATTCCTCGCCGCGCTTGTTGCGCAGCACTGCGCCGTAGCCGCGCATGGCCTCGGTGATGAGGAATGACGGGCGGTCGCCGGGGTGGTACAGGGCTGTGGGGTGGAACTGTATGAATTCCATATCCTTTACGGTGCCCTTCGCACGGTACACCATGGCTATTCCGTCGCCGGTTGCCACGAGGGGGTTGGTGGTTGTCTGGTATACTGCGCCTGCACCTCCTGTGGCCATCAGTGTCACTTTTGACAGGAATGTGTCCACCTCTCCGGTCTCGGTGTCGAGCACATATGCTCCGTAGCATGTGATGTCCGGTGTACGGCGGGTCACGATCTTGCCGAGATGGTGCTGGGTGATTATCTCTATGGCGAAGTGGTGCTCGTAGATGTCGATGTTCTTATTGGCCCTTACAGCCTTTATCAGGGAGTCCTGTATCTCGAAGCCGGTGTTGTCGGCATGGTGGAGTATGCGGAATTCCGAGTGGCCTCCTTCGCGGTGCAGGTCAAAGGATCCGTCCTCCTTCTTGTCGAAGTTTACACCCCATCTGATAAGTTCGTTGATCTGTGAAGGGGCGTTGCGCACCACTTTCTCTACAGCCTCGGGGTCGCTCAGCCAGTCGCCGGCCACCATGGTGTCGTGGATATGTTTTTCAAAGTCATCGACCTTCAGGTCGGTCACCGATGCCACTCCCCCCTGGGCGAGTGCGGTGTTGGCTTCATCAAGCGTGGTCTTGCACACTAAGGCGACAGTGCCATGTCCGGCTACCTTGAGGGCAAAGCTCATTCCTGCGATGCCCGAGCCTATTACGAGATAATCATATTTTCGTGTCATAGCTTCACAACGTTGTGGGAGTGACTCCGGTAAAGAGTGCGCTCGTAAGTCTCCGCAAAGTTAATGAATTTTTGTGTTGGCGCGATTCCTTTGGGGCAATATTTTTCACATGCGGCATATATGGGACAGGTCTCCGGAATCTGTATATAAAAAGAAGCGGGCCATCATCACGACGGCCCGGTATCTTTAACCTTAAATCTAATACCATGAAAACACAGTGCAAATAATAGTAACTACATTGTTATAACACGGTGTCTGGTGAATGGTTCACGGCATCAGTAATTTTTTCAAAAAAATTTCCTCTTACTCTTATTTGTTGCTGTTCTGAGGATAGTGGTAGGTGAGCCTGTCGGCTGTCACGTTTACCGGCTTGATGGGACGCTGCGGATTGAGGGCAGAGAGGTCCACGTCAAATGACATGGTGGAGACTCCCGAGGGTACGCTTGTGCGTATGTTGATGTTGGATATCTTGCAGTCCTTCATGATGCCGGCGGCGTCCTTGAGTCCGTAAGCGGTATTTTCATCGGTGTGTATTGTGAATCCGGCGCGGTCATAGCTTACGGGGAGGTTCTCTGCGCGGAATGTCACTGCCGACATGGTGGAGTTGAGCTTTACGTCATAGAGGGTGAGTGTGGCGGTGAGTTTCTGGCTGTCGGTTTTGTCGGTGGACAGGATAATGGATACTACCGCGTTTTCATCGGTGTAGGGCTCGTCGTCCTCTCCGGGAGTGAGCAGGGTGGATGTGATTTTGTCGCCGGGGAAATAATATGCCGTCGGGAATGCTGTGATTTCATAATCTCCGTTCACGGTGAACCCCATCTTGTAGACGGGGGCGTAGAGCCATTGTCCGGAGATCTGTATGTTGCGCTCAATGATGCTGAATCCGACTTTATTGAACACCAGCTGGTCGGCCTGTCCTTCAGGTGTGATGAGGGTGCCGTTGAGATTGTAGCTGTACTCGGTGTTGTTGACGGTGAGCGGAAGTGCCGGAAGCTTGAAGGTGAGGTTGGAGCCTTCGGGGGTGAGCTTGATGTTGCTCATGCTGATCACGCCTGCAGCATCGGTGAAGTTGATTTCGGTTATGTAGTTGGGTGCTGTGGATATGAATGTGCTCTCCGGATCGTTCAGGTCGGTGACCACATTGAAGCACATGTTGTTGCCGTAGTTGATGGTGGTCTTCTGCTGGTTGTCCCCGTCAGAGTTGAGACATGATGTAAATGTAAGCGCGGAGGCCATAAGCACCGCTGTAAGGATATTCTTTTTCATTATTTTTGATCCTTAATTCCGCAACACTATAATTTAACTTTATTTATAAGTTCCTGAGCAACAAAAAGTTGCCCAGGATTTTGCCATGTCAGAATTTTCACTTATCTTAGTGTTGCAAAAAGAAAACAAGCAAAACTCTAATATGACATGGCAAAAATTTAAGTACATGACAAAAATTTGAAAACATCGAATTTAGGAGTATAAGCCGGAC
>CAJURI010000002.1 GCA_910588795.1 uncultured Duncaniella sp. | reverse complement strand
TTTACGCATTAAAAAGTTTTGACGTTGTAAAAAATTAAGATGCGTCAGCCCTGAGCAACGCAAAAAAAATACTTTCACAATTTACAGAAAAATCGTAACTTTGCATCCGAAAATTTTTGAAGTAAGATGCAGAAGATCCGCAACATTGCCATCATAGCACACGTTGACCATGGCAAGACCACTCTCGTAGACAAAATGCTGCTCGCAGGCAAGCTGTTCCGCGACAATCAGACCACAGGAGAACTTATCCTCGACAATAACGACCTTGAGCGCGAGCGTGGTATAACAATTCTTTCCAAGAACGTATCCATAACATATAAGGACTATAAGATCAACATCATCGACACTCCGGGACACGCTGACTTCGGAGGAGAGGTGGAACGTGTTTTAAATATGGCCGACGGTTGCCTGCTGCTTGTCGATGCATTCGAAGGTCCTATGCCTCAGACCCGGTTCGTGCTCCAGAAGGCCATACAGATGGGGCTGAAACCCGTAGTGGTGATCAACAAGGTAGACAAGCCCAACTGCCGCCCGGACGAAGTGCAGGAGATGGTTTTTGATCTCATGTGCAATCTCGACGCTACAGAAGAACAGCTTGACTTCCCCACAATCTATGGCTCCGCCAAGCAGGGCTGGATGAGCACAGACTTCAACAAGCCTACCGAGGACATCACAGCCGTGCTCGATGCCATAATAAAATATATCCCTGAGCCTCAGACCATCGAAGGTGATGCCCAGATGCTAATAACATCTCTCGACTACAGCAACTACGTAGGGCGCATCGCCATAGGCCGTGTGCACCGCGGAGAGATACGTGAAGGCATGGAAATAGCCCTATGCAAGAAAGACGGTTCCGTGGTAAAACAGCGCATAAAGGAACTTCACACGTTCGAAGGCATGGGACGCAAGAGAGTGGACAGCGTGAAAAGCGGCGACATATGCGCGCTTGTCGGCATAGACGGATTCGAGATAGGTGACACCGTGGCCGATGTGAATAATCCTGAGCCACTGCCTCGAATCGCAATCGATGAGCCCACCATGTCAATGACATTCACCATAAATGATTCACCTTTCTTCGGAAGAGACGGAAAGTATGTGACATCACGCCACATAGCCGACCGTCTGACCAAAGAACTTGACCGCAATCTTGCACTTCGTGTGACAAAAGGTGACCGCGAAGACGCCTGGATCGTTTATGGCCGCGGAGTCCTCCACCTGTCAGTACTGATCGAGACCATGCGGCGTGAAGGATTTGAACTGCAGGTAGGACAGCCTCAGGTGATCGTCAAAGAAATCGACGGAAAGAAATGTGAGCCGGTAGAGATGCTTACCGTAAATGTTCCTGAGGAATTTTCATCCAAGATCATCGACATGGTGACACGTCGAAAAGGAGAACTGGTCACAATGAGCACACAGAACGACCGCATTCACCTTGAATTCCTTATTCCGTCACGAGGCATCATCGGACTGCGCAATAATGTACTTACCGCATCGGCCGGCGAAGCCATCATGGCCCACAGATTCCATGAATACCAACCTTGGAAAGGCGACATCGAACGTCGCACGAACGGCTCTCTGATAGCCATGGAAGCAGGCACAGCCTACGCCTACGCAATCGACAAGCTTCAGGATCGCGGCCGCTTCTTCATCTTCCCGCAGGAGGAGGTATATGCCGGACAGGTTGTCGGCGAAAATGCCAAGGACAACGATATAGTGGTAAATGTCACGAAGTCCAAGAAGCTGACCAACATGCGTGCAAGCGGTGCCGACGACAAGGCCCGCATAGTACCGCCTGTCGTATTCTCGCTTGAAGAAGCTCTTGAATACATCAAAGAGGACGAATATGTCGAGGTGACGCCTCACCACCTGCGCCTACGCAAGATCATACTTGATGAGCTTGAGCGCAAGCGTGCAAACAAATAAAACCACTCGTCATAGAAAATGATCAGGTGCGCCGGGATTGCATGATTCCGGCGCACCTGATCATTTTATGACCATTATATTCACTGTTGAATTTGAAACACATACCCAAGCAATCCGGCGGAGGATGGTTAAAGCATGACTTTAATAGAGACCAATCAAGCAGCCGAAGGCGATATTAAAGCATCGCTTTATATAAATCATTTTTAAATCGGAACATCAGACAGTTGCGCCAAATATTACAAGTATAGCTATTTTTTTTGCTTGCTAAAAAAAATAAAAATACTTAACTTTGTGACATGTTTGACCTGAGCTCCCATATAGAATATCTGCTCATGAGCCACGACTGTGTCGTAGCTCCGGGGCTTGGTGCATTTTTGGCACACGAAACCCCGGCTCATTACGATGCGGAGTCAGGTCAATTCATCCCCCCTACAAGATCACTCGGATTCAATCAGGCCCTTACCATTAATGATGGCCTTCTCACCGAAAGTGTGGCCCGACGCTGCTCACTCACTCTTGACGCAGCACGAGCAGAAGTTGATGCCGCGATATCATCCTTCCGTTGCCAGCTTGACTCATCAGGCACACTCCCTTTAGGGAATCTTGGAGAATTGTCAATTTCAGGCAACACTATAGTATTCGAGCCATCAGCCTCATCAGCCGTTGGATTCCGCTATGCGGGTCTCGCGCCTGTGGTTATATCTCCGCTTGCAGAAGAACCTCAAGACGAGACAATAACCGCTCCGGCACTTGAACCAAAGACAATATCGATACCCACCACGCTCAAAGTGGCGGCCTCCATGATAGTACTCATTGTGGCATGCGGATTATTCCTCACCACAGGCAATCTGCTCGGCAATCGCCAGACCAATTTCGCGGCCCTTGATTCCGGGCTGAGCCGTAACAACACCACGATTGAAAACTCATTACCAATCAAAGCGGAAGAAACGATCCTCATATCCAGAGAGATAGAACTCAACATAGCAGTCCCGGCAAAAGAGAACAGCCCGTCAACAATCGCTGTCAAACCCGTCAAGTCCCCCGGACAATACCTGCTTGTCGTAGGATCCTTCCCGTCAATGAAATCAGCCTTGAAACACATCGGGGACGATGCATCGCTCGCCGTAATAGAGATGGATGATAAATTCAGGGTATATGCCGCATCAGCATCATCCATCAATGATGCCAGAGACATGGCTGATTCACTTCGCGAAAAGTATCCGTCAGTATGGATATGCCGCAGATAAGCATCCCCCGAAATATTTATCATTCATAATCATCGCTATGGATTTTCACGAACTGATAATCAATAGGCGTTCAATACGCAAATACACCGAGGACCCCATATCATCGGACGATGTCAAACTCATTCTTGAGGCGGCACTGCTCTCCCCCACTTCCAAAAGCGCACGTGCATGGCAATTAGTGGCCATAGAGGACAAGCAGACCCTTCAACAGCTGGCAGCATGCAAGCCTGCCGGAGCCGTTTCCATCCCTCGGTGCTCTTTAGCCATAGCGGTGGCTGTGGACTCAACCAAGTCGGAAGCCTGGATCGAAGATGCGTCGGTGGCGGCTTCATTCATGCAGCTACAGGCCGCGGCTCTCGGTCTCGGATCATGCTGGGTACAGCTATACGGCAGATTCACGGCCGACGGCACACCTTCTGACCAATTCGTACAAGAGACACTCGGAATACCCGAAGAATGTTCCGTGCTATGCATCCTGACATTCGGTCATCCCGATGAAATACGCAAGCCACAGGACACAGACAAGCTCAAGTGGGAGAATGTCCATATCGGTAAATGGTGATATGACCGGAAAAGCGACCGGCAACCCTCTCTCGATAGTGTTTATTGGTGCGGGCAATGTCGCCACACATCTCGCCATGGCTTTTGAAAAGTCGGGTGTCGGAAATGTGATACAGGTTTTTTCCCGCTCCATAAAATCCGCCAAAGAATTGACGGACAAGTTGTACGCGTCAAAACCGGTGAGTGAAGTCGCTGATATAACCTGCGATGCCGATCTCTACATAGTGAGCCTTGTAGACCACGCCGTGGAAAAAATCCTCAATAGCATCCCGGGGAACGGTGCCATATGGCTTCACACATCAGGCTCACTCCCCATAGACACACTTGCCGGACAGTCCGAAAGGACCGGTGTGTTCTACCCGTTGCAGACATTCTCAAAACACACATATGTGGATGTATCGGAAGTACCGATTTTCATCGAAGGCTGCAATCAGGAGGTGACAGAAACCATACGCGGTCTCGCTGAAAAAATTTCCAAGAAAGTGTACTATGCCGACGGAGAACTCCGCAGACGCATGCACGTGGCAGCAGTGTTCGCATGCAATTTCACCAATCACATGTTCACCATCGCCGATGACCTGCTGAGGAAGGATGGTCTCAGCCTTGAGGTACTCCACCCTCTGCTGCAGGAGACAGTGCGCAAAGCCATCGAAGGCAATCCTGCCGACGGCCAGACAGGTCCGGCTGTGCGCGGAGACAAGGCTGTAATGGAGAAACACATGTCAATGCTCCCCCCCGAACTTGCCGAAATGTACTCCATGATATCTCAATCCATCTATTCCCGTCACAATAGGACATAGAGCCATACAATTCTAATACTCAGCACATAACAAAATATAACATGTGAATTTTACACGTGATTGCGGGATTTATGAGGATTTTTGCCTATTTTTGTAAACAAATTCGCTCCCAGAGTGTCCTGTAATCAACTAAATATTCACGTCGAATTATATAATGGAAGCACGCGAAAGCCTCAACGAATACTTAAGAGACTCGATACGCCGCAATTGGAATCTGCCGGCATTCACTGACCTTGGTTCTACGACAATGACCTATAAGGACGTAGCACGTAAGATTGCCAAGCTGCATATACTATACAATGAAATAGGCATCAGACCGGGCGACAAGGTAGCTCTCTGTGGCAAAAACTCGTCACAATGGTGCGTGGCATTTCTGGCGACCATAACATATGGAGCCGTAATAGTGCCTATTCTTGCAGATTTCAAGCCTGACAACATTCAGCACCTGATAAACCATTCGGATGCAAAATTAGCAATCATAGACGAAGGTGTATGGGAGGCTCTCAACCCCGATGGAATGACCCGGATATGCGGATCGCTCTGCACCCGTGACTTCTCATTGCTTCATTCCAATGACGAGAAGCTTACGCATGCCCGCGCGCACCTCAACGAGCTGTTCGGCCACTCCTATCCCGATCGGTTTACACCCGATGATGTGGACTATTACAAAGAGGACAATGAGGAGCTATGCCTTATCTCATATACATCAGGATCAACAGGCTTCTCAAAAGGTGTCATGCTGCCTTATCGCTCATTGTGGTCAAACGTACAGTACTGTATGGACCATCTCCCTTCCGATCCGGGCGACGGAGTGGTATGCATGCTCCCGCTGGCACATATGTACGGACTCACCATCGACATGCTGCGTCCGTTCGTGGCAGGCAACCATATAAACATCCTTACACGCACACCCTCACCGCGAATACTGATGGAGGCTTTCGCACAAGTGCGTCCCCGATACATTGTAGCCGTGCCACTGATCATCGAGAAGATCATACGCACCCGCGTGTTCCCTCTGCTCGAAAAACCGTTGATGAAACTCATGCTGATGGTGCCGTTTGTTGACGACCGCCTTCTCTCTCGTATCCTCGAACGCCTTAAGGAAACATTCGGAGGTAACCTTCAGGAAATAATCATAGGAGGAGCCGCACTCAACAAGGATGTGGAACGTTTTCTCCGCCGATGCAACTTCCCCTATACAGTGGGATACGGCATGACCGAATGCGGACCGCTCATAGCTTATGCGCCATGCTCCGACAACCGCATGGCGTCATGCGGACGCATCGTGGACCGCATAGAAGCTAAAGTGGCGTCACCAAATCCTGCATCAGTTCCCGGCATACTCTATGTCAGAGGCACCAACACCATGCTCGGATACTACAAGAATCCGGAAGCTACAGCCGAGGCGATAAATGAAGACGGCTGGCTATGCACAGGGGATATATGCAATCTTGACGAGGAAGGTTTCCTGTATGTGCGCGGACGTGACAAAAACATGATACTCGGACCCTCGGGACAGAATATCTACCCGGAAGAGATAGAGGACAAGCTCAACAACCTTCCTTACGTATCCGAGTCACTCATAGTCGATTCAGGAGCAGGACGCCTGGTGGCTCTCATATTCCCGGATCTTGAAGCCGCACAGTCACAAGGCTTCTCCGACTCAGACATCGAAAAAACGATGGATGAAAACATCCGCACTCTCAACGAGAATCTGCCCGGATATTCACAGGTGCAATCGTTCCGCATACAACAGGAAGAATTTGAAAAGACCCCGAAACGATCAATCAAACGTTACCTGTATAAATAAGGCTATCAAGTATACATCCATCATGTGATATATCAGTGCCCGCATGCCGCCTTTAAACGCCGGATGCGAGCACTGAATTGTAATATCGAGGATCATCCGTGACCTCTTCCCCTATAAATGGAGGGCATGTAAACGGAGCCGATATGCAGGGGAGTTCGATCTCGGCAAGAATAAGACCTTCATGACGCCCGTGAAACACATCCACTTCCCAGCGGTATCCATCATACATGACTATATGCCTGGTCTTGTCTATGCTCCATCCGCCCGTCAATCTATCAGCCATATTCATTGCATCATCCACAGGAATGGGATACTCCCATTCATCGCGCACCGCACCCTGATTTCTACCTTTTACAGTAAGCCAGGCGCGATCGTCACTCACACGGATCCTTACTGTCGACTCGGGCTTATCTGACAGATATGCCTGACGGATACGGTGCGAACAAGTGGTCAATTGGACGAAACTATTGTCCTTTACAAGAAATTTACGTTCTATTTCCTTTCCCATAACATCATTTAATAACATCTTATGAGAGATGTGCAGGTATTTTGAGTAATTTTGCAAAATTAATAAAAAGAGCTTCTCAAATAGGTCTTTCATCAAAATTTTTTAGAATGCAAATGCGCTTGCGCACCATCATAACCATTCTCCTACTGACAGCAACACTCATAGCGGCACACCCCGACAATATTACAGTCAGTGGAGTTGTCCGGGATTCCATCACTCATGAGCCGATATCGTTCGCAACAGTAATGCTCAAAGGCACTGACCGCGGCACGCTTACTGACGAGAACGGCAAATACACCATTACCACAGCTCTCAGATGGGATTCCATAGAGGCCTCCTCAATGGGGTATGCAACAAAAAAGCTGCCAGCAAAAAAAGGAAAGAAAATCAAGATCAACTTCGATCTCCACTCCACAGGGGTGCTCTTGAACACAGTAATAGCCAAACCTAAAAAAGAGCATTACACCAAGAAAAACAATCCTGCAGTCGCCTTCATGGAAAAGATACGATCGACACAGAATCTCGGGAACCCAAGACGCAAACCTGATTACAACTATAACAAATACGAGCGCATAACACTCGCAATAAACAATTACCAGTTCAATGATTCCGCCAAAGGCGGCTTTGACAAAAAATTCGCCTTTATAAAGGAATATATTGACTCTTCAGCCCTTACAGGCGTCCCTATTCTCAATGTGGCTTTACGCGAAAAAGTATCCGACGTCCATTATCGACGTGAGCCCGAAAGCGAGAAGGAATATGTGAAAGGCCTCCGCCAGGCCGGTATGGACGATTTCCTTGATCAGGAAAGCATGAAAACGTTCTATGAGGATGTGATGCGTGAAGTGGATGTGTACAATAACGACATAAATATCCTGCAAAACCGCTTTGTAAGCCCGCTGTCACGTATAGCCCCCGATTTCTATAAGTTCTATCTTTCAGACACAGTCTACATCGACTCTGTGAGATGTGTGGAACTGACATTTGTCCCGAGGAATGCCGCTTCGTTCGGTTTCACCGGACGATTCTTTGTGCCGTTAGGCGACTCCACCATGTTCATAAAAAAGATAGTGATGCATGTGCCACACGATATAAACCTCAATTTCATCAACAACATGCTCATATCGCAGGATTATGAACAGATGCCTGACGGCACCCGGTTAAAGACAAAGGACGACATGATAATGGAAGCCTCAATCATCCCCGGCATGCCTGAGATGTATGCGAGGCGCAACACAGTATACACAGGACACGACTTTGAACATCTATCCGATCAGTCCATTTTTGAGAGGGGACAAAAACAGATATATGCGCAAGAGGTTTATGCCCGTGACACTCTCTTCTGGAATGAGAACCGCACCGCCAAAATAGCCCATGGGGAAAACTCCATGGAAACCATGATAAAGAGAATGCGGTCGGTACCCATATACTATTGGGCAGAAAAAGCACTGAAGACCTTTACCTCCGGATATATCACCACCGGAAATCCATCAAAATTTGATATCGGGCCACTCACCTCAACCTTCTCAACCAATTCAATCGAGGGATTCCGTCTGAGGGCCGGAGGCATGACCACAGCGGCCTTATCGCCACGCTGGTTTGCCAGAGGATACATTGCCAGAGGATTCCGTGACCACAAGTGGAAATACAGCGGCGAACTGGAATATTCATTCCGCGACAAGCGTCATCACTCCAGAGAATTTCCGGTACACTCCCTGCGTTTCACCCAGCTATATGACATGGACATGCTTGGACAGAACTTCACACTCAACAATCAGGACAACATGTTCATGTCGGCAAAACGAATGGAGGACATTCAGATGACCTACCATCGGGTGAGCAAACTGGAGTACACTTTGGAGATGGAGAACAATTTCACAATCAAAGCCAAACTCCAGAGTGAACGGCAGGAGCCTACCCGATTCATGCAGTTTATAGACGGAATGGGAAATTCATTTCCACACTATACAATGAATTCGGCCACCGTGGAGCTACGCTATGCGCCGGGCGAGAAATTTTACCAGATGAGATCGGGACGAATCCCCATAAACTTCGATGCACCGGTATTCACTCTGAGTCATACATGGGCACCCAAGGGGATGTTCGGGAACCCGTTTGCCCTGTCTTCAACCGAAGCGTCATTCAGCAAGAGATTCTGGTTTTCGGCATTCGGTTTCATGGACGTATTCCTTAAGGGAGGACATGTGTGGACACGCTCCCCCTATCCCAATCTGCTTATTCCCAACGCCAACCTGTCATATTTCATACAGATCGAATCGTTCTCATGTCTCAACCCGATGGAGTTCATCAATGACAGCTACGCGCAATGGGATCTCACCTATTGGGCTAACGGCGCGATACTGAACTATATACCGGTACTTAAAAAGCTAAAACTGCGAGAAGCTATATTTTTCAGGGGCCTGTACGGACACCTGAGCCACCGTAACCGCCCGTGGGAAAATCCTTCACTCTTCGCATTTCCATCCGATGCTCACACCCAGCTCATGAGTTCCACGCCTTATATGGAAGCAGGCATAGGTGTCGACAATGTATTCAAAGTGCTGCGTATTGACTACACATGGAGGCTCACCTACAGAGATAATCCTCAGGCTTGCCGAGGAGGATTGCGGTTCATGTTTCATTTCACATTCTAAAAGCCTGTCCCGAACGTAACAATTGCAACTGTCCCGTCTTTACAAAAAGACGAGGCTGCAACATAAAGCTATATTACAAGGAATTACCCTTGCTACAGATATCTGCAACAAGGGTAATTCCTTCAAGAAGGGAGTTTTGAAACATCCCCCTTATGTTTTCTGTAAGATGTTAGTTGCGGCTGGATGCGCTATAGTTAGGAGCCTCGCTTGTTATCGCCACATCGTGGGGATGGCTCTCAGCCACACCGGCATTGGTGATACGTGTAAACTTAGCCTCGTGCAGACGCTCTATGTCAGCGGCACCACAGTATCCCATACCGGCACGCAGGCCTCCAAGCATCTGATATATCACCTCGTAAAGCATACCCTTATACGGGACACGGGCAGCAATACCCTCCGGCACAAGTTTCTTGGCATCGCTTACATTGCCCTGGAAATAACGGTCCTTCGATCCCTTCTCCATAGCTTCAAGTGAGCCCATGCCACGGTATGACTTATACTTTCTGCCATTATAGATAATGGTATCGCCGGGAGATTCCTCCACTCCGGCAAGCATACCGCCAAGCATCACGGCATACGCTCCTGCCGCGAGGGCCTTTACAATATCTCCGGAATAACGGATACCGCCATCAGCGATCAGAGGAACACCGGTGCCTTTCAAGGCCTTGGCGACATCGTATACCGCACTGAGCTGCGGGACACCTACTCCGGCGATTATACGTGTGGTGCATATAGAGCCCGGGCCGATACCCACCTTCACTCCATCTGCGCCATTATCCGCAAGGTAGCGGGCGGCCTCGCCGGTAGCAATATTGCCTACAACAACATCGACCTGAGGATATTTTTCCTTGATGGCACGCAATACGCCTATCACACCTCTGGAATGACCATGAGCGGTATCGATCACAAGCGCGTCTACACCTGCCTCGACAAGAGCATCCACACGCTCCATAGAATCAGGGGTGACACCAACTCCTGCAGCGACCCTAAGACGGCCGAGACGGTCCTTGCATGCGTTTGGCTTATCCTTAGCCTTTGTTATATCCTTATATGTCACAAGCCCCACAAGGCGGTTGTCACTGTCGACCACAGGAAGTTTCTCTATCTTGTGCTGCTGAAGTATCTGTGCCGCCTCCTCAAGATCGGTAGACTGATTGGTCGTTATAAGGTTCTCGCTTGTCATGACCTCATCGATCGGACGACGAAGATCCTGCTCGAACCGCAGATCTCGGTTAGTAACGATACCCACAAGCTTGCGGTCATCATCAACCACAGGGATACCGCCTATGTGATACTCTTTCATCATGGCAAGAGCATCTGCCACGGTAGAGCCTCTACGTATGGTCACCGGATCGTATATCATACCGTTCTCGGCACGCTTCACGGCATGCACCTGACGGGCCTGCTCGGCAATCGGCATATTCTTGTGTATGACACCGATGCCGCCTTCACGGGCTATTGCTATGGCGAGAGCAGCCTCTGTGACTGTGTCCATGGCTGCCGACACAATAGGCACATTGAGCGTGATGTTACGTGAAAAACGAGTGGTAAGGTTAACTTCGCGGGGTAATACTTCCGAATAAGCCGGAATAAGGAGGACATCATCAAATGTGAGTCCGTCCATTTTTACTCTATCAGCAATAAATGACATAAAGACTAAGTTTATTGCGTGCAAAGGTAATTATTTTTCAGAAAATATAAACAATGTTTATTGCCAATTTTGTCAAAAGATATGTACATTTGCATCATGAAATACCTTTTAACCCTGATGTGCATACTTACAGCCCTGCCATCCTTTGCCGAGACAACAGGCGATGATGAAGGACTGCCACCGCAGGTAATAGAACTTGTGCGGGACTACAAAGGCACTTCAGTACCTGCAATACCCGATCCCGACGAAGAGAACTGGACAATACTCGACTCCCCCAGCTCCGCGGCTCCAGGGAGAATGAGAATCCCCAGACACATTATCGTCGACAAACCCAATACACGACTGTATGTGATGAATGTGTTCGGCGACACCATATGCCGTTACCGGGTATGCGCATCCCTGAAAAAAGGGCAAAAACATAAGATGGACGATTGGCGCACACCGGAAGGCACATTCGGGCTTATGGGGATATACAACTCCACCGACTGGACTTACAAAGACACAAAGGACAAATGTTACGGGCCCTATTTTGTATCACTGATAACCCCGGGCTTCTGGGGCATAGGCATACATGGCACAAATGCCCCGCATTCCGTGCCCGGACGTCGCAGCCACGGATGCATGCGCATGCACAATGAGGACATTGTCATAGTACGCCAGATGGTCGACAAAGACTCCTATGTGACGATCCTCCCGGACTCCGTGAAGACCGAACCGTAAAAATCCTGCCGGCTATGCCGCAGGCCGCCGCATCATCACAATCTCATGCCTATGCCGAAAAGCGCATAATCATATATCACAGGATCATTCGGATTAAAACTCCGCAGACATTCGGTCAATTCAAGCACAGCCCGTTTGTCATCACTCTTACGTGAAAGCAACCCAAGCTCACGTGACACATCCCCGACATGCACATCAAGCGGAATATATAGTTGTGACGGACCTATCACATTCCATATCCCCATATCCACTATGCCGTCATTCCTTACAAGCCACCGCAGTGCCATATTGACACGTTTCAATGCTGTGGTTGAAAGATTCTGCGGCAGACATCTTGAAGCGACACTCTGGTCAGCCTTTTCACCGTTGGCTGCTGACAATTCGCGGTTAAGGGACTCCACAAGCTTCCATGAAGGGAGCTCAGCGGCATAAATACCTTCCCTGAATGCAAAATCCTGAAGAGAACCTGACGTAGCATACACACGCCGTAGCCCTCTAAGAAAATATTTGAAGTGGCGGGTGAAAAAAGTGCGGTGGATATTGCTGTCGTCATCAAGATCCTCATAGCCTTCATCCATTACATACTTGTAAGGCTCATTATCCATCAGAGAAAGCATCCGGTCGCAGTCCCGGCATATCATGCGGCGGTTACCCCAGGCAATAGCAGAAGTAAGAAGCGATGTGATCTCTATGTCGCGTGGATCATCGAATCTACGGGGGAACTGCACAGGGTCCTCACCTATGAACGACGGGGCATTTATCCTCGCCGCCTCTGAGTCAAGAAGTTCTTTAAGATCGTTGTGTGTCATGAAAAAAGTCCATATGCCAAATAAAAAAGAGATTATACGGACAATGTCTCGTCCGTATAATCCCTTTTCTATGTAGCCTAAATTACATAACCTTAAAAAGCGGCAAGCGTATCGGCTGCCTCTGTCCTGGCCGGAGCGGCATCAGCGACCGGCTTATATGAAGCCATGGCTGTGTCCACATCCTTTACGAGAGCCTCGCTCTGCTTGTCACGTGACACAATGATGCCTTCGGGGTTAATGACAATAATACACGGGATACCCTGTATGCCATAAAGGTCAGTGGGTATTGTCTGAGCGTTCACAATACAGGGCCAAGGCAGTTCATGGCTCTTTATGGCCTTCTCAGTGTCCTCGGGCTTATCCCATACAGCCACGCCAACTACATTGAGACCTTTGTCCTTATACTTGGCATAAAGCTCCTTGAGCACCTTGAGCTGACGCACGCACGGGCCGCACCAGCTTGCCCAGAAATCCACAATAGTCACCTGACCGGGCTTCACATAATCGCTAAGCGATTCCTTCTTACCGTTGTACTCCACCACAAAATCCTTGTAGTGCTTGCCTTCTCCCGTCTCGGACTGCACCTTCAATGTCTTGTGAAGTGCCTGCAGCTGTTTGGAAGAACCGAGCAGTTTGTTCTGAGCCATATCTGACTCCACCTGAGCCAAAGGAAGCTCATAAGCTCCCTGCATATACATGTAGAGACCGAACAGGTTGTCCTTGTTTGCGGCATATGCCTCAGCAGGCATAGCCTGATACTGTGCATATATCTCCTTTGCCCTGACAGCCTGTACGGAATCATTCTGGTCAAGAGACTTGAATTCATTTGCGAGGACCGACATCTTTCCGCGATATTCCACCATCTTGTCATTGAGAGGTGTGCCTGACGACTCTCCTTTCTCATTTATGATGACATTGCCACTCTCTATGAAAAACACGGGTCCGCGTTTTCCGCCCAACATGATACGGCCGATCATAGGAGCATCAACCTTTCCTTCAAACCGGACAGTGCCGTTGGTTACAATGGCGGAATCCATCTTCTGAGCCGAATCCCAGTCCACAAGATAGGCCATAGTATTATCGGCCTTAGCCCCTACAGGGAATGTGACCGAATAATTTGACTGCGCTTCAACGGCACAGGCACTCAGCGCGAATAACGCGCCTGCGAGCATAACTGATGTTTTTGACATATATAATGAATGATTAAACATTATTTTTACGATTTTTTCAGACGGAGCACCTGTGCTGAACGCGGCGGCATATAAAGTCGCAGCCATTCGCGTCCGGCAGGCGCGAAGAGCGGATCATGCTGGGTGAGATGATGCACATTCTCGTCAATATTGCCATAACCGCCATATTTTGGCGAGTCGGTTGACAGCACCACTTCATATTCCCCGGCCGGAGCAAGAATACCATATCCGGTGTAAGCCTTGACCGGCGAGAAGTTGAACACAAATACCAGATCGCCACGCATGTATGCAAGCACCTGATCGTCATCCTTTTCCCACAGTTTTACGACGGGCAAAGCCTGAAAATTGTACACACCCGAGATAGTATGGATCATATCATTGTCAAACGCGTTGAGGAACATATATTTCAGCTCCTTACGGTCAACGAGATCCCACTGCCGACGAGCATATTTGTAGCTCCAGCCGTTACCTTCACGGGGGAAATCGATCCATTCGGGATGGCCGAACTCATTGCCCATGAAGTTGAGATATCCGCCATTGATGGTAGATGCTGTGACAAGACGGATCATTTTATGCAGTGCCATGCCGCGTGCCACTACCATATTGTCATCATCCTTCATCATGTGCCAATACATCTCCTTGTCTATGAGGCGGAATATGACAGTCTTGTCTCCAACAAGAGCCTGATCGTGGCTTTCGACATATGAAATAGTCTTTTCGTCAGCCCTGCGGTTGGTAAGCTCCCAGAATATGGATGTAGGTTTCCACTCCTCGTCCTTGCGCTCTTTGAGAGTCTTTATCCAGTAATCAGGAATACCCATAGCCATACGGTAGTCAAATCCTATACCTCCATCCTTGAACGGAACAGCAAGGCCAGGCATCCCGCTCATCTCCTCCGCAATGGTGATCGCTGACGGATTTATCTCATGAATGAGCTTGTTTGCAAGCGTGAGATATGTTATCGCATTTACATCCTGACCGCCGTTATAGTAGTCATCGTAGGACCCGAAAGCCTGACCGAGACCATGGCTGTAATACAGCATGGAAGTAACACCGTCGAAACGGAAACCGTCAAACTTGAATTCCTGAAGCCAATACTTGCAGTTGGACAACAGGAAATTGATCACATCATTCTTCCCGTAATCAAAACAAAGAGAGTCCCATGCCGGATGCTCTCGTCGGCCATCACCATAGAAATACTGATTGTAAGACCCGTCAAGACGTCCGAGCCCCTCCACCTCATTCTTTACGGCATGGCTGTGAACAATATCCATAATCACAGCAATCCCGAGCTCATGAGCGCGGTCTATCAGGCTCTTGAGCTCTTCCGGTGTACCGAAGCGGCTCGACGGAGCATAGAAACTTGACACATGATAGCCGAATGACCCGTAATAAGGATGCTCCTGTATCGCCATGATCTGAATGGCGTTATATCCGTCAGCGGCAATACGGGGAAGAATAAGGTCACGGAACTCTGTATAGGTACCTACGCCCTCTTTCTCCTGGGCCATACCAATATGGCATTCATAAATAAGCAGGGGGCGTGTGTCCGGACGGAAACGCTTCACTTTCCATTTATAAGGTTCAGGAGCCCACACCTGGGCAGAGAACACATGAGTGTTTTCATCCTGCACCACACGGTTGGCGTAAGCAGGTATTCGTTCGCCTCTGCCGCCATCCCAGGACACTATCATCTTGTACAAGTCTCCGTGATGTATGGCATCCGGCTTGAGTTTAAGTTCCCATACACCGTTCTTTTTCGGCTTCAGGGCATATTTCTTCATCTCCCTCCATTTGGAGAAATCGCCGATCAGAGTGATTGATGTGGCATTGGGAGCCCATTCACGGAACACCCATCCGTCGTCCGTACGGTGAAGGCCGAAATAATTGTGAGCATTAGCGAATGTGTCCAGTTTCCCTTCGGGACCACAAAGTTCGATTTCCTTGTTGACAGCATCGTTATGACGCCCCTCAATCGCTTCAGCATACGGTTCGAGCCAAGGATCGTTCTTGAGGATGTTGAGAGTCTTTTTTTTCATATTGACGATTATAAAGGCCGATGCGCAGACTCCTATACGAGCATGGCATCCTGTTTCAATTCACAAACTTACGAAAAAACCTCGACTTTTCACAAAAACCGCGTATATATTTTAGCCAGCCCGGGGTCTTTTCATCCCGCGACATCTCGTCTATGAGGGTCAGTGACTGCGGCCTCACCGTATGCTGAAAAGTGCCAAGCTCTTCGCGGAATTTCGTCACCGTTGACGTGCGCACACTCTTGTCAGGGTGCAATGCGTTGAGGAGAGCTGACACTATGGTCTCAGGGACCGTAGGAGGCAAAGTCTCTCTCACCCTCTCCTCGGTAAGGCTTCGTGAATCGGGCAGAACACTCCCCGACAGGCAGAACACCACCATCGAGGCAAGGGCATATATGTCAAGCTGCGGACAGAAGTGGTCTATGGCGTTATATTGTTCAGGAGGCGCAAAACCCTCCTCACAGGTCATCGGAGGCAGCGACCAGCGCATCACACCCCTGTCACTGAAATGCATTGTGGCATACAGACTGAACAACACCGGTATCATCTCACCCTCCCTATTCACGAATCGCACATGACGGGGATGAATATCGGCATGTACCGCGCGGTGTGTATGCAATGTTCTCACTGCATCAAATATCGGGGAGAGCACTTTCCGCGTCTGCTCGAAGGTAAGTCTTCCTCCCATGCCTTTCACATATTCCTCAAGGGTATCGCCGTCAAGAAACTCCACCACATAATAGTAAGTATTGTTGGCCGGGAAAGCCTCTATCACATTGATTATCCATGGACATCCTTTGGAAATATTAGCTCGTTCAAGGCTCGAACTGATGAACGCTTCAAGACAACTGTTCACTGTAGGTGCTATATCATCAGGAGTCACAACAGTGATACCGTCCTCACCGCGGGCAGAGCATCTCACCATCATCTGTTCCCTGACTACAACAGGAACCTCAACCACAGAGCCTGACCGGTTAACTGAAGCCATTGTCTTGTAAGTAAAACCCTGACCGTCTCTGCGCAACACATCTACCACACGATAGGAATGTTTGACGCCTTGTATCACAGTGCCGGGTGCAAGCGATTTATCTGACAACAACATACGATCTATTTTATCTATTGAATGTCCTTAACACGGTTTACATCACACACCATCCACAGCACATCCCCCGGTGAGAATACAGTTGCAGTATCAGGCTGGATATATTGGTCATTTCTCTGCACCGCCACAAGCAGGGCCTCATAAGCCTCACGCAGCTGTGATGTAACCACAGTTTTTCCGACAAGCGGGGAATCCTCACGCAGACGCACGCTCGTCAGACGCACATTGTCAACCACAGGAGGTGCTTCAGTATCATTGTCTGCTTCCACCACAGGAAGCAGAGTCTGGATCTCCTCGTCGCTCCCTATCACACCGAGGATATCACCGGGGAAGACTCTGGCATCGGCAGCCGGGACCATGATCATGTTATTGCCTCGCTGTATGGATGACACCGAAACTCCGTAACGCGAACGGAGACCGGAATTTTTCAATTGTTCACCCACAAACGGACAATCATACCCCACGGTCATATATGCAAGATGCATGTTGGGCACAATCGAATTCTTGGCTCCGGAACGCCTAAGCTCGCGCTCGTTAAGATTGTCTATGAAACGTGTCTCTATCTTCGACAACCGTTCCTTTACACTCTTGGAATACGAAAGCAATAGTATTATGAACAGAGCCACACCGAATGTACAGCCTACAGCCATGGAGTAGACCGAGCTAAGCAGGAACACCATAATTATCATTGCGATTAGCAACCTGACCACAGTCATAATAATGAGCGGAACATCAAAATTCGCATTGCATTCCCTGAGACGCTTGCGCTCCGTCTTCTTGGATGCCGGATATGTCAAAGCCATCAGGAAAGGTGCCATGAAAAAGAGGGCGACAACAGTGCCTATCAGCCGACCCCAGTCGGGAAACATCCCGACAGCAAACGGTATCACATAATGAAGAGTGAGCATACACATGGCCACGAGAACCATAGAATACAACACCACCCTCCATAGATACCGCTTTATAAGACTCCGCCAAAGCTCCTTTGCAACACTCTGTTCGGCAGTGGCACTTTCGGAATATCGGTCTATAAGGAAATGAAGTTTCTTCGGGAGATGTCTCTCCACCCAGGACGCCGCATGCGGAGACATTCTTATAAAATACGGAGTCGTAAATGTTGTGACAACCGATACCGCTACAACGATAGGATATATCTGCGGGTCAAGCACTCCGAGGCTCATGCCGAGAGATGCTATAATGAATGCGAACTCCCCGATCTGAGTCAACGAAAAGCCGCTCTCTATAGCCACACTCAGAGACTGTCCGGTAATAAGCATGCCGAATGTACCGAAAAATATCATGCCGACAATCACCACGCCCGACAATATAAGTATCGGCATCCAGTAATCGGCTATTATCGTAGGATTGACCATCATGCCCACGGATATGAAGAACACCGAGCCAAAGAGATCTTTGACGGGAACCGTGATACGTTCTATACGTTCCGCAAAACTTGTCCCAGCCAGAACCGATCCCATAACGAAAGCTCCGAGCGCAAGAGAGAATCCGCAAGCAACCGAGAACACAGCCATGCCGAGACACAGCCCCATAGACACTATGAGCAGAGTCTCGGAATTAAGGAACCTGCGTTGCCAATTGAGCAAAGAGGGCAACAGGAAGACTCCTACCACGAACCATATTATCAGAAAAAACGCGAGTTTGCCAACACTGTAAAGCATCTCTCCCCCCTCGACACTGTTGTTTATGGCGATCGACGAAAGTATCACCATCATCAACACAGCAAACAGGTCCTCGACGATAAGCACTGCGAACACGAGCGAGGCAAACCTGCGATGCCGCAGATTAAGATCGGTGAACGCCTTAATGATGATCGTTGTCGAGGACATCGACAGCATACCGCCAAGAAAAAGGCTGTTGATTCTGGAGAATCCCAAAATGTGTCCGGCAGCAAATCCGGCCGCCATCATGCCGCATACTATAAACAGAGCCGTAACCACAGCCGAACCTCCGGCATTGACAAGCTTACGGAAACTGAATTCAAGACCCAGAGAGAACAGAAGCACAATGATGCCTATCTGGGCCCAGAAATCGATATTAGCCTCGGTTGTCACCGACGGTAGATACGTGAAATGAGGGCTGGCAAGGAATCCGGCCACGATATACCCGAGCACCACAGGCTGTTTCAGCCATTTGAAAAGCAGTGTGGTGACGGCTCCGAGAATAAGTATGAAGGCAAGGTCGCTTATAAGCCCGTTGACATTGAATGCCTCAGTTGCAACCTGCACATTTGCCAGTATCATAAACAATGACGTCATGACAAGTCAGCTTGATTTGATAACGAAATGTTTATTGTAGGACACACATCATGCAACGCATCGAAGACATCAATGAAATCACTATGCTCGCGGATGAGTATAAGCAGATTCAGACGTGTTATATTCAGGTCGTAGTCATACTCGACATAAACTTTGGAGAGATGTATTCCGAAACGTCCGAGCACCTCCTCGTAAGGCTTTATCGATTTGACTATACCTTTGACCTTCAGACGGATGGTACGGGCCTCATTACCGACATTAACATGATGTTCGAGCTGTTCAAGCAGAGTGAGGATGAAAAGCACAAGCAATGTGGCAACTATTGATATAAGATACAGGCCGCACCCCACAGCCATGCCTATGGTAGCTATGATCCATATACCGGCCGCTGTCGTCAGACCTCTCACCGAACCTTTCATCTGGATGATGGTGCCGGCACCGAGAAAGCCTATACCCGATATCACCTGTGCGGCTATGCGGGAAGGGTCACCGCGCAGAAGCCCCACCGTCTCCTGGCACACATATATAGACAGCATCATGGCAATGCATGCGCCCATCGATATAAGCGAGAAAGTACGCAATCCCGCCATCTGTCC
This sequence comes from uncultured Duncaniella sp., assembly GCA_910588795.1. Lineage (GTDB taxonomy): Bacteria > Bacteroidota > Bacteroidia > Bacteroidales > Muribaculaceae > Duncaniella. The sequence goes on along the minus strand of CAJURI010000002.1, from coordinate 110,669 downwards.
TTTCCGCTTGCGCTCAATGCCGACAAGCGAGCCGAGCACAAGGCTAAGCACTATCCGCACAATGGCAGTTTCCGACGTGAGCTCCACACCGTTGATGATTTCCCAAAAATTTTGCATAAGCTATTCTAAGCCTCTCGCTAAGGGCTATTTCTTAAGGGTAAATCTTCTTGAAGTGAGGCGATACCCGTCAGTGAACAGTTCCACTGTATATTCCCCGGGGGTCAAAGTCGTATTGACATCCCAATATATGGTGATTCCTGTGATCTCATCACCGGAATATTCGATATTCTTGCGGGCAGAACACGGCACCGATTTCCCCTCGAACGGGAACGAGCCGCTGCCACCGAGCAGCTGACCCTCAGGGCTTACAAGACGCATATATATGGTTTTCTCGCCCACAGGAGTGGAATTGTTTTGCGGTATGGTGAACCTTACCATGAGCTGCTTGGCCTTTGTGACATTCTTCTCGGTCTTGCCGTTCTTCTTAAGAGGAGTCAGCGTTACCCCGGTCACATTAAGCTTTTCCGCAAGTGTCATCCTCTCGCTAAGATTCTCATTTCTGCGTGTCTCCTCCCTCACGCGTGTGCTGAGCTGCTCGTTCTGAGCCTTTATCTCGCTGTTCTCAGCCTTAAGCCCGGCATTTTCCTTGTTAAGAGAATCTATCTGAGCTATATAGTGACGCAGAAGCCCTTTGAGAGTGGCTATCTCATTCTGGAGTTCCTTGATGCGTGCCTGAGATTTCACCTTCTCGTTTTTGAGCTCATTCATAAGTTGCTCCACCTTTGCCTTGGCGGCTGTATATTTGGCGAGGATCGTGTCATTGGCAAGCCTCTGAGCCTGATTCTCATACTGCTGGAATTCAGAATTGAGAAGATCAAACTCGTTGGAGAGCTGAAGCTGTTCGTTGTCAAGACGCAGCTCCTCGTTCTGCAGCTGTGCCTGCTGCACCTGTGACTTAAGTGAAACCACCTGAGTGACGCCAAACCCTACAGCCATGAGAAGCAGTACAGCCAGCACGATGGCTATGATCATAAGCGGAGATTTGTTCTTCATTTCCTTATTCTAAATTTCTTCTTATTTCCGATAATATGTGCAAAATTACTAAACACTCCCGTATCTCGCAAATTTCTTTTCTCTAAAGAAAATTTATCGTAACTTTGCATACGCAATGAAAAGCTGGCTCAATAATGCATTTATAATCGCCGGTATCGCTGTGTCGTTCCTGCTGGAGGGATGCAGTGCTGTGCGCCATGTGCCTGAAGGCAGCTACCTGCTCGACAAGGTAAACATCAAAGTCGAGGGGGACAAAGACGTCCCTTCAGCAGAGCTTTACAACTATTTGCGCCAGACCCCCAACCACAAAGTGTTAGGGTTCTGGAAACTTCAGCTCGGGACCTACAACCTGTCAGGTAACGACAGCACAAAATGGTACAACCGGTGGATGCGACGCATGGGTCAGCCTCCGGTGCTGTATGACCAGGCACTGACCGACGCCTCGGCCAGACAACTGCACCTTGCAATGGTCAACCGCGGATACCTTAATGCCCATGTAAAAGTTGACACTACGGTCAGGAAAGCAAAAAAGAGGATCGACGTCCGTTACAACATTTTCACGGGAGAACCGCACGTCATACGATCAGTCACTTACGACATACCCGATTCGGCCGTATCAGCCGCGATAATGTCCGACTCAGCAAGATTCACTGTAAAGAAAGGTGACAAATTTGATCGTGACAACCTCGATGCCGAGCGTACCCTCATCACAAGACGTCTGCGCAACCAAGGGTACTATGCCTTCAACAAAGACTATATAACGTACTACGCTGACACTGCGGCAAACTCTCACGCCGTGGACCTAACCATGGCGGTACGCCCTCCGCGACGTCCTCACGGAGCTGACACATCAGCTGATTCGGCAGCCATACACACTCTATACCGCATCGGCAAAGTATACTTTGTAACAGACAATGACGGTGACCGCAACCACATAGACACGGTGCACTACAAAGGTGTAGACATCGTGTATGGCAAGGACCGTTACCTGAAGCCAGGAGCCCTCGAGGAAAAATGTTTCCTTATACCGGGCCAGTTATATACCACTCACAATGTCGACCGCACATATGAGTCACTTGCCAGGCTCGGCATTCTTAAGTCAATCAATATCGAACTGGTCCCTGAGGACTCAATAGTGAACGGCGACAGGCTGCTCGATGCCTATATACGCCTGTCGCGCAACAAAAAGCAGTCTATAACACTTGATATCGAAGGCACCAACTCTGAAGGGGATCTCGGCTTCGGAGTCGGAGCTACATATCAGCACCGCAATCTCGCCAAAGGATCACAACTTTTCACAGGCAGGCTCCGAATGAACTATGAGAGCCTGTCCGGCTCATTCAACGGCCTCATAAACGACAGATATACGGAGTATGCAGGAGAGGTCGGCATAACATTCCCAAGATTCGAGTTTCCGTTTGCGCCCCTCAGCATGCGACAGAGATTCAATGTGTCATCGGAATTCGCACTCTCCTTCAATTACCAGGAACGTCCTGAATACACCCGAATAATATCGGGCGCGACATGGCGATACAAATGGATCAACCGCACCAACACCCGAAGGCACGAGTTCGATCTTCTCGACATAAACTATGTGTATCTGCCGGCGCGCACCAACGGCTTCCTCGACGCGATAGCCCCCGACAATCCTCTGCTACGCTACAGCTACGAGGACCATTTCATCATGAGCATGGGCTACAGGTATTACCACACCAACAAAAGGATAGCTTCAGCCATAGGCAGGACTCGCGGCATACAGCCGATAGTGTACACCATAAGGGCATCGGCCGAAACCGCCGGCAACTTACTGTACCTCGGGTCTAAAATATTCGCAAAACGACCCGAAAACGGAGTGTACGAAGTGTTCAACACCCAATTCTCACAATATGTGAAAGGTGAGGTAGACTACGCCATAACGCGCAATTTCGACCACCGTCATTCGCTGGCATTTCACGTCGGAGGGGGCATAGGATACCCTTACGGCAATTCCAAAGTGCTACCATTTGAAAAAAGGTTCTATGCCGGAGGAGCCAACGGCGTAAGAGGATGGAGCGTACGGACCCTCGGCCCGGGACGTTACAACTCCCACAATTCAGTGACCTATTTCATAAACCAGTGCGGCGACATACGCCTCGACATGAGTCTTGAATATCGAGCCAAGCTATTCTGGGTGCTTGAGGGTGGCGCATTCATTGATGCTGGCAACATATGGACCATCCACAGTTACGAAAATCAGCCCGGAGGCATGTTCCACTTCAACACCTTCTGGAAAGAGATAGCATGCGCCTACGGACTTGGCCTGCGCATGGACTTCAATTATTTCCTTCTGCGCCTTGATCTCGGCGTCAAAGCCTACAATCCGGCCCAAGGGCAACAAAGATGGCCAATTTTCCATTTCGACTGGCACAGAGACACAGCAGTGCATTTCTCAGTCGGATATCCATTCTGAACCGTACAACAATAAAACGCGATGAAACAACTCGTTATATTTGACCTTGACGGCACACTGCTCAACACCATAGCCGATCTTGGAGCTGCCACAAACCACGCACTCCGAGAGAGCGGTTATCCTGTCCACAGCATATCTGCCTACAATATGTTTGTCGGCAACGGCGTGACAAGACTCATCGAACGGGCTCTTCCCGAGGATGAACGCTCACCGGAAAATGTCATTACAATACGTGAAAAATTCCGCGAATATTATGACGAGCATCTTGCAGATGCCACCGTGCCCTATCCGGGCATACCGGAAATGCTGCACGAACTGAGCGACATGGGAGTAAAATTGGCTGTGGCATCCAACAAATACCATCAGGCAGTCGAGACTTTAATACGACGTTTCTTCCCTGACATTCCATGGGCTGCCATAGAAGGACAGAAAGAAGGGGTCCCGGTAAAACCTGACCCATCAATCATATTCGAGATCCTTGGCAAAGTACCGGTACGCAAGTCAAAGGTGCTCTACACCGGCGACTCCGCCGTTGACATGGAGACCGCCCGACGGGCCTGTGTGGATTCATGCGGAGTGACATGGGGTTTCCGGTCAGTCAAAGAGCTGAAGGATGCCCATGCCGACAACATTACCGACACTCCCGACGGGATAATACATATCGTGCGACGGCCCGGACTTGAACTGGATGTTTAGACCGTAAACCGGAACCATGAAATCATACCATAATTACCAGACACTACAACCCTAAGATCAATGTCAACACGATTTCTTTCCATAATAGTCTCGATCATATGCATATCGGGATGCCATATCAAGAGCCATGCCATCTCTGGCACTATGTTCATCATTGACTCACTGCGCACAGAGCTACACAGGGCACACACACCCGTGGACTCTCTTCACATAATGCTGAACCTGTATGACGTGCTTCCGCGCGACACCTCCAACAGGCTCGGCGACAGCCTGTACTACACGGCAATGCGTGCCCGCGACTATAATTCCGCTCTCGACATAATACGCAATCAGGCCAACCGATACATGCGTCGCGACTCACTTCTGCGCGACCTTACGGAGAAAGCCCTGAAATGCCCTGACAGCGACGAGCGTAAAGAGACAATTACATTCATAAGGTTCATGCAGAATATGCGCAGAGCCTACTATAGCGACACCGAGGACCGCAAAGAAGCTCTGAGAGAGCGCATGGAGGAGATCATGCTCAACCCGCCTACTGACCTTTATGACCGTGCCGCACTCACTCATGGACTATGTATGCTCCTGTCAGATGTCCCAAACGGGAATCTGCTTGTCTCATATATGGATTCGCTCAACCACATAATCGACAGACTACCGTCAACAGCTTATTCCCTCAGAAATGCCTACAACGTCCACGCGGCCTCGATATTCTCGTCAACCCATCCTGACCGGTCCATGGTAGCCGATAAAAACACCCTTGAGGACATAGAGAATCTTGAAAGACACTATCTGGCCAAAGGACGTAAATTCCGCAACTATCACCCCACATACTACACCATATACACACGGCTGTTGTCAAACTACGAACACCTTGACACAGCTGAGGTCAACGAATATTACTCAAAAGCACTTGTCCAGCTCCCGTTCGACCCGGCAATATACGAGACATACAGGAAAGCCCCCATGCCTGACATATACTATGCGATGTTCTACAAGGATTACGCAAGGGCTCTTCCCATGATCAAGAAGGCTATCAGCGAGCCTGTGACACAGATGCGGCACAAGCAGCTACGGCAGATGGAAATAGAGTGCGCCGATGCTCTCGGAGACAAAGAGACACTGCTGAGAGCGTCGAAGGATTACATAAAGCTGCTCCAAGACGAGATCGAAGAGCGCGCCCACAGCACATACAGAGAGCTACAGACTGCCTATGCGATATACGACATGAAGTATCGCGTGACACAGATGGCAAAAGAGAAGAGCGAATCAATAGCGTCACTACAGCACACCATAATACTGGTGTCCATATGTGCCGTGATAATACTCATAATTCTTGCCGTGTTCCTATTCCTCCAGTTCCGCAAAAACCGTTCCCTCATACGCAACCTTTCCGAGACTAACAGGAAACTTGTGTCGGAAAGCGAAAACCTCAAACAATCGCGCGCAGAGCTAATACGCGCCCGCGATGCCGCACAAAAGGCCAACAACCTGAAGAGCGACTTCATAAAGAACATGAGTTATGAAGTAAAGGTGCCGCTACAGGCCATAAACGAATATTCCCACCTCATAGCCGACTGTGTGGGCAACGCCTCGTCCAACGATGTGGGAAGGATATCCGAACGCCACCTGACACGCTTCGCCGACCTCATCGAACTCAACAGCGAGCTGCTCAGCACCATCATCAACGATGTGCTGAGACTATCCGAGATAGACAGTTCACCGGTGTCGGTACACCCGATAGTTATAAACCTACGATTGCTCTGCGAGGCCACGCTCGACAGTGTGCGTCACCGCGTGAAACCGGGAGTGACACTGTCGCTTGACCCTGACTGCGGACATGTGGAGATGTTCACCGATCCTGCACGCCTGCAACAGATACTCAACAATCTGCTCACAAACGCTGCCAAATTCACCGACAAAGGCTCCATAACACTATCCTACCGTCTGAACGATTCTGACTCAGAAGTCATATTCACAGTCACTGACACCGGCATAGGCATCAATCCTAAAAACAAGGAAAAGATATTTGAACGCTTCTTCAAGATCGACAGAGATTCACAAGGCGCAGGACTCGGACTTACAATAGCCAGACTCATAGCCCAACGGCTCAAAGGGGACGTTGAGCTCGACACATCCTATAACTCTGGTGCACGTTTCACAGTGACACTTCCCAAAAATTAATTCCTGCAGAGGTGGTAATTGCTGAAAATTGCTTAACTTTGCAATTGCTAAAAATGAATTCATATACACCTGGACGAAGAAGTCGGTTCAACACTGTTATTGACCCAGACCTTGTGGAGCGCGTGAAGCATATGCTGCTTTGTGCGCGCAATGTCGTCATAACCTGCCATGTCAGCCCTGACGGTGACGCTCTGGGCTCAACCACGGCCCTTTGCTCCGTGCTTCGCGCTCTCGGCAAGGACGCCACAGTAGTCACGGCCGACTGCCCGCCCAAATCATTGCAGTTTCTACCCGGTGTCCGCGAAATTATCACCGCCACACGCTCGCCCGAGCGCGCGCAGGACCTTATCGCGAAAGCCGATCTTGTGTTCTGCCTCGACTTCAACGACCTCAAACGCGTCGACCGCCTGAGCGAAGCCTTTGAAAAAGCCGCCTCACGACGCATTGTGATAGACCATCATCTCGCCCCGATAATCAGTTGCGACATACTGATATCCCATCCCGAGGTGTCGTCAACATCCGCATTGCTTTACATATTCCTATGGCAGGCAGGATGGACACGCTATCTCAACCGAAGTTCGGCAGCATGCATATACACAGGCATGATGACCGATACGGGAAATTTCGCATACAACTCCAACGATCCCGACCTCTACCTCATAATTCATGATCTGCTGAGAAAAGGGATCGACAAGGACAATCTGTACAAGCTCGTCCACAACAACGCATCCCAGTCGGGCATACGCCTCAACGGTTATGCACAGTATCGCACGGAATATATGTGCGGAGGCCGCATGGCACTCATCACCCTCAGCTATGATGACCTGAGAGATTTCGACTACTCCAAGGGCGACACCGAAGGGCTCGTAAATATTCCGCTCACAATTCCCGAGGTGCAGTGGTCAGTCTTCATGCGTGAAGACAGCAAGGACCTGGTGAAAATATCCATGCGCTCCAAAGGTGTATTCCCTGTCAACCTTGTGTGCGAAGAAAAGTTTGGAGGTGGCGGCCACATAAACGCAGCCGGAGGTGAATTCCACGGATCGCTATCCGAAGCTCTATCCTATCTTCTCAAGGCGATACCTGATTACGAAACTCTTTTTGAATAGATCATATAAACAGTATTTTTATAGCTCATACACAACATACGAAATAATGAAACGCAAATTTTTATCGATATTTCCCATCCTTGCCCTTTTATTGGCAGCCACCTCATGCAGCGACTCCAAAAGCTATGCGGATCTTCTCAACGAAGAGAACCAACTGGTCAACGCATTCCTCGCCGAACACAGGGTCATAGAAGAAATACCTGAAGGAAACAATTTTGAAGTCGGGGAAAAAGCCCCCTACTACTGCGTAGACGATGACGGGAACGTGTATATGCAGGTCATTGACAAAGGAAGCGGCGAAATCCCCGAAAAAGGAGAACGTGTGTATTTCCGTTACATGCGCTATGACCTCAACTACTATGTAGTGGGCAGCGATGACAACATAGGAGCCGGGAACATGGACAACATGAACACTGAACCGACGTATTTCCTGTTTGAGGACTATGATATCCAGCAGTCATCACAATACGGCACCGGTCTTCAGATCCCGGTAAAACTCCTCGGATACGGATGCAAAGTCAACGTCGTGATAAAGTCACAGGCCGGCCCGACATCCGACATGAGCTACGTAGTGCCGTTCCTTTACAATGTGTCATACAATAAACCGGCAATGTGACCTGCTTAACCTATCCACATACCCATTGATATAACAGATTTATAATCCTCAAAAGACATATGTCACTGATAAAATCAATATCCGGTATACGCGGCACCATCGGGGGTGCGCCCGGCGAAGGTCTTTCGCCTCTTGATATAGTAAAGTTTACAGCAGCCTATGTCACATTCATCAGACGCAACAGCAGCCGCAACACCAATACCATAGTTGTAGGGCGCGACGCACGCCTGAGCGGACAGATGGTCAACGACATTGTGACCGGCACCATCACTGCCATGGGAATGGATGTCGTAAACATAGGCTTGGCATCGACACCGACCACTGAGATAGCAGTGACAGAGGAAAATGCATGCGGAGGAATCATTCTCACGGCAAGCCACAATCCCAAGCAATGGAATGCACTGAAACTGCTTAACGAGGACGGGGAATTCCTTAATGACGCCCAAGGCAAGGAAGTGTTACGCATAGCCGAACAAGGGGAATATACTTTCGCCTCAGTCGACGAACTCGGACATGTGTACCACAACGACACATACAACCGCAAGCACATTGACAAGGTGCTTTCTCTCGGGCTTGTCGATACCGAAGCTATAGCCAAAGCCAATTTTACAGTTGCGGTCGATGCCGTAAACTCGGTCGGAGGCATAGTGATCCCCCAATTGCTGCGTGCTCTCGGTGTCAAGAATATCATAGAACTCAACTGTGAGGCAACAGGAAAATTTGCCCACACACCTGAGCCTATACCGCAGAACCTGACACAGATCTCCGGACTGATGGCCGACGGAAAGGCCGACGTAGGATTCGTCGTTGATCCTGATGTCGACCGTCTTGCCATAGTCATGGAAGACGGCAGAATGTTTGTCGAGGAATACACGCTTGTATCGATAGCCGATTACGTGCTTTCGCATACTCCGGGATCCACGGTGTCAAACCTCAGTTCATCACGCGCCTTACGCGATGTGACCGAACTTCACGGATGCTCCTACTCGGCAGCGGCCGTAGGTGAGGTGAATGTAACAACAAAAATGAAGGAGACCGGAGCCGTGATTGGCGGCGAAGGTAACGGCGGTGTGATATACCCTGAATCACACTATGGGCGCGATGCCCTCGTAGGTGTGGCTCTATTCCTGTCTCTTCTCGCCAAAAGCGGAAAGAAGGTCAGCGAACTGCGTGCCACCTACCCTGCCTACGAAATTGCGAAAAACAAGATCGAGCTGACACCGGAAATCAATGTCGATGCCATTCTTGAAGCTGTCAAAAAACGCTTCTCAGGTGAAAAAATCACTGACATTGACGGAGTGAAGATCGATTTTGCCGACTCATGGGTGCATCTTCGCAAATCCAATACCGAGCCAATCATCCGTATCTACAGCGAAGCCCACACCATGGAAGAAGCTGACAAACTTGCCGACAGCATAAAGGCTGTGATAGCTGATATGATATAGGCCTATCGAAATATTTTAATATTAATGCGGCATGACCCTGATCAGAGTCATGCCGCATTAATATTGTTACAATTCAGTCAGATATCTTTCACATATCACACGCCCTTGAATGGAGGGGGTGTGACATCCGAGGATGATCTGTCATCACTCGTATCAGCCTCTTCATCAGGTTTGATCTCAACAGCCTCCACATCCTCGGGGGCACTTTCGTTCTTGGCTGAATCGTCAGTAGTCCCGGCCTGGGCGGATTTTTCTTCTGCGGCCTTAGCAGCTTCGCGGGCTGCATCCCTCTCGGCCTGAAGCTGCATGATCTCCTCGGTGCGCGATCGCCATTGACGTTCCCCGAATATCTCCTTGAGATCCTCAGAGTACATCACCTCCTTGGTGAGAAGGGTCTCCGCAAGTCTGGCATGTCCATCCTTATGCTCGCTTATGATCCTCTTGGCACGCTCATACTGTTCTCCAATGATGCGTGACACCTCATCATCAATCTGCTTCGCACGCTCCCCGCCATAAGGCTTTGAGAAACCGTAGGCCTGGCCGGTTGAATCGTAATAACATACATTAGGCAGCTTCTCGCTCATGCCGTAGTACACTACTATGGCATAAGCCATTTTGGTGACCTTCTCAAGATCGTTAAGCGCGCCGGTAGAGATCTCACCGAGAGCAAGCTCCTCGGCAGCACGGCCGCCCAAAGTCATGCACATCTGGTCAAGCAGAGCCTGAAGAGGTGTGATCTGACGTTCCTCCGGCATATACCATGCGGCACCGAGAGCCATGCCTCTCGGAACTATAGAGACCTTGACCATCTCGTTGGAGTATTCAAGGAACCACGACACGGTGGCATGACCGGCCTCATGAATCGCTATCGCCTTCTTTTCCTCCGGAGATATTATCTTGGAGCTATGTTCCAGACCGCAGATTATGCGGTCAATCGCAGCCATAAAGCTGTCACGATCGACAGTTTTCTTATTATTACGGGCGGCTATAAGAGCTGCCTCGTTGCACACATTCGCAATATCCGCACCTGAAAATCCTGCCGTCTGACGGGCCATGACCTCGACATCGACCGTATCATCCTTCTTTATGTTGCGCAGATGCACATTGAATATCTCGACACGGTCCTTCAACTCAGGCAGATCCACCGTGATCTGACGGTCAAAACGTCCGGCACGCAGGAGAGCCTTATCGAGGATATCGGCACGATTGGTCGCAGCAAGGATAATCACACCGCTGTTGGTCCCGAAGCCATCCATTTCAGTAAGCAGCTGATTGAGAGTATTCTCACGCTCATCATTAGCTCCCATATTGGGATTTTTGCCTCGTGCACGTCCGACAGCGTCAATCTCGTCAATGAACACAATGCACGGAGCCTTCTCCTTAGCCTGACGGAACAGGTCTCTGACTCGCGAAGCACCTACACCGACAAACATCTCGACAAAATCCGAACCTGACATAGAGAAGAAAGGCACATTGGCCTCACCGGCCACAGCCTTGGCAAGAAGAGTTTTGCCTGTTCCTGGAGGGCCGACCAAAAGCGCACCCTTGGGTATCTTGCCGCCGAGATCAGTATAACGCTGGGGGTTACGCAGGAACTCGACTATCTCACGGATCTCAGTCTTAGGTTCAGTCAATCCTGCCACATCCTTGAATGTCACATTGGTGGCCTCGCCTTTCTCAAACACCTTGGCCTTTGATTTACCCACATTGAACACACCGCCGGGGCCGCCGCCATTGGCTCCGCCCGACATCCTGCGCATCATAAAGAACCAGAATGCCACCAGAAGGATAATCGGACCGAAAGTCCACAGGATGGAAGTATAATCCGATGATTTCTCATAATTTACCTCCCCCTTGAATTTACCGGCCTCACTCCATGCATCAATCTGGTCCTTCATCTTGTCGGCAGAAGGTATGTCAGTGATGATATGGGCCACAGTGCCGCTACCCGGCTTGAACTGGGCTTCATGGAATATCGTGGCAGCCAATGAATCCGAAACCACAGCCTCAGCCTTATTGGTATTGGTAAACACTGTGATCTTCTTCACGCCGCCCGATTCCACATACTGCTCGAACTTGGAATAGCTGACATCCTTGGTAAGTGAATTGTCATCTATATAGAGCATCCCGAGCAGGAACACTATGATTATGGCATACGCCCAGTACATACTGAAACGTATTCCTGACTTTTTCGGTTTATTATTCGGATTATCCATTTGATGTATATTGGGGATTATTCCTTAATCAAGGTCCGGGATATCAGATATGGCAGCATCACTCCACAAGCCCTCAAGATCATACAGACGGCGCATCTCAGGCACAAAAACATGAACAAGAGTGTCATCATAATCAATCACAATCCATTGGGAATTGCCATAGCCGTCATAATTATAAGGCTTGACATGAGACTTGTCAAAGATATATTCACGTATACTGTCGGCAACCGCTGCTACGTGCTGGGTGGACGTACCCTCACATATCACAAAACGAGAGGCTGCCGCGCTTTCTATGCTGCTTAGATCTACGATCGTTATATTTTTACCCTTGCGCTCCTGGATCCCCTCTATGATCATCGGGAGCAGGTCTTTACTGTTATCGGTCATTTAATAAAGCCGTTGAAACTTTTTAAGTGTGAGAATTAATAGGATGAGGAGATATGGAGTGACAAAGATAGCGATTTTTCAGCAGACCATATGTCAATAAGACTTAAATTCCTCGTTCGATATAGTAACAAAGTTGGCTGTTCAATAGTTTAAGGAGGTCCCTGAAATGCCTTCCAGCCGACCGGAAAACTCATCAAAAATATCTACAGGAAGCGACAAGGTGACAGTGCATGTGTTGTCAAACTCCTGACTTACAATCTTTACACAGTCACGAGCCGGCATCCCCTTGATGACGCGCATCACATCATTCATGGCAAGATACGGAAATGTCACCGACAGAGAAGTCATCTCACGTCCTTCGACCACTCCGGCATCTTCGAGAGCAAGTCGCGCAGCCTCTCTGTAGGCCGATATCAGCCCTGATGTGCCAAGCTTGATTCCTCCGAAATACCGTACCACGATCACTGCCACATTGGTAAGTCCGAGAGAATTGATCTGTCCGAGTATAGGTTTGCCGGCTGTTCCAGAAGGCTCCCCGTTGTCATTGGACATAAAAGTGCGTCTGTCAGCCCCTATCATATAAGCCCAGCACACATGGCGGGCATCATGATATTCGTTTGTATAAAGTGCTATGCACTCCCTGGCGTCATCCACCGATGACACCGGAAGTGCAAATGCGAGGAAACGGCTCATCTTCTCACGATAGATCCCCTCCCCGTTTTTTGGTATTGTAAGGAATTTCGCCAATTATATGATAAGCATTGAATCGCCGTATACGCCAAACTTATACTCCTCTTTTACAGCTTTCTTATAGGCCTCCATGACAAGATCATAGCCCCCGAAAGCAGCCACCATCATCAGCATGGTGGAATACGGAAGATGGAAATTTGACACAAGAGCGTCCGTAACGGTGAAATCATACGGCGGGAATATGAACTTGTTGGTCCATCCTGAATAAGTCTTCATATGTCCGCCCATGCTAACAGCACTCGCTATGCCACGCAACACCTGGGTGCCCACAGCGCATACCTTATGACCGGCATCCTTAGTGGCATTCACCTTATCTACAAGTTCCTGTGACGCCTCCATCTCTTCAGAATCCATACGATGCTTGGTCAGATCCTCGACATCGATCTCCCTGTAGTTGCCAAGGCCGCTGTGTATGGTGATGAAAGCCTCGCCCACTCCCTTGATCTCAAGACGCTTCATAAGTTCACGAGAGAAGTGCAATCCGGCTCCGGAGGCGACTACCGCCCCCTCGTTGCGTGCATATATCGTCTGGTAACGCTCAGTGTCCTCCTTGGCCGAATCACGGTTGATATAGTACGGAAGCGGGGTGGATCCGAGTTTGTACAGTTCCTCCTTGAACTCCTCGTGCGACCCGTCATAGAGGAAACGCAAAGTGCGCCCGCGCGAAGTAGTGTTGTCTATGACCTCGGCGACCATGGACTCATCGTCTCCGAAATAAAGCTTGTTGCCTATGCGTATCTTGCGTGCAGGCTCCACAAGGACATCCCACAGCTTGTTCTCCGCGCTAAGCTCTCTGAGCAGAAACACCTCTATACGCGCTCCGGTCTTCTCCTTATTCCCATACAGGAGAGCTGGAAATACCATTGAATCGTTGTAGACAAACAGGTCCCCGTCGTCAAAATAATTGATGATCTCTTTAAATACGTGGTCCTCAATCGTTCCCTCCTTACGATTCACCACCATCAGTCGAGCATCGTCTCGTTCCCCAACCGGATGCTGCGCTATCAGCTCTTCTGGAAGCTTGAATTTGAATTGTGAAAGTTTCATCCTCTTTCAGTCAGTTATATACGATAAATAGTATTCAGTTATATGATAATTCGGTATTGATCAATCGTCATTGTCCTCATCGGGAATTATGATATCAGTGGTGCGGATAAGTTCCACCGCCTGATCTACGGTGAGACAGTCTTCCACCCTCATATCTCCCACTCGAGTACGGCGCAGAGCTATGAGATGAGCTCCGCTATCCAGAGCCTCTCCTATATCACGCGCAAGAGCACGGATGTAGGTGCCTTTGCTGCACACTATACGCAGACGCAATGTCATTTCCTGTGAATCGAATTCCTCGACCTCGATCTCATCGATCACAAGAACTTTGGGCTTAAGCTCCACATCCTTACCTTTACGGGCCATGTCATAGGCACGCTTACCGTCGATCTTGCAAGCCGAAAAAGCCGGTGGCACCTGCTCGATCCGCCCTTTGAATCTCGGGAGGATCCTATCAATCATCTCCCTCGTTATATGCTCTGTTGGATATTTAGCATCTATCTTCGTTTCAAGGTCGTACGACGGAGTTGTCGAGCCGAGCTGTATTGTGGCTACATATTCCTTGACATCAGCCTGCAACTGCTCTATGAGCTTCGTTGACCGGCCTGTCACCACCACCATAACCCCAGTTGCGAGAGGATCGAGTGTGCCGGCATGCCCGACCTTCATTTTTTTCCGATGCAGACGATGAAGCAAGACTCCGCGTATGCGCTTGACGACATCAAATGAAGTCCACTCAAGCGGCTTGTCGATATAGAGAGTCTCTCCTGTTATGAAATCCATACTCACACCATAGTTTATTTACCATGCCAGACAGAGCACTCCGACACACAGGCAATAGAGCGCGAACCATATAAGTTTGCCCTTCTTTACAAGCTCTATCATCCATTTGCAGGCAATGCAGCCGACTATGAAGGAAGCCATAAACCCTACGACAAGCGGCAACGTCCCCACACTCTCTCCCATTCCTTCACCGGCAATAATATCCTTGACCCCAAGCATAGCCTCGCCGAGAATGGGGATGATGACCATAAAAAATGAGAACTGAGCGATCTTGTCGCGTCTGTCACCAAGCAGCAGACCGGTAGCTATAGTGGTACCGGAGCGGCTTAAGCCAGGCAACACCGCCACAGCCTGCGCACAGCCTATAACAAGTGCATCGAACCAAGTGATATCATGTCCCGACATATGATGCCGGGCTTCACGCTCGGGATTGCGGAAATAATATGCAAAACTCAGCAGACAGGCTGTAATCAGCAAACATATGCCCACAACTGTGAGTCCACTGCCGAAAAAGCTCTCCACAGTATCCTTGAAACATAGCCCTACGATAGCGACCGGGATACATGAAAGCAGGATCTTGCAGACATAGAAAAATCTGTTGTCCCTCGCAACCGTAAAAAACGACTTGCATAACGGCAGGAATTCATTCCAAAGAACCACAATTGTACTCAGTACAGTGGCCACGTGCAGAGTAACATCAAACTCCAATGCATCTTCGCCTGACAGATCAAGCCCAAGAATCTCACGGAATATTTCGAGATGGCCGCTGCTGCTTATGGGTAGATATTCGGCAAGCCCCTGCACTATGCCGAGAATAAGTGCGTCTATCCAGTCCATGTCGATCAATGCCTTCCTTTATGCGAGTACATGATTCCTACCCCCATGAATATGAAGCCAAGAAAAGCTATCGCCGGCCCGACCACAATCCTGCGTGTCGAGAATATATCCGGATTGAACGCGCCCCAGTCACTTGAGCCGCCGGCCATAAGGAGGAAACCTAACACTATCATGACCCCGGCTATCGCCATAAGGATAAAATTGATGCGGAGAAAGGGCATTTCACGCTCGCTCTCTTTGTCGAGGACATCATTCTCTGACTTGCGGCGTTCATTCTTATATGCCATAATACTGATTATAATTATTTATATAGTTCATCGTAGCTTAGAGAGAGGTATCTGTTGCAGGCAAAAACCGCCGCAACAAGACATATCAACATACCTGTGACAACCATGCCTGCCATCACTGTCACAGCGTCACCCCACTCAAGCACAGCCTTTACCGATGGTGCGAACATACGGCAATAATATAACATCACAGCAACCATGCATGATGCAAGAATCCCGGCCACAGCCCCATTGACTATGCTCTCCCTGAGAAAAGGACGGCGTATGAATCCCGGTGTTGCTCCGACAAGCTGCATCGTGTTTATAAGGAATCTTTTGGAATAGACCGACAGGCGCACGGTGTTGAATATCAACACGAATGACACCACAAGCAAAGCCACCGCTATGCCCACAAGAGTGAGCGACACACTGTGAAGCGTGGAATTCACACTGTCGATCATCTGCGCATTGATCTTCACGTCACTCACCTGAGGCATCAGGCTTATGGGAGCGACAAGCATCTCTATGCTGTCAGCACAGGCATACCGCTCAGACACCTTAACATCCAGCTCGGGAGTGAACGGATTTACTCCTGCAAGGCTCATAATATCCTCATCCTCCCCCACCATTTTCTGCCAACGGTCAAGAATCTCTTCCGGTGAGGAATAGGTCGTCGAACTTACGGCATTGTCTTTCTTGAGCCGGTCGGTTATATCCGATATCTCTCCGGCCGTGACTCCTTCATTAAATATTACCACAAACCCCATATTGTCTCTCACTGACTGAGTGAGGCCATGGGCCGCAATACCTACGAGGGATGCTATGCCAAGGATTACAAGCACGAGTGCCACCGACACTGTCGCCGTGGCCCGGGTACTGAACATGGGTATATGATGAAAACGCTTCTTAGGCATATTAAAATAAAAACGCCACAAAATTACTACCATTACACTCTTCTGTCAAGAGTTTTAACCAAACTTTAACAATTGACTGATTCCAATTGTTGAAAATACCATGTATATTTGCACAACAATATATCATACATATTTATAACACGTCATACTTACTTTTCCAGAAATGAATAAATGTGTCACAGCCGCAAGACGCTACATTTACGCGCTAATGCTGGCAGCCGCGGCATCAGTAACACTGAATGCCGAAACCATACGTGTCACCACTCCTGACGGAAGAAATATAGTGGTATCGGCAATCACTCCCGACATAATCCGCGTGGAAAACTTCCCAAAAGGAGAAAAGCCTTCCGACACTCTGTCGACAGACATCACACAAGAAGCATCCGAAAATCCAGTAATGACAGAAGACGGATCAAAAGTGTTTACCACATCCACAGGTGTCTCGGTGAAAGTCAACCCGACAACAGGGGCCGTTGACATAAACGGCGGTTCAAACCGCATAATAAGGGATAACGGGACCCGAGATGTATCCGGCGGCTTACAGACCTTATCGCTATACACTACAGGCCAAGGCTCATTCTACGGAGCCGGCGAACGCGGTTACAGCTTTAATCTCGCCGGAGATACCCTCGTGATGTACAACAAACAGAACTATGGATACACAGCCGATGACAAACGTATCCGGCAGATGAACATCACAATGCCACTGTTCATCAGTTCCAACGGATATGCCGTAGTGTTCGACGACTATGCGGCGGCCACAATGATAATGGCTGACCCCATAAAATACACATCAGAGGCCAATGATCCTGTGTCATACTATTTCATAAATTCCACCGGATCCATCGCATCACTGATACCCCGGCTGTCCTCGCTTACAGGCCGGCAGGAACTGCCTCCGTTATGGTCACTCGGCTACATAACTTCAAAATACGGCTACAGGACCCGGAATGAGACCGTAGGCGTAGTTGACACCCTCAAACGCGCCGGCTATCCTCTTGACGGTATTGTCCTTGATCTATATTGGTACGGAAAAGAGCAGGACATGGGGCGTCTCGAATGGGACCCCACTCAGTGGCCTGACCACCGCGGCATGCTGTCAGAGCTAAAGGATCAAGGAGTTAATACTGTGATAATATCCCAGCCCTACGTGCTTCGCAACGGCAACGGGCTGAAGAACTACAACTATCTGCGCGACAACGGGCTTCTCCTCAAGGACTCCACTGGAGCAGCACAAGAGGTCACGATATGGGTAGGAGAAGGAGGCATGTTCGACATGTCGAATCCAAAGACTCAGGCCTGGCAAAGAGAACGTTACCGCCAGCTCACACTCGATGGAGTCGGGGGATGGTGGGGCGATCTCGGCGAACCTGAAGTGCACCCTGAAAGCGGACTACATGCCAACGGGCTTACAACGCGTCAATATCACAACAGATATGGCAACGACTGGAGCAAAATCATCCATGACCTATATAAAGACGAATTCCCTGATCGCCGCCTCATGACAATGATGCGTGGAGGCACCACCGGACTTCAGCGTTACAGCGTATTCCCGTGGTCGACCGATGTATCCCGCTCATGGGGAGGACTTAAGCCCCAGGTCACAATCATGCTTAATTCCGGACTAAGCGGACTGGGATATATGAGCCACGACGTAGGAGGATTTGCCATTGATGAATCTGCACCCTATGATCCCGAACTTTATGTACGCTGGCTTCAGCTCGGGACCTTTTCACCGGTGCTACGCACACACGCACAACGCACAGCCGAGCCATACAACTACCCCGACCACCAACACATCATACTTCCACTCATAAAAGAGCGTTACCGCTGGCTGCCATACAACTATACGCTTGCATACGAGAACGCGACGGAAGGTCTCCCGTTTGTGCGCCCTCTTAATTTCTACACGACTGGAAGTGCCAGATACGATGACATTGACGACGAATACCTCTGGGGACGCGACGTGCTTGTCGCTCCGGTGCTCACCAAAGGCGCGACACAACGTGAGATAATCTTTCCGGAAGGGGAATGGGTGGACATGGCCGATCCCGAGAAACTATACTCAGTAGGCGACACCATAACATATGCGGCACCGCTCGAAGTCCTCCCGCTGTTCGTAAGGGCAGGATCATTCATCCCTACGGCCGACTATGACATGGAAAACACCGGCGGCTACCGCACAGACCGATATACCATAAATTATTATCCGGCCGAAGGGAAATCAGCCTACACGCTCTATGAAGACAATCCTGCATCCACATCATCGCTCTCCGACAAAAGCTACCGTCTCATGACATTTGAAGGCGATTCCACTCACGGCCGCATAGATATAAAGATATCAGCCACAGGGGACTACCCCGGATCAAAGGATATGAAAGAACTGACATTTGTGGTCCATCGCGTGGATTTTGTACCGACATCCGTAACGATGGATGGCAGAAAGATCGATAATTACACATATGACCGATCAGGAAAGACACTCAGCTTCGATATCGCGTTCGATAGCGGCAAAAAGGCCACGACCGACATAAGGATCCGATAACACAAAAATCATTTAACAAAAATCAGTCCCCCGGTGGCAGTTTTTTTTGCCATTGGGGGAAATTGTTTGTAACTTTGCACCGTTAACAAAATAAACATCCGATACTATAATCATCGACTCTTATTTCGAAATCAACAACCATCATAATACCTGAATACAGTTATGGGATTATTTGAAAAACTTACCGCGAAGGCTAAATCATCACGCCAGCGCATCGTGCTCCCTGAAGGGACCGAACCCCGTACCCTAACAGCAGCTGACCGCATCATTGCTGAAGGCATCGCCGACATCATCCTCATTGGTGACCCCAAAGAGATCATGACAATGGCCTCTGAGCTCAAACTCGCAAACATCGGCAAGGCGACAATCGTCAACCCCACCGACGAAAAGATCATTGACAAGTACGCGCCATTATTCTATGAGCTCCGCAAGAAGAAGGGCATATCTATGGAAGAGGCACGCACAACCACAGCCAATCCATTGTATCTCGGATGCCTCATGATCAAGAGCGGAGATGCCGACGGACAGGTAGCCGGCGCGCTCAACACCACAGGCAATGTGCTCCGCGCAGCATTTCAGGTAATCAAGACCATGCCGGGCATAAACGTTGTGTCAGGTGCATTCGTAATGGTCCTCCCCGAGAACTCACCCTTCGGCACAAACGGACTTCTCATATTTGCCGACTGCGCAGTGATACCCGATCCGACAGCCACCGAACTTGCTCAGATAGCAGTATCCGCAGCCCAGACCGCACGTGATATCGCAGGCATGGAGCCACGTGTTGCCATCCTAAGCTTCTCGACAAAGGGAAGTGCAAAGCACGAGCGCATCGACAAGGTGATCGAAGCCACACAGATAGCACACCGCATGGCCCCCGATCTTCAGCTCGACGGAGAACTTCAGGCCGATGCCGCTCTCGTGCCCAGCGTAGCAAACAGCAAGGCACCCAACAGCCAGCTTGCAGGTCGCGCCAATGTCCTCGTGTTCCCATCGCTCGAAGTTGGCAACATCGCCTACAAGCTCGTTCAGCGTCTTGGCGGAGTTGAAGCCGTAGGCCCGGTACTACAGGGACTTGCAGCACCCGTCAACGACCTCTCACGCGGATGTTTCCCGGAGGATATATACAAGACCATAATCATCACCTGCAATCAGGCAATCGGCCTAAAAGAAAACAAATAAGCCATGAAAATATTAGTTCTTAACTGCGGCAGCAGCTCTGTAAAATACAAACTCATCGACACATCAACCGACGCCGTACTCGCTGAAGGTGGTGTAGAGAAAATCGGGCTCCCCGACGGATTCCTCAAATACAAAAAAGCCGACGGATCAAAAGCCATCCTCGAGCTCGGACAGACCGATCACAACGGATCAGTCAAGGCCATTCTCAACCTTCTCACCGATCCGGTGGAAGGATGCATCAAGAGCTATGCCGAGATCGATGCCGTAGGCCACCGCGTGGTGCACGGAGCAGAAAAATTCAGCCAGAGTGTCCTTATCACCGATGAAGTCAAGGACATGATCAAGCAGTGCTACGACCTCGCCCCCCTGCACAATCCCGCAAATATGACAGGCATAGAAGCAATCACCGCCCTTATGCCCGAAGTGCCGCAGGTGGCTGTATTCGACACAGCTTTCCATCAGACCATGCCGGCCAAATCGTTCATGTACGCCCTGCCCTATAAATACTATAAAGAGGACGGAGTGCGCCGTTACGGTTTCCACGGCACAAGCCACCGCTATGTGTCACAGCGCGTGTGCGAGTTCCTCGGCATATCCCCCAAGGGACAGAAGATCATCACCTGCCATGTAGGCAACGGAGGTTCCATCACAGCGGTAGTCGACGGCAAGAGCGTGGATACATCCATGGGGCTTACCCCGACCGAAGGACTGATGATGGGCACACGTGTAGGAGATGTCGATCCGGGCGCACTCGTATACCTGATGCTCAAGCACAACCTCTCAGCAACAGAACTCCAGAAAGTCATTAACAAGGAGAGCGGCATGCTCGGCATAAGCGGAATCTCAAGCGACATGCGTGAGATTGAGGCTGCTGTAAAAGAGGGCAATCAGCGCGCATGCCTCGGCATGGACATGTACGAGCAGCGCATCCTCAAATACATCGGTGCTTATGCCGCCGAAATGGGAGGCGTGGATATCATAGTATTCACAGGAGGCGTCGGCGAGAACCAGTGCTCACTGCGCTCCAATGTATGCGCACCCCTCGCATTTATGGGCGTAGAGATCGATCCCGAAGCCAACAAGACACGTGGCGAAGAGAAAGTGATCTCAACTCCGGCATCCAAGGTCAAGGTTGTAGTCATCCCGACTGACGAGGAACTGATGATCGCCCGTGACACCGAAGCCATAGTCAGAAAATAACGTTTTTTTATAACCAGATTAGCTTATGACAAAAATCCGTGCAGCAGTTGTCGGTTATGGCAACATAGGAAAATTCACAATTCAGGCTCTCGAAGCAGCTCCCGATATGGAAATTGCCGGCGTCGTGCGCCGAAACATCGGAGAGAAACCACTCGAACTGACACCCTATCCGGTCGTAACCGATATCCGTGAGCTCGGACATGTAGATGTAGCTATATTATGCACACCCACGCGAGAGGTTGAGAAATATGCTCTCGAATTTCTCGCAATGGGCATCAACACCGTTGACAGCTTCGACATACACACACAGATACCGGCACTGCGGCGCACCCTCAACGAGGCTGCGGTGAAGGCCGGGAAAGTCTCTGTGATATCAGCAGGCTGGGATCCGGGAAGCGACTCTATAGTGCGCACTCTTCTGGAAGCTGCGGCTCCGAAAGGGATCACTTACACTAATTTCGGCCCTGGCATGAGCATGGGGCATACCGTGTGTGTGAAATCCAAGCCCGGCGTAAAGAATGCTCTATCCATGACCATGCCAAAAGGTGACGGAATGCATCGTCGCATGGTATACGTGGAGCTTCTTCCCGGAGCATCTCTTGAAGAAGTGGCAAAGGCTGTAAAGGAGGACCCCTACTTCGCTTCCGACGAGACCCACGTCATGGCTGTGGAAAGCGTGGATGCCGTAAAGGACATGGGACACGGTGTACACATGGTGCGCAAAGGTGTCTCCGGGCAGACTCAGAACCAGCGTTTTGAGTATACCATGAGCATCAACAATCCCGCACTAACGTCACAGCTCCTTGTCGGAGTGGCACGTGCCGCAATGCGCCTTGCACCAGGTGCATACACCATGGTGGAGATACCGGTCATCGACCTGCTTCCGGGCGACCGCGAATCTCTCATAGCCCATCTGGTGTGAGCTCATAATATTCGCATCTCTTAACAACTGACTGAGGACAGGCTCCAAAAAACAGAGCTTGTCCTCATTTCTTTTAAAATATTTTACGTACTTTTGCAGAAATAAAATAGTCTGACAATGAAGAATCTGCTTAAACGTTCCCTGACAGGTATCATATACGTCTCTCTCATAATAGCCGCAGTGTTGCACGGCGGATGGTGGTTTGTAGCCCTTTTCACACTTTTCACCATACTCGCTATAAATGAATTCGCCCATCTCACCAATGCTGCCACAGGCGGCGAGAATATCACCACACTTATCACAGACATTGCAGGGGCAATCATCCTGTTTGTAGGGATAAGCAGCGTCAACATAGGGCTTCTCACCCCACACAAGACAGCAGTACTCGGAGGCACATTCTTCACAATGTATCTTCTTTATCTTGTGGTCCGTCTCGTCATGCAGCTCTACAGCCATGAACAGTCGCCTCTGACCAATCTTGCCTACTCATATATGGGACAGCTCTACATAGCTTTGCCGCTCGGAATCATGTCGATGTACTACACGCTTAACGACGGTACGGCACTCCTTCTCGCCATGTTTGTGATGATATGGCTCAGCGACACGGGAGCATTTATAGTAGGGTCACTGCTCGGGAGGCACAAATTATTCCCGCGCATATCTCCGGCCAAAAGCTGGGAAGGATTTTTTGGCGGAATCATCTTCGTGATTGCATCGGCATTCGTCATGAAGTACTGTTTCGGAGCCTACTTTACATCAACCTCACTGGCTGCTCTTTGCGGCATGGGTGTGACGACAGCCGTATTCGCCACCTGGGGCGACCTTGTGGAATCGCTTATAAAGCGTACACTCGGAGTCAAGGACTCAGGCAACATTCTTCCCGGACACGGAGGGATCCTTGACCGAATAGATTCACTGCTTCTCGTAATTCCGGCCACACTCATATATCTTGTCACGATCACACTATATATATAACTATATATAACTTTATATATAAGTGACACATACATATCATACTATTCCACCAACATCATACTTACATAAATTCCACTTATGAAAAAATCTTTATTTCTTGTCATGGCAGGGAGCATTATCATAGCATCCTGCCGGCAGACAACTCCGGCTCCTGAAGCTGACACCAATGATGATGTGATACTCCATGCCTGGTCATGGTCGTTCGACACCATTGCCGCCAACATGAAGGATATCGCAGAAGCCGGCTATGCATATGTACAGACATCTCCCGCCAACACATGCTTCATAGGTGAGGACGGAGGGATGGCTCTCTTCTCCCAGCCCGGAGACTCCGTTAAAGGGAAATGGTACTACTACTATCAGCCCACCGACTGGAAAATAGGCAACTATCTGCTCGGTTCGCGCGACCAGTTCAAATCCATGATGGACAGTGCCGCAAAATATAACGTAAAAGTAATCGTGGACGTGCTGCCTAACCATACAGCTGTCGACCACACAGCCGTATTGCCTGACCTTGACAACGCCGTCGGAGGACACGACAAACTGTTTCACGCCAACGGAATGACCGATATCACTGACTACAACGACCGTTACCAGTGCACCACCGGCAAGATGGGCGGACTGCCTGATGTCAACACAGAGAACCCCGACTTTCAAGCCTACTACATGAACTATGTGAATGATCTGCTCAGCCTTGGAGTCAAGGGATTCCGTTATGACACAGCCAAACATATCGGACTCCCCTCCGACCCACTTGACTCACTCGCCGAACGCAACAACTTCTGGGACGTAGCGACAGGACGTGAGGAAGTGAAAGGGGTGAGACTATCGGTGCCCCGCGACTCTCTCTTCATATATGGCGAAGTTCTTCAGGACCGCAATGTCAAAGAAGCCGAATACGGCGAATACATGGACCTTGTGGCAAGCAACTACGGACACGCACTGCGCAATGTCCTTGAAAAAGCCGATTTCAATGCCGACTCACTCCTGATATGGCATCATCCTGTAGACGGCAAACACCTGGTGACATGGGTAGAATCGCATGACACCTACTGCAATCAGCATGAATCAGCCGGACTTACTGATGAACAGGTGAGAATGGGCTATGTGTTTCTTACCGCAAGGCAGAACGGCACCCCGCTATTTTACAGCAGACCTGCAGGCAGCACACGCGACAACTATTGGGGCAACAACCGCGTAGGAGCCCGCGGCAATGACGAATTCAAGCATCCTGAAGTAGTGGCTGTAAACAAATTTCGCCGTGCCATGCACGGACAGCCTGAGAATGTGACTGCTTCCGACAACGGAGCCGTAATAGCCGTGGCACGTGGCAACGCCGGACTCGTACTTATAAACATATCCGGAAAGACACAAACAGTCGACATTCCAACAGCCCTTCCTGACGGCGCATACACCGATGGAATCCATAACACCACATTCAAGGCAAATAACGGTCGAATCAACGGCACACTTGCACCATTTACATCATATATTCTGACATATTAAACTGAAAATTAAAATATTTCAAACATTTTGAACCAAACGTCGGTCTTTTTTGTTTCAAAAATGACCGACGTTTAACAATTTTTTATTAAATTTGCGCGTCGCATTTATTTAACAGCTGATATTTCAGCACTTTTTTATCAATAAGGCGATACATTATTAATCAAATATTTACTTAACTATGAACACTGAAACTATCGGACTGAATGCAGGCCTTGTATGGACAGCTCTTAATGAGGCCGAAACTGTCGACACCAAGCAGCTTAAGAAGATGGCTAAGCTCAAGAACGATAAAGAACTCTATGCCGCACTCGGATGGCTTGCCCGTGAAGGCAAACTCACATTCCAGCCTTCCGAAGATGGCAAGGAGCTACTTGTGTCACTTGCTCAGTAACATCGCATCCCATAAGGCGGCCATTTCATGAACCGTCTGAAAATACCTCCACAATACTCTCGCCAGTAATATGCTTTCCGAGCATCCGGCGAGAGTTTTTTTATATCATACAAATGAGAGGTTGCCTAAAAACATTTTGCCCTGTTTAAGGGTTGTTAAAATAGAATCATCAGTGATGCTTGAGATCATCCCGAGTATCATGTTTTAAGATTACGTACATCAAGTTTCAACTAATAATATTCTCACATTTTGGTCCGTAAGGTTAGCAAAATATTAATTTGGATAATTTTAGTGCCGGTGATTCTTATAGTGCTTGTCCCTGTACTGCTCTATATCCCGCCGATACAGGACTGGGCTGTCGGTTATGCCACCGGAAAAGTCAGCCGCTCCACAGGCATGGACATTCAGATAGAACGCCTGCGCCTGAGCTTCCCCTTGCGACTGAAAGTCGATGGCGTCAACGTTATCCATGCCGGAGGAGACACAATGCTTACCGCACGTCAGGCTTCTCTCTCCGTAGGCATTCTGCCACTGCTCAGAGGACATATCGCGGTCAGCGGCATCAGTCTTGACTCGGCATTCTACCAGTTGGGCAACTCTGATTCCATCATGTGGCTCCGCGCCAACATAGCACACGGCAACATTACAGCGACCGAAATCATACTGAACGGCAATATCATCAATCTCGACCGGGCAGATATCTCCGGAGCCCGCGTGACGTTACGCATGCTGGAGGATACACTCAAGGCTCCGGTCGACACGGCTGCGTCAGCTCCATGGCTCATACGAGCCGGGCTTATCAATATAAGCGATATCGACTACTCCATGAGTATGATGCCGACCATAGACTCCCTCGGATGTTATGTCGGCAACGCCACATTAATGCTCGCAACAGTGGACATGCGATCAAAAAAAATATATGGCAAAAGCCTGAGAGTCGACAGTGTAGCCGCAGCATACATATACCCGAGGACCGACTCGGTCTCCACAGTGTCTCCTGCCGATTCCACAGCATCCCCCCCATCGGAAATGTGGACCATCACCGCAGATACACTACGCCTCACATCCGACTATGCCCTCTATGCCGAACGCGGAGCCGTTCCGTCTCCAGGATTTGATCCATCCTATATCATGGCATCAGGCATATCAATCGACATTGATTCATTTTACAACCGCGGCACCGATATACGTGTGCCGTTACGAAAACTGACCGCCACAGAACGATGCGGCCTACAGCTGCACGCCGACGGAGTGTTCAGCATGGGCTCTACAGCCATGTCAGCCAAAGGCTTCAACATTAATACATTAAGCTCCACTATATCCTTTGACGCGAAAATGGGCATAGGCGATCTCATGTCCGATCCATCACTTCTTGTGTCACTCAAAGGCAACGGACTCATATCTCCTTCAGATATCGTCATGGCATTCCCCGACATGAAAGCCATGCTCTCTCCTATGGGACTGCTCTCATTCTCGACCGACATAGACGGCACTGCGGGCAGTGTCGATGTGCGTGAGTTGAGCATGTCAATGCCCGATGTGTTCCGACTTAAAGGGAAAGGCACTGTCGAAGCTCCGTTCGACCCCGGGAAAATAGGAGGGAATATTTCTCTTGACGGATCACTTGCCACCCTCTCGGACCGTAAATTCTCATTTCTACCGATATCCATAGTCCCGGCCCTTCAGCTTAAAGCCGATGTGAGCTATCATCCGGGGGAAGCTTCAGGAAAACTCGCTGTCAACACACGGGGAGGCCGGCTTGCAGCCAACGGATCATGGGCGGCACGATCCGAGAAATACGACGCACGCATAGCTCTTGACCGCTTCCCGGCAGACGCATTCATGCCTTCAATCGGCATAGGCAGCGTCACCGGACTCGCCTCGATTAACGGTAAAGGATACAACCCTATGTCGGTCAGGACATCTGTCGACGCCGATGTAAGACTCTCTGAAATAGAATACAACCATGAGACATACAGGGACATAAATCTCAACACTTCTCTGCACGCCGGTGAAGCATCAGGCTCACTTGTGAGCCATAATCCCGGAGCTGACGCGTCCATTATCTTTGACGCACAGCTCGATGGCGATTCTGTACATTACAGCATCAACGGAAATCTCAGTGACATAAACCTCAGAACCCTCCATCTGTCCGATTCAATAAACGAAGGACATCTCGACATAGCATCAGCCGGATTCTATAATACGAGGACAAGAGGCATGGACATAAGAGCCGATGTAAGTTCTCTCGCATGGCAGCTTCCCGGAATGACCATTGAACCCAAAAGACCGATATCACTGACTTCACGCTCGGAGGATACCGGATCACGCACTACACTTGACAACGGCGATCTACATCTGCTACTTACTACTCCCGGATCTCTTTTCTCTATGATATCGGAACTGCCTCACGCAATGGAAGTAATACAGCATCAGGCAGACAGCATGCGCGTAGATGTAATGGCTCTGAATAAAGCGATACCCAGATTCTCATTACAGGCCGATATGGAGAAATCCAATTTCGCAGCCCAGTATCTCGAGTCATCAGGGATAAAAGTCGGTGGCGTATCCGCCCTGCTGTCCAACGATTCATTAATAAGCCTCAACACCACCGTGACCGATATCGTGTCAGGCTCAACACGTATAGACACAATACGTCTCAATGCCATACAGCATAGAGAGTATCTTGTGTACCATGCGTCCATGAACAACCGACCCGGCACATTTGATGATTTCGCTCATGTCACACTCAACGGCTTTGCCAGCTTCAACCGCGCCTCCGTATTCCTGAAACAGGAAAACATAAAAGGTAAAAAAGGATTCAATCTCGGACTAAACGCCGACATAGCCGACAGCATAGTGACAGTACGGCTCGTACCTTTAAAGCCGACCATAGCCTACAAACCGTGGACCCTGAACAAGGACAATTTCATCAGTCTTGACCTGACCAACAAGCATATGGATGCCGATCTCGAACTGGCTGGAGACAACAGCTTCATACGCATATTCACTGCTCACAGTGAATCTCACGCCGATCATCCTGTCGACAGTCTGCACAGGCATTACACCGGAGCGCAGGAAGACCTTAAGATACAGATATCGAATATGCGCATACAGGACTGGCTGTCAATCAATCCGTTCGCGCCTCCGGTAAAGGGCAACCTTTCAGCTGATCTAAGCTTCAGGTATGAAAAGCCGACCCTTACAGGAGATGGCTCCGTCTCACTTTCCGACCTATATTATGGCCGGGACCGGGTGGGAGACTTCGATCTTGATGTGAATGTAGCCAACAATCCAGGAGGAAAACTCATGGCAGATGTGGCTCTTATGGTTGACTCCGTACGCACCATCACAGCCAGAGGCGTGCTCAATGACTCGACGCTCGCATCCCCGTTCATGCTCGATTTCAATATGATACGGTTCCCTCTTCATGTAGTAAACCCGTTCATACCAAATAAAATGGCAACTCTTTCCGGTCTTTTGAACGGCACAATGAAGATCACCGGAGACATGGCCCACCCCATCTTTGACGGCTATATCGATTTCGACACAACGGCAGTCAAAGTCACCATGCTTGGCACATCTTTCAGATTTTCTGAAGAGAAGATCCCTGTGGACAGCAACGTGATCACCTTCAAGGATTTCAACATCTTAGGCTGCAACAGCAATCCATTGACAATAAACGGTATTGTTGATGCCCGTTCTCTCTCCAATATGAAACTGGATCTTGACATGGCCGCAAGAAACATACAGATCGTCAAGAGTGACAGGGCGCGAGGCGGAGCTGACGTATACGGCAAGGCGTTCCTTGACCTATTTGCCGGCGTGAAAGGCAACATGCAGATGCTGAACGTTAATGCCGACATATCACTTCTCGAAGGCACCAATGTGACTTATGTCATCCCCGAGCTGGAGCAATCCGTATCATCTCAGTCGACACAGGACATGGTACACTTCGTACAGTTCAACGACACAACTTCCACACAGAAGGCTGATAGTCTGGTGTCAACCGAAATGGCTCTCAACCTCAACGCCGACCTCCATCTGAAAGATGGCGCGACGGTCAATGTCGACCTCTCCTCCAACGGATCCAACCGTGTGCAGGTACTTCCGTCAGGAGACCTTGACTTCACAATGTCGCCACTCAACGGAGAGCGTCTGACAGGCCGGGTAAACATCAACGGCGGATTTGTGCGCTACACTCCCCCGCTCATGAGCGAAAAGAACTTCTCATTCCAGGACGGTTCATACATCGCATTCAACGGCGATATGATGAATCCCGTACTGAATGTACATGCCGTGGATGTGGTAAGAGCGAATGTGACTCAGGACGGGCAAAACTCCCGTGTGGTCAACTTCGACGTCATGCTCGCTGTGACAAACACTTTCAGCAACATGAACGTAGCGTTTGACCTCTCCACCAACGACGACATAACTGTACAGAACGAGCTATCCTCCATGTCGGCCGAGCAACGAGCCAACCAGGCAATGAACCTCCTGCTATACAATGTATATACCGGAGCCGGCACAAAAGGCACGTCACTCTCAGGCAACCCGCTCTTCTCTTTCCTGACCTCTCAGCTCAACAGCTGGGCTGCCAACAACATCCGCGGTGTCGACATATCATTCGGCATAGACCAGTATGACCGTACATACGAAGGCAACACCTCCACCGCCACGTCATATAGCTATAAGGTATCGAAAAGCCTGTTCAATGACCGTTTCAAGATTGTCGTGGGCGGTAATTACTCTACCGATGCCGACAATGACGAGAACTTCTCGCAAAATCTCATCAACGACATATCGTTTGAATATATGCTCAACAAATCAGGTTCCATGTATATCAAGATATTCCGTCACACAGGATTCGAGAGCATACTTGAAGGAGAGATCACACAGACAGGTGTCGGATTCGTGCTGAAAAAGAAACTCAACACTCTATGGGAACTGTTCGGAATTAAACGCGATTAAAAATGAAAAGCTACACCATCATACTCTGCGCAACCATTGCCTCAATGCTGTGGAGCTGTTCCACCACCCGCCGCATTCCTGATGACGAAATCCTTTACACCGGGCTCAAAGGAGTGAACATAAACACTCCTGCCCCCGATGAAAAATTCCCGTCGGGAGTCCGTGAATCGCTTACCGAAGCTGTGTCGGTCAAGCCTAACAATCCGCTTCTCGGATCGGCTTCGGTGCGAACACCTTTCCCTGTAGGGCTATGGGTCTACAACAACTGGCCTAATCCCCCTAAAGGGTTCAAACACTGGATCTATAATAAACTTGTATCCGAACCGGTGCTTGTAAGCGACGTGCGTCCCGAAGTGCGCGTCCACATGCTCAACCGCATCCTCGATGACAACGGCTATTTCTCAGGCTCATCATCCTACGAACTGGTACAGAAAAAGAACAAGAAAAAAGCCTCTATCCTGTACACAGTCAATTCAGGCATACCTTATCTGATAGACTCCATCCGACTGTTGCCCGACACCACACACCTGTTTCACATCATTGACTCGGTAGCTATGCGTTCTGCCTATTTCAGACCGGGATCGAGATATTCCACCGACTCACTGTCGACCCTGAGAGTGCAGATTGCCAATGCCGTGCGCAACCGCGGATATTATTACTTCCGGCCGGAATTCATACAGTACCTTGCCGACTCCACCATATCTCACGGCAAAATAGCAATGAGAATGGAACTGGCCGAAAACCTCCATCCATGGGCTCTTGACCGCTTTTCCACAGGCAAAATCACAACTTATGTGAAACGCAATAACGGCGGAGGCACACCCGACACCATCGATACAGCCAAGGGAGACGTCATACAATACAAGCCCTCCAAGCTACGCAAATCCCTGATCCCTTCATGCATAGCATTCCGTCCGGGCAGGACATTCTCCGTAAGGCAGATGGACCTGACACAGTCACGCCTGTCGCGTCTCGGCATATTCAACAACATAAACATGATTGTCAGCCCTGACACCATACATCGTGACAAACGGCTCCTCAACGTCGACATAGAATGCACATTCGACCGCCCATGGGAAGCGTCCGTAGAAGCCAACGTATCCTCCAAATCCAATTCCTATCTTGGACCGGGTATCTCACTCGGGCTTACAAACCACAATATTTTCGGAGGAGGAGAACAGCTCACAATCTCACTGACCGGCACATATGAATGGCAGACAGGCGCAGGCCGCAGCAATCTATTCAATTCCTATGAGGCTGGACTCAACGCCACGCTCGCATTCCCGAGACTGCTTGCTCCGGGATTTATCCCACGCAGCCGGCGGGATCTCAACTGGACCCGCCTGTCACTCGGCATAGATCTGTTGAACCGTCCTCACTATTTCAAGATGGAGCAATTCAACACGGGCATATCATATGACTGGCGTTCCTCCCGATATATCAACAACTCCTTCACACTGTTCAAGCTCACCTATACCAAACTTCAGAACACCACCGAAGTATTCGATTCCATAATGGGAGCCAATCCTGCGATAGCTCTCAGTTTCCAGAATCAGTTCATTCCCCAGATGTCCTATTCCATCACATATGACCGGGCCATGAACCGAGACAACACCATCAACGTACAGGCCACAGTCCAGCAGGCCGGAAACATATTCTGGTCAATATATGAACTATGCGGCAAACATGGCGAGAAAGAATTGTTCGGCACTCCGTTTTCTCAGTTCATCAAGGGATATGCCCAGGTAGTGTACGGCCGCCGGCTCGGAGGCAAGATATGGCTCGTGAATCGTCTGGCAGCCGGAGCGGCATATGCCTATGGGAACTCCAGTCAGGTGCCATACAGCGAGCAGTTCTATGCAGGAGGAGCCAACTCCGTGAGGGCATTCACAGTCCGCTCCATCGGACCGGGATCCTATCGTGCCCCGAGCGATCAGATCAACGGTTATTTCGATCAGACCGGAACATTCATATTTCTCGCCAACAGCGAACTCCGGTTCCCGATCCTCGGGCCGCTTGAAGGCGCAATGTTTCTCGATGCCGGAAACGTATGGACCCTCAAAGCGGAAGAGAGCCGTCCCGGAGGGCAGCTAAAGGCGTCCAGTTTCCTCAGAGACCTCGCCCTCGGCACCGGAGTCGGACTCCGCTTCAATATCTCGATGCTTGTTATCAGGGCCGACCTCGGAATAGGAATACACGCTCCATACAAGACCTCCAAACGTGGATATTACAATATGGAATCATTCCGCAAGTCTCTTGCATTCCATCTCGCCATAGGCTATCCGTTCTGAATTCATAATTCTACACACATAGCATACAGGAGGACAATTCGTGCTGCAAGCCCGCCATCGGGCTGTCACGAATTGTCCTCCATTTTCCTGTAAAGCCGAATGACCGACTAAAAGCCTCTAATTCTTAAGCGAAGAGAATGTCTTTCTATTGCGGATAAAGTAATCAAACAGGATGTTCGTATCCACATTCAATAGATTCTGTTTGGGATGCACGGTGTACATCCTGCGCATACGCCTGAAATCACCATGAGCCCTCAGTATGGCAGATGCATTATCCATGTCTCCCGCAAGCACATATCTGAACCAGGCCACAGCGTCAAGCAGCCGACGCCGGAATATCAATCCGCGGCGCACACCGTCAGGAAGATTCTTATGCAACATCAGAAGATTGTTACGGAAATTCAGATATGTCTTCCGTGGATCGGATGCCGGAAGAGATCCCCCTCCGAGATGATATACATGCCCTGAAGGCACAGCCCATATCTCGCGACCGCTAAGAAGTATGCGCCAGCACAGATCAATCTCCTCCATATGTGCGAAAAACTCCTTGTCAAGCCCCCCGCACTCGAGATACACACTATTGACCACCATAAGTGCCGCACCGCTCGCCCAGAATATCCTCATCGGGGTGTCATACTGTCCGTTGTCAGGCTCAACTGTATCGAATATTCGACCCCGGCAATAAGGATAGCCATGCCTGTCAAGGAAACCGCCGGAAGCACCAGCGTATTCAAACATCTCAGGATCCTTAAGCGAACGCACCGCAGGCTGGCAAGCACCTGCCCGTGGATTGTCCTCCATAAAACGCCATAGAGGTGTAAGCCAGTCATCCTTGACTTTCACATCCGAATTCAGAAGCACACTGTATTTATATTCCTGTGATATCTCAGCTATAGCCCGGTTATACCCTTCGGCAAATCCATAATTCTCGCTGAATTCTATCAACCGCACTCCGGGAAAATCCCGTCGCAACAGATCCACCGATCCGTCAGTCGAACCGTTGTCAGCCACAATAACATCAGCGATCACATGATCGGTATGCTCGACCACCGATGGCAGATAATCTCGTAGAAAATGCTCACCGTTCCAGTTGAGTATAACTACAGCCACACGATCTTCGCGACACTCCATAACTAACAAATTAACTCACCCGTGCACTCTTCCGGATTCTCGGCTGATATGCCGGTGACCCTTACCTGTGCCACAGTATTGGCCAATTCAGGATTCGGGTTAACGAGATTGACACGCAAATAATTATCGGTGAACGCCGACATGGATCCATCCCTGCGGGGATGTTCTATAAGAGCCGGTCGCACCGTCCCCACATATCGTCCTATAAACTCGGCAAGCTTGCGTTCCGACACATCAAGCATCACATGTGTGCGCTGATGTTTCTCCTCCTGGCTCACCACAGGGGTTATCTCGAGAGCCTTTGTGCCGGGACGCTCGCTATAGGTAAAGATGTGCAGACGAGATATAGGAAGACTTTCTACAAAAGCTCTTGACTGCTCGAACAGTTCAGCCGACTCACCTCTCGCGCCCACTATAAGGTCAACGCCTATAAAAGCATCGGGCATCGTCTCGCGTATAAGCTCAATCTTATGACGGAACAGCGAGGTGTCATATCTGCGTCGCATCAACCTGAGCACAGCATCACTGCCATTCTGCAACGGTATGTGGAAATGGGGCATGAATCTGCTGGAATGTGCCACGAAATCTATCAGTTCATCACTCAACAGATTCGGCTCGATCGACGATATCCTGTAGCGTTCTATCCCCTCGATCCCGTCAAGAGCGACACACAGATCATAGAATGTCTCGCCGTTACGTCTGCCGAAATCACCAATGTTCACACCGGTGATCACTATCTCTTTTCCACCCTCATCGGCCACACGGCGTGCCTGACCCACAATATCAGAGATATATCCCGAACGGCTTCGGCCACGAGCCATGGGTATGGTGCAATAAGAGCAAAAGTAGTCACAACCGTCCTGCACCTTAAGGAAATATCTCGTACGGTCACCACGGGAACATGATGGAGAAAATTCACTGATATCTTTGGTGTCCGTGTGATGGACCGACGCGTTCTGAGCTGAAAGCATATTCTCTGACTCTGACTTCGCCTCCTCTTCGCGCAAATAATCCAGAATCTTAAGCTTTCTGTCATTTCCGGCAACAACAAACACCCCGGGAAGAGACGCTGCCTCCCCGGGTTTTAGCTGTGCGTAACATCCGGTAACAATTATACGCGCATGTGGATAGCGACGTGCGAACGAACGTATGGCCTGACGACACTTTTTGTCGGCAATCTCGGTCACACTGCACGTATTGACTACGATATAATCAGGCACTTCGCCCTCATGCACACGACGTATCCCTTCGTCGGCCATGATACGGGCCACAGTGGATGTCTCTGCAAAGTTGAGCTTGCAGCCGAATGTATGGTAAAGGGCTGTACGCCCTCTGAAAATATTGTTGTCTGTCAAGATTTACTGTGATTTCCTATTCAAGGTTCTCCGACACGATAGGCACAGGACGCTTGAACACTTCCTTGAACGAGATCAGAGTCTCAGTGCGTCCGAGGCCGAGGCTCAGCTTCTTATGTATTATATCAAGAAGGTGAGCATTATTGCGGGCATATATCCTTGCAAATATATCATATGTGCCAGTGGTGAAGTGGCAGTCCACCACTTCCGGTATCTCGCGGAGACGAGCTACCACCTCATCAAACTTGGTCGGATCGTTAAGGATGAATCCAATGTAAGCACATGTCTGATATCCCACAGTCGCAGGATCAATCTCAGTCCGGAAACCAAGAATCACACCTGACGAAGTAAGTTTCTGTATACGCTGATGTATGGCTGCTCCGGAAATATGAGTCTCGCGTGCAATCTCCAGGAAAGGCTTGCGAGCATTGTTGGAGAGCATTTCAAGGATTTTAATATCCAATGAGTCAAAATGTTGGCGCGGCATTGGTGTATTAAGATGTAGAGTTTGGTATTAATTAATTCTTTGGTTAAATCCATCTTTGGAGAGAATTCCAGCACAAAATTAGTAAAAAAACCGACACTCGCACTCTTTCATCAACATGTTTTACAACACCCATTTTTATTTTTTTGCACATGCACGCCCCCTTTTTGGCATCATATAAGGCTGATTTCACCAATCTTTGCATAGGCATTATTCCATAAGCACATACTTATTAACACTATTTTTATCATGATGGCTCACGGTTCCCTTTGGCTATTTGACGGGAAAATTATAACTTTGCAGAGAAATACAATCCCCCCGAGCAATAGTTCATCCATTAACTTTCGGGCATATATCTGAAACATTTGAGGCATACTCAACCATATATTATCATAATAGTGCTGCTATGCGCACTCTCGGTAGGCGCATTTTCCAGGCCAGGCACCGGTGACGCGACGCTTCCGCGCACCGCCGGAGAGTCATCTTTGAACGACTCAGCCATAGCCGCCATAGACAGCATCGTTGAAATGACTAACACCAACGCACCGACAGCAGAGCCGGCCAAAATGACATCCATGCCCCATGACTCTGTTACGGCTGTCCCAGCAGTCATACTTCCCGATTCCATTCCGGCCGATTCAGCAAGCATGCTCCAAGATTCCATTCCGGCTGACTCATTGACCGCTACACCTCGCTCTCTGCTTCAGAGACATTCAGTGACATCGTCCGACTCCACCCGCCGTCCGCGTCTCAGCAGGACACGCATCCTTGCCGGTAAAAACGACACCACCAAAATAGTACGAACAAAAGTCGATCTTGACAACCCTGTCGACTTTTCCGCCAAGGACTCCATGGTAATGATAGGCAGGAACAAAGCCTACATGTACGGAGACGGACAAGTCACCTACGGCAACATAAAGCTTGATGCCAATGAGATACAGATGGACATGGACTCAACCACCGTGTATGCGGTTGGCACACCTGACTCCGTAGGCGAGATAAAAGGCAACCCTATATTCGACGACAACGGGACATCCTACGAAGCCAAGACCATGAGGTACAACTTCAAGACTGAAAAAGGCTTCATCACCGACGTCATAACCCAGCAAGGTGAAGGATATCTTACAGGAGGACAGTCTAAGAAAATCGATGAGAACACCATATACGTGCAGAACGCACGTTACACCACCTGTGATGACCACGAATGCCCGCACTTCTACATGCAACTCACAAAAGCAAAAGTGCGACCGGGAAAGGATGCAGTGACAGGACCGGCTTATATGGTGCTTGCCGGATTGCCACTGCCGCTTGCCGTGCCATTCGGATACTTCCCGTTTTCGGAAAAATACTCCTCAGGTATAATATTTCCCACATTCGGTGACGACTACAACAGGGGATACTACCTGAGCAACGGCGGATATTACTTCGCCATAAGCCAGAATATGGACCTCGCGCTCACCGGTGAGATATATACTCTCGGCTCATGGGGCCTGCGCGCACAGTCAGCCTACCTGAAACGATACAAATACTCAGGAAACTTCAACATATCCTACCTGAAGACAATCACGGGCGACAAGGGAATGCCTGACTACTCTAAGTCAACCAACTTCCAGATACTCTGGAGCCACTCTCAGGATTCAAAAGCCAACCCCAACATGAGCCTGTCGGCAAGCGTGAACTTCACCACAAGCGGATACACACGCAACGACCTCAACTCCTACTACTCAAGCGCGTTTACCGAGAACACCAAGAGCTCCACAATCAACATGACCTATCGGTTCCCCAACTCGAAATGGTCACTTTCAACCACGGCCAATGTGTCGCAGAGATCACAGGACTCGACACTCGCCGTATCGTTCCCCAATTTCACGCTCACCATGTCACAGACCTACCCGTTTAAGCGGAAAAAAGCTGTAGGCGACGAGAAATGGTACGAAAAAATCAAGATATCCTATTCGGGGCAATTCAACAACTCACTGACTGCGAAGCAGGATGTCTTCTTCAAGAAAAGCCTTATAAAGGACTGGCGTAACGGCATGAAGCACTCCATACCTGTGTCAGCGACATTCAATGTGTTCAAATACATCAACATAACCCCGTCACTGCGATTTGACGACCGAATGTACACAACTAAGGTGCGCCGCGAATGGGATCCTGTGGCAGGCAATGAAAAGCTCGACACCACCTACAGTTTCTACAATGTATGGGATTTTCAGGGATCCGTATCGCTTGACACCAAGATTTACGGCTTCTTCCAGCCTCTTCCATTCTTAGGAAACAAGGTGAAGATGATACGCCACGTGATAACCCCTACAATATCATTCACCGGGTCTCCCGACTTTGCATCGCCGTTTTTCGGATATTATGGTTCCTACCAGTACACCGACACCCAGGGCCGGCTGCAGAAAAAGGAATACTCCATGTTTCCCAACAGCCTGTTTGGCGTCCCGGGGCGTGGCAAGACCGGATCGGTTTCATTCTCTCTTGCCAACAACCTTGAGATGAAAGTGCGCGATGACAATGACTCCATCGGCGAAAGAAAAATATCACTCATAGAGAACCTGACTCTTTCACAGAGCTACAACTTCGCAGCCGACTCCATGAAATGGTCCAACCTCAACACGTCCATGATGCTGAGGCTTATGAAAAACTTCAATCTTAACCTTTCCGCCACATGGGATGTGTACACCTACGCACTAAACTCATCAGGCAATCCGGTGCGAGTGAACAAACTGCGCATATCACAGGGAAAAGGATGGGGAAAACTCATGAGCACCGGAACATCATTCAGCTACACCTTCAACAACGACACATTCAAAAAATGGTTTGGAGGCGGCAAAGATGACAAGGACAAAAATAAAAAGACCGACAACAATACTCCGGCCGACACACCCACGGATGATGACATGTCGCCACAGCAGGGAGGGCCGCGACGCAACGACAAAAAGAAAAACGGAATACAGATAGGAGAAAACGGTTACATGGCATGGAATGTGCCCTGGAACCTTACATTCAACTATTCTGTCAATTACGGATACGGCGATTTCGATTATCAGAAACTCGAATACAAGGGCAAGATCACCCAGAATCTATCGGTATCAGGCAATATACGTCCCACATCCAACTGGAATTTCGGATTCTCGGCAAGCTATAACTTTGACCGGCACAAGATCGCCTACATGAACTGTAATATATCGCGAGACATGCACTGCTTCACCATGCGTGCAAGCTTCGTGCCTGTGGGACCCTACAAAAGCTATAATTTCCACATCTCAGTCAAGTCATCCCTGCTTGCCGACCTCAAGTACGACAAGAGATCTTCTATGAGCAACGGTGTACGCTGGTGACACAATGCAGTGAACTATTTCAAAACTTTTAGTGTTTATTAGTTGAAATTCTCATTTTGAACTAAAAAACTATTTAGTTATGAAAAAATTCCTACTTGTCATGTGTGCCGTCATAGGCATGGCTTTCGGAGCCAGCGCACAACGCGCACAATTACAGATCGGATACGGCGGTTACACACAGATGGACGCCTCCGACATGCATGATTACGGTGCTGTCAACAATGCATGGGGCGCAATCACCGCAGGTGTAAATTTCAAGATTCTGCCGTCATTCAGCCTCGGACTCAGTTACACATTCTCCTCCACCTCCTACAAACATGTCGACGATGCCAACGCATACTACCATGTATTCATGCTCAATGGCAAATATGATTACTGGCGCAATTCCATAGTGCGTCTTTACGCCCACGCAGGAGTAGGTGTCGATGTCACCCACATGGCAGTAGGCGATTGGCACAAGAACAAGACTTACTTCGCATTTCAGGCATCACCGCTCGGAGCTGAAGTAGGATTATCAAGAATTGCAACCATGTTCGGCGAAGTCGGTTATGGCGCACAGGGCCTGCTGCAGGTAGGATTCAGATTAAATCTTTAGTTTACCATGAGCGACCGAATTTCATACGAGGAACGTAAGGAACTGCCCGACAGTGTCTACGGACTCCCGGAACGAAGGGAATATCCAATGCCGGACGCAGCCCACGTACGCGCTGCGGAAGCTTATTTCAGATATTGCCCGGAAGAACTCAAACCTAAACTCGCACGCGCCATCCTCAACCGAGCCAGAGAATATGGCGTAGATGTGGAAAGCCCCACCGTGCTAAATTACGCAAAGCAATAAAGACCATAATATAACTTAGACCGCGCTCCGGAAGTTTTCAACTCTCTTCCGGAGCGCGGTCCTTATTTTATAAGAGCCAAAGCACATTCCCTATCCGGGCCATGCTATATCATAAGCATAGAAGCCGCCATAAGCATCATGCCGAGGATCACACATATTATGGTGACATGATGATGCCCATAGCTCTCTGCCCCGGGAAGCAGCTCGTCGATAGCTATATACACCATCACCCCCGCAACAGCGGCAAGAAGTAAGGCATTGATAACAGGGCTCCACACATTGACCAAAAACAACATGCCTGCTACAGCACCCAGAGGTTCGGCAAATCCTGAAAGCACGCTCCACACCAATGCCTTGCGATGACTGCCCGTAGCATTATAGACCGGGACCGCAACAGCTATCCCCTCCGGAATGTTATGCAGCATTATGGCAATGACTATAGGGACAGCCACCGTAGCACCATCAAGTGCCGACACAAAAGTGGCCATTCCTTCCGGAAAATTATGAATTCCTATGGCAAGCGCAAGCATTAGCCCTGCACGACCCTTACCTGTGGTCTTGGTCGGAACTACCTCGACATGATTATACTCATGCGGATTATCATTCTCCGGGACAAGGAAGTCTATCACAGCTATAAGAATGACTCCACAGAAAAATGCTATGATGGAATACAGCTCGGCATAATGCGGATCATAAACTCCCGCCATGTCAGACATAGCCTGAGGCATGAGATCAAGAAAGGAGACATACAGCATGACCCCGGCTGAAAAGCCGAGAGCACCCGCCAGAAAACGGCCTTCTCTTGCCTGCGGGAGCACTGACAGAAATACTCCTATCCCTGTGCCCATTCCCGCAATCACGGTCATCAACAAGGCTACAACCAACGATTGGACAGATATGTCTTCCATACTTCGACTTTGAATCTCACATTATAATACCGACTTCATTCAGCACGAACCAAGGCCGCACGAAGAGTCTCTGAAAGTGTAGGATGCGCATGCACGGTATCATACACAGCCGAGGCAGGCAGCGATGCCGACATGGCAAGTGCAGCCTCAGTGACAAGATCAGCAGCATGAGGGCCACATATATGGCATCCGAGGATACATCCGGTCACAGCATCGGTTATTATCTTAACCATTCCGTCGGTCTCACCCATTGCCACGGCCTTGCCATTGGACCTGAAGGTGGATCTTCCTATCCTGATGTCGATACCTTTTGCCTTGCATTGTTCTTCGGTCAATCCCACCATGGCACATTCGGGAATAGTGAACACAGCCGAAGGGATCACATCAAGATTCATGTCATGGCCAAGCACTATCTCACCTTGGGCCGATGCCGCATGGGCAAGCATACAACGCCCGTTGACATCACCTATCGCATAGACTGTCACATCCTTGGGAGCATGACCACTCTCCCACTCTACCTCCATGGCATCATTAACCACTATGGCACCGCGATTGATCCTGACACCGGCCTGTTCGAGACCGGCAGGTATGACAGGACGGCGGCCTACGGCCATAAGCACGGCTTCAGCCACGACAGCCTTCTCCTTACCTTTGGCAAGACATTTCACCGTCATACCAGGAGCGACTTCGGTCACTTGAGTGTCAGTAAGTATATTTATACCTCTTCGCTTAAGCGACATGCGCAGACGTTTGGCGACCTCCGCATCAAACGGGGGCAACACCTCCTTGCAATACTCTATCACAGTCACATCGACTCCAAACGCATTTAGAATCGAAGCAAACTCCAGACCTATCACACCGGCTCCAATAATGGCGACCGAGGCGGGAAGCGATTCGAGTGAAAGGAAATCGTCGCTCGTCATGGCAAGTTCCGCTCCGGGGACAGGCAATAACGCCGGACGCGAGCCTGTGGCTATGATGATACGCGGCGCAGTATATATCTCCCCGTTGACCTCTATCTCGCCCGGCGACACAAAACGGGCCTCGCCGGTTATAACGTCAACACCCTTCAGGAGTTCCGCCACACCCTCTCGTAGTTGGGCAACCACAGAGTCCTTGCGGCGTGCCACCGCACTATAATCGATATTTATACCGCCATCGGGAATTGCTACGCCGAAATTTTCGGCCTCGCGTACTGTTAACGCCACTTCCGCACTCCTGCATAGAGCTTTTGTCGGGATGCAGCCACGGTTGAGACATGTACCCCCGAGATGATCACGCTCTATAAGAGCGACTTTTACACCGGAGGAAGCGGCAGCCACAGCGGTCTCATAACCGCCGGGCCCCGCACCTATTATAATAAGTTCATGCGTCATGCCTGAGACAACTGGAAATAAGTCACTACAGGATTTAGAGCGGCTGCTGTGTCGTCAGGCTTACGTACCGGAGTCAGATGCGGAGCATCCTTTACAACATCGGGAGTCTCGCGGGCCTCGCGGGCAATGTCGCGCATGACTGATATGAACTTGTCAAGAGTCTCTATGCTTTCCGTCTCGGTAGGCTCTATCATCAGCGATTCATGGAACAGAAGCGGGAAATAGATGGTAGGAGCATGGAAACCATGGTCAAGCAGACGTTTGGCGATATTGAGAGTGGTGACCCCCGTTGACTTGTCGATCAGTCCGTCAAATACAAACTCATGTTTGCAAACACGGTCGATCGGGAGCAGATAGAGATCGCGCAGTGACTCCTTGACATAGTTGGCATTCAATGTGGCAAGCGGTCCGGCCATCTTAAGCCCCTCGCTTCCAAGCGAAAGTATATAGGCGAGAGCCCTGAGCTCGACAGCAAAATTACCAAGCCAGGAGGACACTCTGCCAAGGGCTGTCTCCTCATCGGTTATGTAATATATCTTCTGCCCCTCATGCTCGGCGACCTTTACACGCGGGTTCGGCAGGAATTCCTCAAGACCGGCGCGTACGCCCACCGGACCTGATCCGGGACCGCCTCCGCCGTGAGGTGTCGAAAAGGTCTTGTGCAGATTGATATGCATGACATCAAATCCCATATCCCCCGGACGTGCTATTCCGAGCATTGGATTGAGGTTTGCACCATCATAATACATAAGTGCGCCACACGCGTGCACCATCTCGGCAATCTCAGGAATATTATGCTCGAATATACCTACTGTGTTGGGATTGGTCATCATGACTGCGGCGACAGTCTCGTCAAGCAACGGACGCAAGGCATCCACATCGACGGTCCCGTCAGGAAGCGACTTCACCTGCAGGACCTGCAGGCCGGCCACAGCAGCTGACGCAGGATTGGTCCCGTGGGCTGAATCAGGGACTATAACCTTGACTCTGGCTTTGTCACCGCGGCTGTCATGATAAGCACGTATGACCATAAGGCCGGTAAGCTCTCCCTGTGCACCTGCATACGGATTAAGAGTAAATTCCGACATTCCGCCGATCTCCGACAGAAGGCCCTGCAACTCATGATAAGCCTTCAGCGCACCCTGTACCGAAAATATGGGCTGGAACGGATGCAGACCGGCAAATTCTCTCAATGACGACATCTCCTCATTAATCTTAGGGTTGTACTTCATCGTACATGACCCAAGCGGATAGAAGCCGGTATCCACACCGAAATTATTGGTGGACATATTCGTGTAATGGCGCACGACTGTAGGCTCGTCGACCTCAGGAAGACGCAACTGACGCTTACGCATAAGGTCAGAGGGTATCGAAGAGAGAGCGTCCTCACATCCTGCCGGTGACAGGTAATAGCCGCGACGTCCTGGCTTGGAAA
This sequence comes from uncultured Duncaniella sp., assembly GCA_910588795.1. GTDB lineage: Bacteria > Bacteroidota > Bacteroidia > Bacteroidales > Muribaculaceae > Duncaniella. The sequence goes on along the minus strand of CAJURI010000002.1, from coordinate 67,066 downwards.
GATCAAATATCACATTTCCATATAATTCTCTGTTCATGGCGGTATCAGTTTTGTGAGTTGATGTCTTTTAGATCATTATGAGCAGAGACAAAAGCTTCGGCAAGTGTGTCTATCTCATCCATAGTGCGTTTCTCGGTAGCACAAAGCACCACACAATCATCATCAGTCTGCACTCCGGCGAGCATCCCGTAATCCACACAAAGTGTCTGTAACAGGATATCAAGATCCACAGTGCCTTTATACCGCATAGCCACCTCATTAAGATAAGGACGTGACGGGAACATAGTCTCAAACAGGCCTGTCTCCTCAAGCTTGCGAGCAAGATAATGGGTACGCGCACAAGATATCTCGTTCACTTCACGCAATCCCTCCGGCCCCATGAGCGACAGATACACAGCCGCATACAGAGCCATAAGCCCCTGATTGGAACAAATATTGGATGTAGCCTTCTCGCGACGGATATGCTGCTCGCGAGCCTGAAGTGTGAGCACAAAAGTACGCTTGCCGTCAGCATCGGTAGTAGCTCCCACAATACGTCCTGGCAGTTTGCGTATCAGAGCCTTGGTGCAGCACATGTACCCAAGGTTCGGGCCACCGAAACTCAATGGCATACCGAGCGACTGAGCCTCCCCGGCAGCGATATCGGCGTTCCACTCACCGGGACTCTTTATCACGCCGAGAGCCGATGCCGGAGCTGTGATAATGAGCAGAGCCTTTGAGGCATGCACCTTGTCAGCTACTCCCGTGTAATCCTCAAGGATTCCGTAGCAGTTGGGGCTCGGCAATACCACACCCGCCACATCACCTGCCGCAAGCATCTGCTCCATGGCATCAAGATCCGTGACACCATCCTTCTCAGGTATCATGTCCACCACAATGCCATGATAGCGCGCATATGTGTTTATGACATCTACATAGATATAATTCAATGTAGAGCTTACGAGCACCCTGTTACGCTTCCGGGCATTGGCGACAGCCATCATGACGGCCTCGGCCACAGCAGTCGTACCATCATACATGGATGCGTTCGACACATCAAGACCGGTAAGCTCCGTCATCATAGTCTGATACTCGAAAATGTACTGGAGAGTGCCCTGTGAGATCTCCGGCTGATAAGGAGTATAGGCTGTAAGGAACTCTGAACGAGATATGATATGTGCGATCACCGCAGGCGCATAATGGTCATAGAAACCATAACCTGCAAAACATGTGGCCTGGAGGTTGCTTTCAGCAAGGTCCTTGAAATAGCGTCGCACCTCCTCCTCACTCATTTGCGACGGGACATCATAGTCACGGCGCAGACGAAGTGATTTCGGCACATCGGCATAGAGATCTTCAAGACTCTCCATGCCGCATCTCCCGAGCATACAAGCTATATCCTCGGGAGTATGCGGAAAATATCTGTGAATCATAGCGGGATTTTCAAGCTACTCTAACCGCAGTTTCAATGAGACTCTGATTCGCAGTAAGCGGCATATGCGGCTTCGTCCATAAGCCCTTCAAGCTCGGAAGGATCGGACAGCTCCACTTCCATGATCCAGTTGCCCATGGGGTCCTCATTGAGAAGACGGGGATTGTCGATAAGAGCCTCGTTGATGTTGAGCACAGCTCCGCTTACGGGCGAGAGAAGATCCTCGGCAGCCTTAACACTTTCAACGGCACCGAACTCCTCGCCGGCTGTCACATCGTCACCCTGCTCGGGCATATCGACATAGACAATATTTCCGAGAGCCTTCTGGGCATAGTCGCTGATACCTACATGACCGATGTTTCCGTCGACCATTACATACTCGTGAGAGGGGGCATAATATATCTTGCTCATAATTGTGTTGATTATTGATTGTGAAATTATTTATTTAGTTTTATAGGATTTCTTATAGAATTTTTTGGCAGTCACGCGTGCAGGGAATGTCTTGCGGCGTATACGCACTTTCAGTTCGGTATCCTTTGCATTGTAGGGCACATTGACAAGTGCTGCCGCAATACTCTTGTCGACCGATATGCCGCGATATCCTGTGGTCACATAACCCACCACCTCGTCGGCATCGTTGAGCACCTCATAACCATGGCGCGGTATGGCGCGGTCAGCAAGCTCAAGACCTACAAGTTTGCGTGTCGTTCCTTCTGCCTTCTGACGCTCTACCACTTCCTTGCCTATGAATTCCGGCTTGTCGAGCTTTACAAACATCGACAGCCCGGCCTCAATAGGCGAGATATCTTCAGCAAGCTCATCGCCATAGAGAGGAAGGCCTACCTCAAAACGCAAGGTGTCACGGCATCCGAGGCCGCAAGGCTTAGCCCGCCCGGAATCCATCAGAGCGTCCCACAGAGAGCATATTGTATCATGATCCGCATATACCTCGAATCCGTCCTCACCGGTATATCCCGTACGGCTCACGAGTATATGTTTGCCGTCAAGAAGCGATTCCTTGAATGTATAGAACTCAAGCTCCTTGCAAACGATGCCGAGCACCTGCTCCATGACCGACTCAGCCTCCGGGCCCTGTATGGCAAGCTCTGAAAGCTCATCGCTGAGATTTGATATCTCCACATCGTAACCCTCGGCATTGCCCTTTATCCAGGCTACATCCTTGTCGATATTGGCAGCGTTTATCACCAGAAAGAAATCATTGTCGGCACGCTTGTACACAAGCAGGTCATCCACAGTACCGCCTTTCTCATTAAGCATCATGCCATACAGGATCTTTCCTGCCGGTAGATCGCGCACGTCATTGCAGAATATATGTCCCACATACTTTTCAGCGTCAGGACCGGTGACAAGCACCTCACCCATGTGTGACACGTCAAACACTCCGCACTCATTGCGCACGGCATTGTGCTCTTCGACTATGCCCTCATACTGAATGGGCATGTCGAAACCACCGAAAGGGGTCATCTGCGCGCCCATAGCCACATGGCGGCCGTGCAGACATGTTTTCTTTATCTCTTCCATGATATTAAATTATTATATTCATTAAATCCTTTACAGTCAGACCCGGTATGAGCTTTGACAGATCAACTTCATTCAGAATCCTTTCAATGGAATCACGCTCATACTTGGCACCGGCAAGCGCAGATGAAACGGCTGAGGATGCATCACCCGTCTCAAGATAATCGCCGGTAACGGCCACATCACGTATCACTCCACGCGACACTGTGAGATGGACCGCGACAGTGCCTACTCCATCTATGCGCGAAGTGTTGCTCAGAGTGCCCTTGGGATTCTTCCCCGCAAGCCATTCCGGACGATAATAATCACTCTCGATCTTCTCGATCTCACTGACATCCTCAGGGGTCAGCATAAGCGGATCCGAGCCGTCGGGTATAGTCGCGACAACATGCTTCTTGAAATCCGCCAATGACAATTCCGGGAGCTGTTCACGTATCGTCGTCACTCGCGAGCGCACCGATGCGACACCGTGCGAGCGAAGCTTCACATCAGGAGGCGTAAGAGCATTTGCCATCATATTCTCATCGAAGTCATACAGCATTGTCCCGTGGACTATGCTCCGGCCCGGCATATGGTAATAGGAGTTGCCCGACACCTTACGGTCCCCTATAAGAATATCGTTTCTTGAATTGTCCGATGCGTCCAAGCCGAGCATCCGGAGCGAACGCGCCACCATCGAAGTATATTCCGAGAATGTGGTAGTGACATCGGAGGAAGATGTGATATAGGAGAACATTATATTGTTCATGTCAGCGAGCACAGCCCCTCCCCCGCTCTTACGTCTTACAATCCTTATCTCATTCCTATTGCAATAGTCCACATTGACTTCACTGTTCAGGAGCTGATTGCGTCCTATTATGACAGTAGGTTCCACTTGCCAGATAAAGAAAAAGTCACGATGCGGAAACTTCTCTGCAAGCCACTCCTCCTCGGCAAGATAGAAAGGGAGCGGCTTGACCGCATCATCATATGGCAGGACAATGTCCATGGCTGGTTCAATACAGGTGAAAAAATGATTAACTCGGCTTGTTGCTTAACTATCGCAAAGTAACAATTTAAATGCGAGAATTCCAAGAAAGCCGTCAGCGAAAATAGTATGTTTTTCAACATATTTCCAGCCACACAATCCTGCATTTTTCAACGTGCGAGCACATGGCCCGCGTGCACCATAAGCATGCCGAAAAGGAAGCTCACCGACGCATAAAGAGCCATCTGTAAGAATCGTCCTTCAGTAATCGAGGCATAGTTTTCATGAATGAATGTTGAAAATGTGGTGAACCCTCCACAGAAACCGACAGTGAGAAAAAGCCGCCAATGCTCACTCATGATATTATAACGTTCAAAAATCCCATAGAACAGCCCGATCAAAAAACATCCAATGACATTAGCAGCCATAGTGCCCCAAAATGATGAGACACCTACTAAATCAATCGCTGTTCTCGACAGCCCGTACCGCGCTACGCCACCAAGAAAGCTGCCCAGACCAATAAAAGCGATAATCTTCAGCATCCTGACATATGATTAAGGGGGCGTAAAGACATTATATGCCCAAACGCCCCCCTGAAATCAATACTATTTGACTATACCTTTCTCAAGATACTCCACAAGATTGGTACGGACCTGTTCGCCAGCTCTTTCTATGGCAACCTTAGCCATATCGGCATCCACCATGATGTTGACAAGCTCTTCGAATGATGTCTTTTTGGAAGGGTCCCATCCAAGCTTACCCTTGGCCTTTGTCGGATCCCCCCACAGATTGACCACATCGGTGGGACGATAGAAATCGGAAGAAACCTCTATGACAACCTTGCCGGTAGCAACATCGATTCCCACTTCATCGGCACCTTCCCCCTCGAAACGAAGTTCTATGCCGGCTCGGCGAAATGCCAGAAGACAGAACTCCCGCACGGAATGCTGAACTCCCGTGGCTATGACATAATCTTCAGGTTTGGGCTGCTGCAGTATAAGCCACATGCATTCCACATAGTCCTTGGCATAGCCCCAGTCTCTAAGCGACGACAGATTGCCGAGATAGAGTTTCTCCTGCTTGCCCTGAGCTATACGGGCAGCCGCAAGGGTGATCTTGCGTGTGACAAAAGTCTCCCCCCTGCGCTCGCTCTCATGATTGAACAATATTCCCGAGCAGCAATACATACCATATGCCTCACGATATTCCTTGACAATCCAGAAGCCGTACAGCTTGGCAACGGCATAAGGGGAATAGGGATGAAACGGCGTATTTTCATTCTGCGGCACTTCCTCCACCTTGCCGTAAAGTTCCGATGTGGATGCCTGATAAATGCGGCATGTATGTGTCAGACCGCACTGACGCACAGCCTCAAGGACACGAAGCACACCGGTGGCATCAACATCTGCAGTAAACTCCGGAGCATCAAACGACACCTGCACATGGCTTTGGGCTGCAAGGTTATATATCTCGTCGGGACGCACCTTGCCTATCACCTGTAGTATCGACATGGAATCCCCGAGATCGGCATAGTGTAGATGAAAATTCTTATGCCCCTCGAGATGGGCTATGCGCTCACGATAGTCTACCGATGAACGGCGTATGGTGCCATGGACATCGTAACCTTTATCCAGAAGCAACTCGGCGAGGAACGATCCGTCCTGTCCGGTTATACCGGTAATCAATGCAGTTTTCATATTATAAATTCTTAATAACAGGGGTACAAAGTTATCACTTATCACCGACTAATACAACACTGTTCTAAACCATACGCATAAAAATTATGTTATTGAGATGTATTCTCACTCAAACTAACAACAACTATGGAATATAGCGAAACTATCAAATCAGCACCCGTGGTACTCGTAGAGTTCTACGCCTCCTGGTGTCCCCATTGCCAGCGCATGGAGCCTATAGTAGCGCAAGTCAGGACCCAGCTCAAGGACCGAGTCCCATTCTATCAGTATGATATCGACAAGAATGAGGCCGAATCATCCGAAGCAGGCATCCAGTCTGTGCCTACGTTCATAATATACCGCAACGGCGTCGAAGAGTGGCGTCACACCGGCGAGATCGACGGCAAGGATCTATTGAGCAAAGTGGAGGCATACGTATAGTCCGTATAACTACTTTTTAAATTCTTTTTTGGTTAAATTATATTAATCCTATGCTTTTTAGCGTAGGATTTATTAATTTTGTAAATAATTTAGAAAAATAGCAATAGAATATAATATTTAGGTAATGGGCCGTAATTCTTTGTGAAAAGAGTTGCGGTTTTTTAGTTGCCGCAAATTATATATGCGGCATAATATTTTCTCCACTGACGACGTTTCCTAATTGGGTCTCCGCACAGCGGTACCATCATGATATGGGAATATTCAGATTCAAACAGTTTACAGTCGATGACTCACGGTGCGGAATGAAAATCGGCACCGACGGTGTGCTTCTCGGTTCCTGGGCATGCGCCGGAAATGCCTCTTCAGTAATAGATGCCGGCACAGGGTCAGGTCTTATAGCCCTGATGATGGCTCAGAGATACCGGCATGCCCGCATCATCGGGATTGACATAGATGAGTCATCCGCCCTTGATGCAAAATATAATGCTTCGGTCTCGCCATGGTCCGACAGGATAGAGATTATCAACACCGATGTGCTCGGCTGGACACCTGACAATCATACCCCAGAGGTCGGGCATCCATTATGCATAATATCCAATCCTCCATTCTTTACAGAGGCCCTTCATTCCCCCGACAGTTCCCGGTCACTGGCCCGACATGGGTCAGGGTTCGGTATCGGGACACTGATACAGTGGGCTTCCAAAATAATGACTCAAAACGGAGACACACTCTCCTTCATAGCACCTGCCGACCGGGACAGTGAAGTGCAATACCAACTCTCACTTTCACGACTCGCAGCCATCAGAATATCGGATGTAAGACCACGCCATGACAGGAAAGCCATACGCCGACTCTACGAGGTGACACGCGAATGTGATGTCAAATCACCATGCCTGACAGAAACTGTCACACTACGTGAGCCCGACGGATCATACACACAACAATATTCCATTCTCACCGGTCAATTCTATCTCGATAAATGATACACCCCATACCACCAACCGCCGACTCTACCTGTCCAATGCCCGTGTTGCGTTACAATTACGCCATGAGGCTGTTCTATTTTCTTCTGATAACGTTTGCCGCGCTCATCATAGCAGTCGTGGCTATGGCAATGATAGTAAGCGGAGGCCAGACCACAGCATCGATCAGAATCGCCACACTGGCACAGGACGTATTACTATTCATTATTCCCTCTATATTATCGGCAATAAAAATGTCGCCGCTACCGGCATCACTGCTCTGTATTGACCGCAGGCCATCCTTTCCGATCACCATTATTGCAATAATCGCGATGATATGCTCCATACCCGCAATGGACATGCTTGTGGAGTGGAACGAAAATATCAGGCTCCCGGAATCGCTGGGAACTTTGGAATCATGGATGCGCTATAGCGAGGATAACGCCGCCGCTCAAGTGGAGATGATGCTTGGCGGAACATCAACAGCCGATCTAATAATCGACATACTCATTGTCGGAGTGCTCGCCGGATTCAGTGAAGAACTTTTCTTCCGCGGGACACTGCAAAGGCTCATATCGTCAGGCAGGGTCAACCATAATGCCGCTATATGGATAACTGCAGTACTGTTCAGCGCATTTCACATGCAGTTTTTCGGATTTTTCCCACGGCTGATCCTCGGAGCCTTCTTCGGATACCTTCTATACTGGTCAGGTTCATTATGGCTACCGGCATTGCTGCACGCGGTCAACAACAGTATAGTGGTATACACACTATGGCATGGCAAGCTGCATCCCGATACGGACATCAATTCATGGGGATCAGACTCGACGGCAATCATAATATGCTCCATCCTGCTTACCGCAGCAGCCATATACATCCTCAAGAATATAAACAAATCCCGAAATGGTGTAACACAATAAATAGCATATCTGCGTAACTTTGTGCTATAGAATCCAATATACCACAAACCGGATATGCAGCTACAATATTTCTTACAATCACTATGGGGCATAATCAACGAAATGTCTCCATACATACTTCTGGGATTTCTGATAGCAGGATTTCTGCACGTGTTCATAAAACCGGCAGTAATGTCCCGGCATCTCGCCGGCAATGGAATCAGACCAGTGATAAAAGCCGCCCTTTTCGGCATACCTCTCCCACTATGCTCCTGCGGTGTGCTGCCCACAGCAGTGGCGTTGCGCAGACAGGGTGCATCAAAAGGTGCGACCACATCATTCCTTATAGCCACCCCTCAGACCGGCGTCGACTCTATTGCAGCCACCTATTCATTGCTCGGACTCCCGCTTGCGATAATACGTCCTATCGCCGCGCTGGTAGGATCGGTAATCGGAGGAGCATCGGTAAGCCGGCTCACCAATGAGGACGCGACACCGGAAACTGCCGGCACGTCATCCTGCACAATTGACCGGGAAAGCAATGAATATGCCGGATTAAACCTGTACCGCAAGACTGTCGAAGCCGTGCGATACGGTCTGGTCGACATGGTGGCGAGCGTAGGCAAATGGCTTGTGATCGGTCTGATAATAGCGGCACTGATCACCGTACTTGTTCCCGACGAACTATTCGTGAACCTCAACCGTTATCCGCTGATAGCTATGGTGACAATGGTGCTTGTAGCAGTGCCCATGTATGTGTGTGCCACCGGATCAATACCCATCGCAATGTCCCTGATGCTTAAAGGGTTGAGCCCGGGCGTGGCATTTGTGCTGCTCATGGCGGGTCCGGCAGCCAACTTCGCATCCATGATGATACTGTCACGCACCATCGGACGCCGGTCCACTATCATATACGTCGGTTCAGTCATAGCGACAGCCATTGGATTCGGACTCATGATTGACTATCTGCTCCCGCAGGAATGGTTCCTGCCGTCTGCCTCACATGTTATGTCATGCCATGACTCTCACAGCGGGACATCAATATTCGCAACCGTATGCTCCGTCGTGCTTTCAATCCTGCTCGTGCACTCGGCCGTCAAATACCGCAAAGGAAACAACATACATCATCATAACACAAACGACAACATCATGAAAAGAGAATACCGTATAGAGGGCATGGCATGTCCCCACTGCCAGGCCACCGTGACCAAAGCCCTGTCTTCACTCAGCGGGGCCGAGGATGTGACAGTAGATCTGTCATCCGGCACAGCCACAGTAATCGGCGACGTGTCTCCTGAGGCTGTAAAAGAAGCCGTATACAACGCCGGTTTCACTATCAAGTGAACCATTAGCCCCAATCCCTCCCGATATTTGTTGACTAACTATTGAGAGGGGGACGTAGCCTTAATCTTCTTTCTGTACGGATGCCGCAAGCTGTTTGGATGATTTTATGCCGAGAGCCTTGAGATCCTGGGCACGCTTGACAAGATTGCCTGTTCCGGTCGACAGCTTGTTCATGGCATCCGTATGGGCTTTGGCGGCAGATGCAAGCCCCGAGGCTATACGGTCCATGTCCTTGGTGAAATCGGCAAACTTGTCATACATCTTACCGGCATCCTCAGCTATCTTTATGGCATTCTTCGTGACTTTGTCACGGCTCCAAAGCTGCTCTATCAGACGCAACCCCGACACAAGATGGGTAGGTGACACTATAAGAACTTTCCTGTCATAAGCCTCCTGCCACAGATTTGAGTCAAGACGCATGGCTGCGATATAAGCAGGCTCATTCGGGATAAACATCATTACAAAATCGAGCTTGGCCTCACCTATGTAATCCTGATAGTTCTTGCGTGCAAGCTCGTCGACATGGCTTCTGACCGACTTGACATGACGTGCCGAAGCATCATCCTTGCACCTGTCATCCTCAGCATTGATATATTCGACAAACGCGGTAAGCGAGACCTTCGAGTCAATTATGACACATCGCCCGTCGGGATACTTCACCACTACATCAGGACGTAGTTTCACCCCTTCCTCATTTCTTATGGCACTGCCATTAGGCTCACTGGTCATCTGAAGGAAATACTCCTCACCTTCCTGAAGACCGCTGCGCTCAAGTATCGATTCAAGCACCATCTCACCCCAGTCGCCCTGAACCTGGTTGTTGCCACGCAGAGCCAGTGTGAGCTCGCGCGCCTCACGGGAGATTGTATTGTTCAGGTCCACAAGCTCCCGTATGCGCTCTGTAAGCGAGAACCGCTCGCGCGCCTCATTGCTGTATGTCTCTGTCACCGTCTTGCGAAATTCGTCAAGATTGCTGCGCAGAGGTGACAGTATCTCTTCAAGCCTCTGCTCGTTCTGGGCTTTGAAATCTGATGAATTCTGGCGAAGTATATCGTTGGCAAGATTCTTGAACCGCAGTTCGAGTTGCTCCTCACGGGTCTCGCGCTCAGCCTCGATATGCGACAGCGATGTATTCAGTCTTGCATTATCCTCTCGGGCCTTGGCAAGTGACTCCTGCAGGCTTTTCAGCTCCGATGTGAGTTCCGCAATCCTCTGTCCGGAAGCCGATTCCGAAAGCCTGAGCTGACGGTAAGCCGAATCAAGTTCCTGACGCACGGTGGCAAGCTCCACAGCCGATGAGTTCACGGCCCTTTCAATGTCAAGATTCACTTTTTCTGCCTCAACCTTCAATAATGTGTTTTCAGCATTGACAGCGTCAAGGGAACGTCTGACTGATATGAACAGACATATTGCCACAATGGCGACAAGAGCCACGGCAAGCATTACAACATAGGACATACGAATATAAAAAATCAGTTGAGTACGAATCCTACGGACCCGGATGAGCAAGGATACGATGTGTACACCCGCGCAAAACGGCGTATGAATTCAAGTGTGACCTCCGAAGGTGTGAGTTCAGCTGCCCGTGCCCCACGTTCCGCTACCTGCATAAGGGGCAAATGGGTAGAATTTTTATCCATAGGCAAATGATGACAGATTATGACTTTATAACGCGACAGCATTAAGCCTTATTGCAATACATGCTGAAAAATTATCACTTCCAGCACTCCGTTTCATCAGCTATGGACGGGATGATATCGGAGCTGTACACAGGATCGATCCCTTTTATACGCTGTGACCGGTAATCGGCAAGCAGCAGCAACGCATATTTGCCAAGCGCGACAATCGCTGCAAGGTTACACAGCGTCATAAGAGCCATAGTTATGTCAGCAAATCCCCACACGACATCAAGCGACGTTATGGCACCGAAATATACTATCGCTCCGACCAACAGGCGATATGCCTTTACAATCCACTCGCTGTTATGAATAAACCTTATATTTGTCTCACCGTAATAGTAATTGGCAATTATACTCGTGAAGGCGAAGAAGAAAATTGCCACACACACGAATATCGACCCGTACTGATGGCCTCCGCCCAGCTCTGCATCTATCGCACGCTGTGTGAGCACTATGCCGTCATGACCCTGATCAAACACACCGCTGCACAATATGATGAAGGCTGTGGCTGTGCACACGAGCAAAGTGTCAGTATACACCCCGAGGGTCTGGATAAGCCCTTGCTTGACAGGATGGGTCACTGACGCTGTAGCAGCCGCATTAGGTGTCGACCCCTCTCCGGCCTCGTTGCTGAACAGTCCGCGCTTGACACCCATCACCAAAGCCGCACCAAATGTGCCGCCCAAAGCCGAATCAAATCCGAAAGCGTTACTGAATATCAGTGAAAATATATCCGGTATGCGATGAATGTTCATACATATTATCACCATTGCCAGAATCAGATATGCAACCGCCATAACAGGCACCACAATCTCGCTGAAACGTGACACCCTCTGTACACCGCCCCATATTATAACAAGCGTCATCACAGTCAATATCACAGCCATCCATTCGGTAGGAAATCCGAAACATGAACGGAATGCCGAGGATATGGTGTTGGATTGCACAGAGTTGAATGCAAAGCCGAAAGTCAGCGTGATAAGCACAGCAAATGTGACAGCCCACCAGCGGCAATGCAACCCCTTCTGTATATAGTACGCAGGACCGCCCATAAATGACTTGTCCCCCTTTACTTTAAACAGCTGGGCAAGCGTCGACTCCACAAACGCGCTTGACGCCCCGACCAAAGCTATGACCCACATCCAGAACACCGCTCCCGGACCGCCGAATGCAATAGCTGTAGCAACCCCGGCCATATTTCCTGTTCCCACACGCGAAGCTATGGATAGGGCAAATGCCTGAAATGAACTGATTGTGCCATGCTCAGGCTCATCCTCCTTGCGGGTGTCATTGTCACGTTTCCCTGACTTTATGAGCAGACGGCACATTTCCCCTATCATCCTGAACTGCACACCTCTGGTAGCAAACGTGAAATATATGGCGATGACAAGAAGCACCGTAACCATGACATAATCAGTGAGCACACCGCTCACCGCACTTATCGCTCCCTCAAGAGTGACATGTAAAGGCAAAATACAAATCATAGGATGAAACATGAGGATATATAAGATAACGTGAAAATATCTTATGTGTTGTACTTGTTTAACAATATGTCCGATATGTAAGTTTTATCTTTCGGCCATTTTCATTAATTTCGCAACATATTCTTTATATGCATATGCAGACATGGAATCCGTGGCACGGATGCCACAAGATAAGCGAAGGATGCCGGCATTGTTACGTCTACCGTGAGGATGCCGCATTCGGCTCTGCAATACCATCCGATCAGGTCAGGAAAACCTCTTCGTTCCTTCTTCCGCTCAAGCGCGACCGCAAAAAAAGATGGAAATACCCTTCAGGAACTACATTCGGACTGTGTTTCACCTCAGATCTGCTTATCGAAGAAGCTGACGGATGGCGCGAGGACATATGGGACATAATCAGGATCAGACACGACTGCTCGTTCCTGTTCTTCACCAAAAGAATCGACAGGCTACAAAAATGCCTTCCGGCTGACTGGGGTGACGGATACGATAATGTAGCCATAGGATGCACTGTTGAAAACCAGGACCGTGCGGACTACCGTCTACCCATCTTCCTAAGCCTTCCCATAAAGCACCGCATCATAATCGTCGCACCTATGTTAGGGCGCATCGATCTAAAAAACTATCTTGACCCACGACTCATAGAAGAAGTTTCCGCAGGTGGTGAATCGGGCAAATATGCACGCGCCCTTGATTTTGAATGGGTCAAGGATCTACAGCTGCAATGTGCCGCCAGCAATGTCCCGTTCTCATTTCATCAGACTGGCTCATACCTTATCAAAGACGGCAAAATGTACCATATCCCACGCGACCTCCAGCATTCACAAGCTAAAAAAGCAGGACTTAACACATCCTTTTAATAAGACAGTTACTGCCGATGTGACAATGACTCGTATCGTCACATCGGCAGTAAAAGGATTCTTTTTCACTAATGATCATGCCACATGGTATGTGACAACTATAACAGGAATGTCACGAATCACAATGCCGACTCGTAGATCGCAGTTGTGTCCTGAGCAGCAAGAGGCACATAAGCACCGATCACGGCACCCTTGTTCTCATGCAGGCGACGCACCATCTCAGGTATATCCGAAGCTTTCACGCCAAGAGATGTAAGAGTGGCAGGCAGACCGAGAGAAGTAAAGAACTCGCGCAGACGTTCAATCCCTTTAAATGCAGCATCAAGGTCATCAGTCTCAGTGACGCCCAGCACCCTGCGCGCCAACTGAGCCACCTTTGCCGGATTGCGCTTCGCCACATAACTCATCCATGCCGGGACCATTACTGCAAGGCCCGCACCGTGGGCCACTTCCGGATAAAGCGCACTTACCTCGTGCTCCATAAAGTGCGAAGTCCAGTCCTCCGCACGTCCGGTTCCGCACAATCCGTTGTGGGCAAGTGTCCCGCTCCACATAATATTGGCACGAGCTTCATAATCGGTAGGATCGGCCATGACCTTGGGAGCCTCGGTCATAATCGCGGTAATGAGACCTTCAGCCACACGGTCAGTAACCTCTACACATTGTGTGGGGGAGAAATACCGTTCGAATATATGTATCATCATGTCACAGATACCACATGCCGTCTGATACGGAGGCAACGTGAAAGTCAGCTCCGGATTAAGACACGAAAACTTAGGCCGGAGAGACATATCGGTACGGAGCGATATCTTTTTACCGTCATGGCTCGTGATCACCGAATTGCCGCTCCCCTCGCTGCCTGCGGCAGGAATGGTAAGAACCACACCTATGGGAAGAGCCTTTTCCACGATTGTCTTACCGGCATAGAAATCCCAGAAATCACCATCATAAATGATGCCGCCGGCAATGGCTTTGGCCGTGTCGATAGCAGATCCGCCGCCCACAGCGATAACGCCGTCCACATGTTCCCTGCGTCCAAGATCTATACCTTCATAGACCTTAGTGTCAGTCGGATTGGGCTGCACTCCGCCAAGCTCCACATAGCTCACTTCCGCATCGGCAAGAGCAGCCTTGACTCTGTCAAGAAGTCCGCTGCGCACCACACTCCCCTTTCCATACACAAGCAGGACTTTTGACATTCCGTTTGCCACAGCCTGTTTGCCTACCTTATTCTCGGCTCCGCGCCCGAAAATGTAGCGCGTAGGTGTAATATATGAAAAATCGTTCATCTGTACTTTTATATTAAAAATAAAAAAAGAGGACATAAGAAAACCCAAAAGTCTCTTATGTCCCCATTCTGATTGTCTATAAACGGTTTACTCCAAAACGAGACCGATTATTCCCCTTCAAGAATCTCGAGCATCTTGATAGCCGATAGAGGAATACGTGTGCCGGGGCCGAATATGGCCGCTACACCTGCCTTGTAGAGGAAATCATAGTCCTGAGCGGGGATAACACCACCGGCAGTGACAAGGATATCCTCGCGGCCGAGCTTCTTGAGCTCCTCAATCACCTGCGGGATGAGGGTCTTGTGACCGGCAGCAAGTGATGAGACACCAAGAATGTGAACGTCATTCTCGACAGCCATGCGGGCAGCTTCGGCCGGAGTCTGGAATAGGGGACCCATATCGACATCGAATCCACAGTCAGCATAACCTGTGGCCACAACTTTGGCACCACGGTCATGACCGTCCTGACCCATCTTGGCAATCATGATACGGGGTTGACGACCCTCACGTTTGGCAAACTCTTCGCACATCTGCTGTGCTTTGATGAAGTCGGGGTCCTGCTTGGTTTCTGATGAGTACACGCCTGATATAGTTCTGATTACTGCTTTATAACGGCCTACGACCTCTTCGCAGGCATCGGAGATTTCACCAAGTGTGGCACGCAGGCCTGCTGCCTTAACTGCAAGGTCAAGCAGATTGCCCTTCTTGGTACGCACACATTCGGTGATGGCTGCAAGAGCTTTCTTGACGGCTTCCTCGTCACGATGGCTCTTGAGATCAACGAGACGTGCCACCTGATCCTTGCGCACCTCAGTATTGTCGATCTCAAGGATATCGATAGGATCCTCATGGTCAAGACGATACTTGTTGATGCCGACAATAGTCTGACGTCCGGAATCGATACGGGCCTGAGTGCGGGCCGAAGCCTCCTCGATGCGCATCTTGGGAAGGCCGCTCTCGATAGCCTTGGCCATTCCGCCGAGTTTTTCGATCTCCTGGATATGAGCCCATGCACGATGAGCGATCTCGTTGGTAAGAGCCTCTACATAATATGAACCGCCCCATGGGTCAACCTGCTTGGTGACCATAGTCTCCTCCTGAATGTAGATCTGAGTGTTACGGGCGATACGTGCGGAGAAGTCAGTGGGAAGAGCGATGGCCTCGTCAAGCGCGTTGGTGTGAAGACTCTGTGTATGACCGAGTGCGGCACCCATAGCCTCGATGCAGGTACGTCCAACATTGTTGAAAGGATCCTGCTCGGTGAGCGACCATCCTGAAGTCTGTGAGTGTGTGCGGAGCGCGAGAGATTTGGGGTTCTTAGGATTGAACTGCTTCACTATCTTGGCCCAGAGCAGACGTGCGGCACGCATCTTGGCAACCTCCATAAAGTAGTTCATGCCGATAGCCCAGAAGAACGAGAGGCGAGGAGCAAAGGCATCGATGTCGATACCGGCGTTGACACCTGCACGGAGATATTCAAGACCGTCACAGAGCGTATAGGCAAGCTCGATGTCGCAAGTGGCACCGGCCTCCTGCATGTGATATCCGGAGATGGATATCGAGTTGAACTTAGGCATATTCTGCGATGTGTACTCGAATATGTCAGCGATAATACGCATCGAGAATTCCGGCGGATAGATATAGGTGTTGCGCACCATGAATTCCTTAAGGATATCATTCTGTATGGTGCCGGCCATCTCTTCGAGTTTCGCGCCCTGCTCAAGACCTGCATTGATGTAGAATGCAAGCACGGGAAGCACGGCTCCGTTCATGGTCATTGATACGGACATCTTGTTCAGGGGTATACCTTCAAACAGGACCTTCATATCCTCAAGCGAGCATATCGACACACCGGCCTTGCCGACGTCTCCTACCACACGTTCATGGTCAGCGTCGTAGCCGCGGTGTGTGGCAAGGTCAAATGCAACGGAGAGACCCTTCTGTCCGGCAGCGAGATTGCGGCGGTAGAAAGCGTTGGACTCCGCAGCTGTGGAGAATCCGGCATACTGACGTATGGTCCAGGGGCGAAGAGGATACATGGCACTGTACGGGCCACGCAGGAAAGGAGGAATACCCGACACATAGTCAAGGTGCTCCAGACCTTCAAGATCCTCTTTAGTGTATATGGGCTTAACGGGGATAAGCTCGGGGGTGAGCCATTCTTCCCCCTTGGTCTCGGGGACGTGACGGTCGCCGAAAGCGTCTTTTACAATGTCAATGTCTTTGAAATTGGGTTTCATATCTGTATGGGGATGAATGGTTTACTTTTTAAGCAGACGGTTGTTGAAATCACGCAAGGTATCAAGCACATTGCAACGCACATGCACATAGTCGTTTATACCCTGTGCCTTGAGGTCATCCATGCATGCCGGAGCACCTGCGACGACAAACTCGGCACGACCGTTGAGATACTTGAATGCGGCGGGAGCGTACTCGGCATATTCGTCATCGCTTGAGCAGAGCACCACAATGTCGGCACCCTTGGCAAGAGCTGCATCGACACCCTCCTCGACAGTCTCAAAGCCGAGATTGTCTATGATCTCATAGCCTGCACAGCCAAAGAAGTTGGTAGAGAACTGTGCACGGGCAAGACGCATTGCAAGATTGCCGATTGTGAGCATGAACACCTTAGGACGGTTGCTTGCGGCCTCGGTGGCAAGACGGAGAGCCTCGAAATCACTTGCGGCACGCTTGGTGGGCAGACCGCCCTCGCTGTCGCAAGCCTCAGCTCCGGGATGACATGAGCAGGAGAATGCGCCCTGAAGATTGACGATCTTGTCGGCAGCCATTTCGTTGACATTAGGATACTGGTTGGTGCCAAGGAGTATCTCCTTGCGGCGAGCCACATCGGTGTGACGTTTCTCAGCACTTTCACGCACTGCTTTCTGAACTTCACCGGCATTGCAGAGAACGAGGAAACCACCCTTGTCCTCGACATCGATAAACAGCTTCCATGCCTCCTTGGCAATGGCCACAGTGATAGTCTCAACATAGTACGAGCCTCCGGCCGGATCGATCACCTTGTCAAGGTGGCTCTCCTCCTTAAGCAGATGCTGCTGATTGCGGGCTATACGCTCGGAGAATTCATCGGGTGTCTTATAGGGAGTGTCAAACGGTGTGACTGTGATGGAGTCCACACCTGCAAGAGCAGCCGACATGGTCTCGGTCTGGCTGCGAAGAAGATTGACATGTGCGTCATACAGTGTCTGATTGAAACGCGATGTGGTGGCGTGAGCTACCATCTTCGGCGCACAGTCACATTCGGGCTTGTACTGGGCTACAATCTGTGCCCACAGCATGCGGGCAGCACGGAACTTGGCAAGCTCCATGAAGAAATTGCTTGACACACCCATATTGAACTTGATACGGCATGCCACTTCAGCCGCCGATCTGCCGGCCTCGGTGAGCAGTGTGAGCCAGTCAGCTCCGCATGCAAGCGCATATCCGAGTTCCTGATATATATATGCTCCGGCATTGCTGAGCATGTCGCTGTCAACAGAGAGGACACGCAGTCCCTTGACCTCTTTGACTGCGTCAAGAAGGGCGCACGACATTTCAACGAGCTGTGCCTCATCGAAATTCACACCCTTGCGAAGGGGCTTCTTGAACGGATTGAAATCAATGGATCCCTTGAATGAATCCGCACATCCGCTCTCCTTTACATATGCCACAAGAGCCTGAGCCAAAGGAAGAGCCTTTTTAAGGCAACATGAGAGATTGATCTCTACTTTCGACAGATCAATCCCGCCAAGAAGTGTTTTAATAGTTTCGGCAGTCGGATCCTGCACATGGAAACCGAGAGAATTCACACCCTTGGTGAGCACATCAAGGGCAATACGGTTAGCTTCTTCCGGAGTCTCGGCTATGATCTCCTGACGCACTTTCCAGTCGTTGTCAGTACGGGTTCCGCGAAGATAAGGGAACTCTCCGGGGAGGGAATTGGTGGTAGCGAAGTCCTTGATGTCCTCCATTCGGTACATAGGCTGAACATTGAACCCCTCGTTGGTTCGCCACACCAGTTTCTTGTCAAACGGTGCACCCTTCAGGTCAGCTTCCACTTTGGCTCGCCACTCTGCAGTGGACACCGGAGGAAACTGCTCAAACAATTTTTCTTTTTTTTCTGCCATGATTTATGGTATTAATTCTCAGTCATATATCTCAGCGGGACAAAAGGGGACACGTCCCGCGTCTTATTTCACATTGCAAAGATAATGGATAATTTTTTAATTAAAGAAATTTTTCCGTAAAAAAAGAACAGTTCACAGCACCTGCTCCCGGAGCCATTTTTCAAGTTCTCCGGTCCATTCTCTTTTATACGGGAATCTGTCACGGAATCCCCATCCGTGCCCCCCTGTGGGATAGATGTGCATGGCAGCCGGAACACCGCGTGAAATCAACGCCATATAATAATTTATCGAGTTGGCTGGATGCACCGTACGGTCGTCTGATGAAAGAGCTATGAATGCCTGAGGAGTGTCAGCCGTGACCTGAAGCTCATTTGAGAATTTCAGCACCTGTTCCTTAGACGCCTCTTTACCAAGCAGATTGTTACGAGAGCCCATATGCGTAAAGCAGGAGTCCATAGTCACCACAGGATACAGAAGCACCTGAAAATCGGGACGTGACAACGTGTCAGGATAGTGGGTTGACAGCATCGAGGCAAGGTGGCCGCCAGCCGACGCTCCCATTATACCTATTTTGGACGGATCTATCCCCCACTCCGCAGCATGGCTGCGCACAGTGCGCACAGCCTGCGCGGCATCGGAGAGCGGACGGCTGAAATCGCCTTCCGGAATACGGTATTTCAACACCGCATAAGTCACCCCCAAAGCGTTGAACCATTGTGCCATGTCATGACCCTCATGCATGCAGGCCTGATGGGAATATCCCCCTCCCGGACACATTATCACAGCGATCCCGTTAGGACGGGCGGGACGGTAGACAGTGAGGCCGGGATCTCGGGTCAGGTCCGACATGTCAATGTGCGCGCCCACGGATTCAGGCGTCGAAAACAGCATCTCGATTTTCTCCTGTGCAGACACAGGCATAATGAAAAGAATGATGAATGACAGAAAAAGTGTTCTCATGGTTACTAATTAATATATGTTACATTATCTATGGTGAAGGCCTTCGGCGAGGCTTGAGCTTGAGGGTGTCAAAACCGTTGCCCCACACTCCGCGCACATTGCAGTCAGTTATGTAGGCTTCCGGATCCACCTCATGCACTATATGGAATATGTCAGGCGCATCATACATACGGCACCACACAAGAAGCAGTGTCCGCTCCTGCTCGGTCCAGTATCCGCGCGAGTCTATCGTGGTGACGCCCCTCCCTGTCTCATGCGTTATGCGATACGCTATGTCACTCCATTTATCGGAAAGTATAAAGAACTGTATGGTCTGCCGGCCGGCTCCGATAAACCTGTCAGCGATATATGAGTACACGAATATGGATATCCAGCCATATATTATGGTCTGGGTGCGGGCCTGGATCCTCGCCTCCATATCACCGTCGAACGGGAGGAAAAACGACACGGCGACTATGCTCATGTCGACAATCATCATGGTGCGCCCCACGCTAAGCGAACTTACGCGCTCCATGACCGCTGCTATAATGTCAGTGCCGCCCGATGTGCCGTGATGGCTGAAGTAGACACCTATGCCCACGCCACACAGCATCGCTCCCATAAGCACGCTCAGCGTCATATCCGTGACCAGCGGCGGACGGGTGGTGAAATAGGTATTCATCATCCCTATCATAAGCGACAGCACGGTGGCACCGAACACGGTCTTGTACACAAACACTTTGCCGAGATACCTGTAGGCACACACCAGAAGCAATATGTTGGTCCCGTACATCGCAGCCGCTACAGGTATATGCCGGCCCGAAAAGTAAAACACAAGTGTGCCGAAACCCGACATCCCCCCTATCACCACTTGGTGAGGGAGGATGAATACGGTAAATCCTACGGCATACACGAGCATGCCGAGGATTATGAAGAAATAGTCGCGGCCCGACAATACGAGCCGTCGACATGCATGAGTGAAATCCATTATTCCTGAAGATGACGTATCTCGGTGGTCAAAGTTTCAGAACCCGGAGTGTACGACACATATATCTCGTCGCCGGGCTTGACGCTGTCATCAATGATGAGTTCGGCCAGTGAATCCTCAAGATACTTCTGGATAGCGCGTTTCAGCGGGCGTGCGCCGAACTGTGAGTCATACCCCTTGTCGGCAACAAAGTCACGGGCCTCGTCGGTGAGGGTAAGCCGGTAGCCGAGCTGCGACACACGCTTGTAGAACCCGGCAAGCTCTATGTCGATGATCCGGAAGATCGCATCCCGGTTCAGGGGATCAAACATCACAATATCATCGATACGGTTGAGAAACTCCGGAGCGAATGCCTTGTTGAGGGCCTTGCGTATCACGCCCTGACTCACATCCTTGTCCTCGGCAGGACGGGCATTGAAGCCTATGCCTCCGCCGAAATCCTTGAGCTGGCGCGAGCCTATGTTGGACGTCATTATTATAATGGTGTTCTTGAAGTCTACGCGGCGTCCCAGCGAGTCAGTGAGCCTTCCCTCGTCCATCACCTGAAGCAGGAGATTGAACACATCGGGATGAGCCTTCTCTATCTCGTCAAGCAGGACTATCGAATAAGGATGGCGGCGCACTTTCTCGGTGAGCTGTCCCCCCTCCTCGTAACCGACATATCCCGGAGGCGCGCCTACGAGGCGCGACACCGTGAACTTCTCCATATATTCGCTCATGTCGATGCGTATGAGCGAGTCGGAGCTGTCAAACATATACTCCGCGAGCTTCTTGGCAAGATGAGTCTTGCCCACACCGGTAGGCCCAAGAAACAGGAACGTTCCTATAGGCTTCGAAGGATCCTTCAGCCCGATACGGTTGCGCTGTATGGCCTTGACTATCTTGTCTATGGCATTGTCCTGGCCTATTATCTGACCTTTGAGCGTGGGAGCCATCACCTTGAGACGCTTCCCTTCGGCCTGAGCTATGCGCTGCACTGGCACACCTGTCATCATGGCCACCACCTCGGCCACCTTCTCCTCGTCGACCGTCTCACGCATCGAGGCAAGCTTCTCCTGCCACTCTGCATTGGCCGTATCGAGCCTGGCCTTGAGCTGCTGTTCCTTGTCACGATAGGATGCAGCCTTCTCGAAGTTCTGCGCCTGGGCGGCACGCAGCTTCTCGGCCGCAGCCTCCCCGATCTCCTTCTCAAGCTCCTCTATGGCGGCGGGCACCGCGATATTGGTCACATGCACACGGCTTCCGGCCTCGTCCATGGCATCTATGGCCTTGTCGGGGAAATTACGGTCGCTTATGTAACGCTCCGTGAGCGACACACAGGCGTCAAGAGCCTCCGGCGTATATATGACATTATGGTGCGCCTCGTACTTTTCACGTATATTGTCGAGTATCACGCGTGTCTCCTCAGGGGTGGTGGGCTCCACCATCACCTTCTGGAAGCGGCGTTCGAGGGCCCCGTCATTCTCTATGTTCTTGCGGTATTCGTCAAGAGTCGTCGCGCCTATGCACTGTATCTCGCCACGTGCAAGCGCAGGCTTGAGAAGATTGGCCGCATCCATGGACCCGGCGGCATTCCCCGCGCCCACTATAGTGTGGAGCTCGTCTATGAAGAGGATCACATTCTTATTCTTGGAAAGCTCGTCAAGTATCCCCTTGACTCTCTCCTCAAACTGTCCGCGATACTTTGTCCCGGCCACGAGCGACGCCATGTCGAGCGACACCACCCGCTTGTCGAAAAGTATGCGCGACACTTTCCGCTTCACAATGCGCAGAGCAAGCCCCTCCACTATCGCCGACTTTCCCACGCCCGGCTCACCTATGAGCACCGGATTGTTCTTCTTGCGGCGGCTCAGGATCTGTGCGAGACGCTCTATCTCCACATCTCTCCCCACCACCGGGTCAAGGCGGTTTTCCTCCGCAGCCTGGGTCATGTCGTAGCCATACTTGTCAAGCATGGGAGTGTCCGAATTCCCGCGGCCGCCGCCACTCTGCTGAGTGCGGCCCGACGGCTGGCTCGGACGGCCCGACGGTGCTCCGGCCGACGGCGCGGTGTCATCATCCTCCTCCTCATCCTCGTCATCCCCCTCGCGCTGTATGCTCAGAGGCTGGTCAGTATCCATGGCGAGCAACCGGTAGAGCGACTCGTAAGTGACGCCCGCGCGGCGGAACGGCTCCATGAACGCCGAGTTCTGCGCGTCGGAATTGTGGAATATCGCAAGAAGCAGGTGCACGGTGTCCACCACATTGCTCTTAAGCATTCGGGCCTCAAGCACACTGAGCTTTATGATGCGCCCGGTGAGATCGCTCACCGACACATCCTGCACCGAGACCGCCCCCGAATAGCCGCTTTCGGCGGCGGCATTGAAGAGATCCCTGTCAAGAGTCTCGTGAAGCTGCTTGGATGTGCTCCCGCGCGATGCGCGCTCCACAAGCCTGGAAGCGTCGGAAGCGGGATCCGATATAAGAGCCAGCAACAGATGCTCCGGCATCACATAACGGCTGTTATGACGGGCGGCAAGGACAGGTGTGCTGTTGACTGTCTCCTTGAATTTTGGTGTGTATACTGTTTCCATCTATTCAAAAAATATCTTTGAAATATAACAAAAACCGTGCCAGAAAAGTTAAAGCGTCACTAAAAAATTGTCAAAAAAGCTTTAAAATCTCATACAGCCTGTGCACGGGCAGCCCCATGACATTGTAGAAGCTCCCCGATATACCCTTTATGGCGGCCGCTCCTATCCATTCCTGTATGCCATAGGCACCGGCCTTGTCAAGCGGACGGTAACGGCCCACATAATATAATATCTCCTCATCGCTGAGAGGGGCAAACTCCACCGTGGAGACCGCGCTGAACGATTCCCTCCGTGACGCGGTGCTCACCGTGACACCGGTAACCACAGTCTGCACACGGCCCGACAGCATGCGGAGCATCCCGGCGGCCGCAGCCTCGTCATGAGGCTTCCCGAGCACCTCCCCGTCAAGAATCACCACCGTATCGGCCGTTATCACAAGACGGCTGTCCCCCGGCTCAAGCGAGAACGCCTCGGCCTTGAGGCGCGACAGATATTCCGGCACCCGTTCCGGAGACATTCCGCAAGGCACCGTCTCATCTATGGCATGCCCGGTGTCGACCGTGAATTCTATGTCAAGTAACCCGAGCAATTCACGCCGGCGCGGCGAGCCGCTGCCCAACACCACATTATATATAGACAGATTTTCAAGTGGACTATTCATCGTTTTTCATATTTTGAATACAAAGATACATAGAATATTCGAGACTGACGACATCAGTTCCCCCTCGCAGAATAAGTGTCAAAGTGACACTTTTCATTAAAAACCGATATTTTTCTTTCCATTAAAGACAGTTTTAACAGATTTATATCCTAAAAAAACACGCCGGCATAATTTTTTGCATCATTTTCTTGTTTTTTACATTTTTTATCCATTAATTTGCAAAACATAATTGCAATACACATAAAAAGCACAGTGTCAAATATGATAAAAACAATAGACTCGACAACAAATCAAGTTTAGCCAATCTTATTTTATCACATTATAAATCAATCCAAAAAATCACAAGCATGAGGAAAATCGGAATGCGATTAACAGCACCCTTAGCTGTCCTCTGTCTACTAATGGGGGGGATAAAACCTCTTGACGCTCAGACAGTTACGCCAGCAGGAACTGCGGACACGAAAATCAGTGTGTACCGTGGCACAGTGATTGACGACGAGGGAGAACCGCTCCCCGGTGTATCAATAACGGTTCCCGGACAGAAAGGTCTTCTCGCGACCACCAATGTAGAAGGTGAATTTTCACTACGTTATAACAAACAGAAGTGCGTTCTGCGCTTCACATATGTGGGCATGAAGCCCCAGGAAGTCAGAGCTACAGCCGGCAAGCGTATGACCGTACAGCTCGAGACAGATGCCACCGTCCTCGGAGAGGCCGTGGCCAACGGTATCTACACCCGCAACATCGAGAGCTTCACCGGATCAGTCTCCACATTCAACAAGGATGATCTCAAAATGATCAGTGCCAACAATGTCCTGAAAAGTCTGTCGGCACTCGATCCATCTATCATCATGCCTGAGAACACTCTTATGGGATCGGACCCCAACACCCTTCCTTCACTCACCATCAACGGCGAGATGAATCCACAGGCTCTCGCACAGGAATATGAGACCGACCCCAACCAGCCTCTCTTCATCCTCGACGGATTCGAGAGCACTCTTCAGGCGATCAACGACCTAAATATGGACCGCATCGAAAGCATCTCTATACTTAAGGATGCCTCCGCCACAGCCATATACGGATCAAAAGGCGCCAATGGTGTAATCGTAGTGGAGACAAAGAGGCCTGAGGCCGGACGCCTCCAGCTGAGCTACAGCGGATCATTGCAGTTCGCATGGGCCGACCTTAGCGACTACAATCTTATGAATGCACGGCAGAAGCTCCAGTATGAGGTTCTTTCGGGCGAATATGACGCCATCGGTGCTGACGGTCTTCCTATATCAGAGACACAGCGCAACAGATATTTCGACAAACTCAAACTGGTTGACGAAGGTCGTGATACATACTGGATGAACGAGCCTTTGAGGACCGCAGTCACCCAGACACACAATGTATATATAATGGGTGGCGACCCGTCCTTCCGCTACGGCGCAGGCCTGTCATACAATAAGAATGAAGGTGTCATGAAAAATTCTAACCGCGATGTGATCAACGGTAACGTTAACCTCACATATCGTGTGGACAACTTCAATTTCACCAACCAGACCACCATTAACCACGTCAGCTCCACCAACGAGACCGTGCCATTCAGCAAGTTCTCGGCAATGAACCCGTTCTATTCCAAATACGACGAGGCCACAGGCGAGGCTCCCAAATATGTATTTTCCGAGACGGGTGCCGGAGCAACAACGTATGTATGGAACCCCGTATGGGACATGGTGCAAAACAGTTTCAAGAAAGGTGACATAACCACCATCACTGACAATTTCCAGTTTGAATGGCGAGCCACACGTCAGCTTCGTCTGCGAGGCAACCTGCAATATCAGCTGCAAAAGACTACCAACGAATCCTATACCTCTCCCAACGAGACATCTCAGGCCAAACTCGATGTGCTGAAACGAGGCTACTACACCAATAGCAATTCTACCGCAAACAGTTACAGCGGACGTCTGAACGCCACCTATGGTGTAGCACTTGGTATCCACACCATAAATGCTGTGGCCGGCATGCAGTTCTCGGAGAAGAACAACCGTTCTTATTCTTTCGGAGCACAGGGATATACAAGCGACACATTCTGGAATCCGAATTTCTCACAAGGATATCAGGAAGGAAAACCTGCGTCCTCCGACACAAAGAGCCGCAGCGTGAGCTATTATGCCAATGCCAACTATGCCTACGACATGAGATATCTGCTCGATTTCAACTGGACTTTGAGCGGAGCCTCCCAATTCGGCATCGACAACCCATTCACACCCACATGGTCAGTAGGTATAGGCTGGAATGTCCACAGCGAAAAATGGTTCAACACATCCGGGCCTATCAATTATCTTAAGATCAGAGCTTCCTACGGTAACCCCGGCAACCAGAACTACGATGCAAAATTAGCAGCTTCAATATACAATTATCTGGAAGGGTACTCCAACCCGTTCGGACTCGCTAACGTCATCGCTCAATGGGGTAACAATGGCCTCAAATGGCAGAAAACCAATACCTACAACGTAGGTATCACCACCACAATGTTTGACAACCGTCTGTCCATTAACGCCGACTATCAGATCCGCAAGACCGATCCTCAACTTGTGCGCATAGATCTTCCCGGATCTACCGGTGTCACTACAGCTCCTATGAACGTAGGTGGAACTGACAACCGTTCCATAAGCCTTAGCGCGACTTACTACATTATCAAGAAATACAACTTCAGCTGGTATATAAGCGGCAACATGAACCATTATACCACAAAATACTATGGTATAGGCGACCTTCTTGAACAGTATAACGATGCCAACCGTTTAAGCAAATCTCTGCTGCGTATGTATGACGGAGCAAGCACTACCGGATTGTATGCCGTACGTTCGCTCGGCATTGACCCGGCCACAGGCAACGAGATGCTTCTTAAAAAGAACGGCACACCCACCTACGAATGGTCTGCCGATGACGAAGTCCTCATCGGTGATTCCAATCCCGACATACAGGGCAACTTCTCCACATCATTCCTCTACAAAGGTCTGTCTTTCGGAGCCTCCTTCTCTTTCAAGATGGGAGGAGATGTGACTCTCAACACCCTCATGGATAAAGTCGAGAACATATCGAGCGACGGGCGCAAATACAATCAGGACGTACGCGCACTCACCGACCGCTGGCAAAAGCCCGGAGATATCGCAAAATTCAAGCGCATTGACGACACATCTACATCGCATATCACCACCCGATTTATCAAGACTGAAAATACTTTCAGCTGCGGATCAATCAATATAGGATATCGCACCTCTACAGCAAAATTCCTTAATTATATAGGAGCTACATCCTTCGATGTCCGTTTCTATATGAACGATATATTCCGAATCTCCAATATTAAGGAGGAACGCGGTCTAAGCTACCCATTCCAGCGTTCATGCTCAATGTCATTTGGAATAGGTTTCTAATCTAAACAAAAAACAGTATGAAAAAAATATTTATAAAGGCTATCGCCTCAATCCTGATGCCACTGTCTCTTGCTTCTTGTTCTGACTGGCTTGAAGTAGAAATGGAGGACAAAATCATGGAGCCGGTGCTCTTCAGCAACTACCCGGGATATGTATCGGCATTGAACGGTGTGTACCTAAGCCTCAACGATTATTATTCAAAAGGCAATCTCATTAATATACTTGATGTCATGGCCCAGTACTATGATGTCACAGAAAATACTTCCCACAGCTATAAGACCTACATGGCATTCAATTATAAAGACAGCGGATTCGAATCAAAGAATTCCTCTTTATGGAATCAGGCCTATAGCATCATTGCGACCAACAACACAATTCTCGACCATCTTCAGGACATTGGTGACACGCCTCTGAATCAAAAGCAGTTCAACATACTGCGAGGAGAGGCTCTGGCACTGAGAGCCATGCTGCATTTCGACTTGGTGCGTCGCCATGGATCAATATACGCGCTGAATCCTGATGCCGAAGCAATACCTTATCAGGACAACAC
The DNA here is from genome assembly GCA_910588795.1 of uncultured Duncaniella sp. Lineage (GTDB taxonomy): Bacteria > Bacteroidota > Bacteroidia > Bacteroidales > Muribaculaceae > Duncaniella. The sequence continues at coordinate 39,255 of CAJURI010000002.1, read as the reverse complement.
CAAACGCGAAATACTTCCCATACTGACACACCGTCAGGTCATGGAAAAAATCTTTCGCGACCTGAATGAAGCAGCAACACTGCTCAAGGACTATGATCCTATAATCACCGAGGGAACCAAGGACATGGTCACAGAGGACAACGGCGTTGCCAGCTACGACATGGCATTCCGTCATCTACGACTCAACTATTATGCTGTGCAGGGTCTTTTGGCTCGAGCTTACATGTGGATCGGCGACAAGCCCAACGCTTATAGAGTAGCAATGAATGAGGTCATCAAGAAAGCCAACACGGAAGAACTTGAAGTTTTCCCCTGGGTAACCAAGGATGAAGTTGAAGCCACCGGCAGACCCAACTTGATTTTCTCTCCAGAGATAATGTTCGCAATGTATAACAGCAATAAAAACAAGGATATATATGCCAACGCTTTTTCGCAATCTCTGCAGATGAACGCTCGACTCACATTCTATGGAGAGACTATGTCCGATTCAAAGGTAGCCACCTTCTATGACAACGAAAACGACTACCGGCGCCTTCAATGGAAACTAGTTGAACCGACCCAAGACGAAATAGACAAGGCGGAAGAAGAAGGCAGAGAACCAAGATCAACCCTTTACACCACAAAATATGCCGACTTTGATAGCCAAGTCACATTAGACGGACCTGCCACCTACCGGTATATGATTCCTATGATCCGCCTAAGCGAAATGTATCTTATAGCGGCAGAGGCCACTACTGATGCTGCAGAATCCTACAGACTGCTTAACGAGATAAGGGTAAACCGCTTGTGTCCCGACCTTGAGGATGACGGGAACTTTAACAGAACCATAACTCTTGAATTTGCAAGAGAAATGATCTGTGAAGGACAACTATTCTTCTTCTACAAGCGTCGCCAGGAACTGTTGCTCAACGACCGTGAAGGCAAATTCAACTACAACATGTCGCTTGCCAACTATGTATGGCCATTGCCGGAATCAGAGATAAACAAGCGAGGTACCGTAAACAACAAATAACGCTAAACCCGACACAAAATGAAAAAACTAATATACTGCTTGATGGCCGTGACTCTTCTGTGGACGAGTTGTTCAAAAGAGGAAATAGATTTCTACAGCGGCCAGGAATCAATATACTTCGCCCAACAATGGGGTGTAGCACATTTCCAGGATGACTATCTCGACCTCGGAGGATCCATGAGAAACTGTCTGCAGCCGTCATCTAAAATCCCGTTCGGTGAAATGATCGTCACTGACTCGATTCTGAGTCTCACAATCCAGACTTCTGGAGCGACCAAGGACTATGACCGCCCTTTCAAGGTTGAAGTTGTGACCGACAGTACCACCGCCATAGATGGGACAGAATTTGAATTGCTTGATCCTGAAGCCATGATACCGGCAGGAGAGGTGCGCACAAAAGTCAAGATTGTGATACACAAGTCGCCACGTATGGATGAAGAGAACCTGCAGATACAGCTCCGCCTCATTCCGGGAGAGCACTTTACTCTGCCATTTGACAGCACAGGAATGGGAAGAATGCCGGTAATACACTCCGGTTCAAACTTTTACACCGAATACGGCGGGAATTTCGACCCGGCGATCCACAATATATTCGTTAATAACTTCCTCGTAAGACCGCAAAGATGGAATGACAACAATATGGGCATATGGTCTGAGAAGAAATATCGACTTCTCCTGGACTACACCGGCGAAATGCTCGGATGGAATGTAGCAGACTGGACCAGCGAAGCTATGTGGGCATCCCGTTATAATGTAGGGCTCAATTACCTCGCCAAATACCTTTTGGAACAATATAACAAAGGGCCGGAATACTGGGTAACAGATCCTGACGGTACCATGATGTGGTGTAAGCACACATTATTGTCAGGCCTTTGGTCAGAAGATACCCGTCCGGAACAAATGGTCCAATAAGCAAAATCACCAATAAATTGATAGTAATATGAAGACCAATATAGCAATAATACTTTCCACCCTCCTCTGCTTCCTCTCGGCATGTGTGGAGGATGAGGGAAATTACACCTATACCCCGGTTAATGAGGTATCGGTAAATGGGATAGACGAACGTTACAATGCTCTTGCCTATTCCGATGTCATAGAAATCGCCCCTGAAATTGAGGGTTCTGTAAAAGGTGAAGACATGTCCAACTATGAGTTCGCATGGTATCGCTGTTACAGTAATCACACTCATGACACTATAAGCCGCGAGAAGGATCTTCACTGGAAAGCTGATATCCAACCCGGCTCATATACACTCTATCTCGGAGTAAAGGACAAGGACACCGGCTATAACAGGGCCTACAGTACCACACTAAATATCTCATCACCATACACAAGAGGATTCCTGATATTAGGCAACCGTCCGAATACAGGCAATCTAGTGGGGCTTGATATGCTCACCATGGTGCCAGGAAGGGATACTGTCTACGTTCAGGATGTATTTGACAACTCCAAACTTCAGCTTAAAAATGCCAAATCGATGTCTTATACCGGATATTACTCCCGTATGACCCAATTTTTCATCTCGACTGAAGAAACAACCCACAAGTTTTCATTTACGGATACATTTGAACCTATAGCCGAATTTAATGATCTTAAAATGATAGAGCCGCTCATACCTCATAAAAGGCCTATCAAACTAATCGACGTCGCTATGCGACAAGGTGTAAACGCTATGTATAGCTATCTGTATCCACGAATCTATCTGACAGAAGATTACGCATTCGGATGCCGACCTTCGGCTAGTGAATACATGTCAGAACCATTCAACAGATACAGCCAGACATCTGAAGATTTTTTCAGATTCTATCCTTATATATTCTATAATCAGCGTAAAGGACAAGTTGGCTATTCCGGATCATCGGCTTCTCCTGTAATTCTTTACGATCTTGACAATGAATGCTTCTCTTATCTTGCCGGTCCGTATCAGATGACTTATATGAAAGCATTCCAGAACAGTCCGAGCCACGGTGTATGGATGAACTGTAAGCCCTATTACAGGACTATTGTTTACGGAGAGAATGATTTCACGACAGGCAACACCAACTGCAATGCTATCATGAAGGAATCCAAGCCTGGAGAAGATGTGAAATACTTAATTTACCGTTTCGTTCCGGAATTTTCCATGTCTGGTGGAACATGTACAATAAAAAGCGGCACAGGTAAAACATACAACCTTGATCTTTCAGTCATGACCGACTTCCTGAATGCTGAGCATTACTATTTTGCAAGTGCATACACATTGTTGTATTATTCAGTAGGAAACACCCTTTACGCCTACGATTATGTCAACAATAAACTGGCAAGCAAACAGTTTGACGGCAAAATCACCTATCTGCAAGCAGAAGCAAGCTCCGATAGATACAATAACAAATGGTTCTGGGTGGCAACATTCGACGGAACAAAAGGACATCTCTACAAGATGGTGACATCAGTGGACCCCAACAAGATCGAATTCATCGATCTGCCCAACAATAACTGGGAAGTCAATCTCGAAGTAAAATCTGTGCTATGGAAAGGACAGAACAGTTGGTAATTAATTTATGTTGCCATCACGTTAAAAAATAAATCTCAGCCCGGAAATCCGAATTTTATCGGGATTCCGGGCTGTTTTTCCCTCTCTGCGATTAAACTTTCGGCAGATATCCGAGTCATAATAAAAGACGGGAGCATTTTTCCTGTCAATAATTTGCAGTTCGATGAATATTTGCTAATTTTGAATCGCCTTAATGACAAAAATAATACCCGATCATCACATAATTTACCATCAATATCACTTATGAAAAAACTATTAGCAGCTATGCTCATGGGAGCAGCTGTGCTGTCAACATCAGCTCAGACCGAATTCCGTCACATCTCATTTGACGAAGCCCTCACAGCAGCCAAGCAGGAAAAGAAACTCGTCTTCATTGACTTCTACACCACATGGTGCGGTCCCTGCAAGAAGATGTCAACTCAAGTGTTCCCGCAGAAAAACGTGGGCGACTTCATGAACGCCAAGTTCATACCCCTGAAGATGGACGCTGAAAAGGAAGGCCTGGAACTCGCAAAAAAATATCAGGTCAAGGCCTACCCCACCTACATAATCCTCAACGCCGAAGGCAAGGAGGAGGCCCGTTTCTCAGGTTCTATGGAGGGCGACATGTTCATAAGCAAGCTTGACGCAAGCCTCGACCCCGAGATGAAGCCCGAACGCATCAAGGCAAGATATGAAGCCGGCGAACGCACTCCCAAACTCGTGAGCTCCTATGCAATGCAGCTCATGGAAGCCCGCGACGAGAAAGGCGGATTCAAGGTCATCGACGATTACTACAACTCCCTTTCGGACGCCGACCGCGTGAAGGACGAGAACGCATTCCTATTCAACACATTCACCGTTGATTTCGACAACGACCGCACCCGCTTCATGGTGGCCCACCGAAACGATTTCAGCAAAGAGACCGCAGCTGCCATCAACAACCGCATCTCACAGCTCTACAACAGCGAGCTCAACACCTATTTCTCAGGCTACAAGATCAAAGAAGGACTCTTCAAGGAGGACACATACAACAGTTTCAAGAAAGAGATCAACGACCTCGGACTGAATGCCGACGGAAAATACACCCCCGCATTTGAATTCATAGAGCAGAGAGTCAAGATGAACGACGCCGACTTCCTCGCATTCTGCGAAAACAAATACGACACCTACAACCGTCACTATCAGGAACTCCTCGTCATGAACCTCCCACGGCTGTTCGAGATACAGAACCCCGAGACAGCCTCCAAAATCTCCCGGTTCATACGCGCCCGCATCTCCAATATGAGCCCGATATGCATCCAGATGGCAGGACGCACCCTCGGATCAATTGAAAAATAATATTCCCTCATAAGGACAGGAGAACAGGAGAGAACACTGACGTAAGGATGAGCCACCATCACCACGGTTGCCATCCGTCACGCCCGGCTCTCCTGTTCTTCCGTATTGACAACCAGGCTTATGCAAATGAAGATTACATTATCACTCCCACGCGTCGCAGTGTCGGCATGTGCCGCAATGGCCATATCCCTTTCGGCTTTCGCGTCACAACCTGTCCCGGATTACTACACCGACTACCCCGCCAAGATAGGGCACGTCACAGAACAGCTGCGCGAATACATGAGCGAACACCCCTACAGCACCACCGACTCCATGCAGAACCATGTGCTCGATGACCTGAAAGACGGTAAAATCGCCGACGCAAAGCAACTCGCGCCACTGCGCAAAAAGAAACTTTCGGCCGAAGAGCTTTACAACCTCTGCCGCAAGAGCACACTCGTGTTCGGAAAGATGGAGCATGTCGACTTCATCAACAACGACTCGGCCTACTCCAACGCTTCAGCCGTAGCACTCACCCCCGACGGCATATGCGCCACCAACTTCCACGTGATAAGCGACATAGTGCTGCGCGGAGCCTTCGACTACAGGAAACCGGGCGACATAACCCGATTCGTGATGGACTGCGACGGCAACGCCTATCCCATGCAGTCAGTGATAGCCATCGACGCGCTCAACGATTTCGCACTGATCAAGGTCGACACCCGCGGAGGAAAACTCACGCCGGCCCCCCTCAACACCGCAGCACGCCAGGGAACCAAAGTGTACTGCCTCTCCAATCCGAGCGGAGCCTACTTCCACTTCACCGACGGAATGGTGAGCAACTGCACCCGCACCACCGACAAACGCAACGGACACACCAAATACATCATGGAGATTACATCCGACTATGGCGTAGGCGCGAGCGGAGGCCCGATATATGACGAATACGGCAACATCGTGGCCCTCGTAAGCTCCACCTTCTCCCTGTATGCCAACCCCCAGCAGTTCCGCAACTTCCAGATGGCCTACAAGCAGACTGTACCCGCATTCCTGATCCGCGAACGTTTTTCCGACTAAACATAATGAAAAAGACAATATTCACCACCATACTGCTGCTCGCGCTCGGATTCTCGGCATCAGCACAGAACCACGGCGGACGCAACCGCCAGGGGCAGGAGGATCGTGAGGCCAAAGCCAAAGAGATGCAGGCCAAGATGAAAGAAGAGGCCAATGCCTACTACGCCAACGCCGACACCGCCGAATATGGCGTAAGATACCGCATGAAATACCTCTTCAACAAAGAACAGGACCTCACTTTCGAAGAGGACCGCGTAGTGCTCATAACCCCGAAAGTGACTCTCGACCAAAGCTACGAAGGCATAGGTGAGACCCGCTGGATACTCAAAAACCCCAACGGCCAGGGAGGAGACACAAGCCTCGCCTACCACCTCACACCCGACTACTACTTCTTCTACCCCTCGTCAGGACGCAAGGTCAACACCTACCGCATCATATCGGAGGAATTCAAGCTCAAGGACTTCACCTGCGACAACAAATGGAACATAACCGACGAGGAAAAGACCATCGGAGAGTACAAATGCCGCAAAGCCACAATCACAAAAGGCGGCCGCGAATGGACCGCATGGTTCACAAACGACCTGCCCCACGTCGGTGCTCCGCGTGACTTCAACGGCCTCCCGGGTGTTGTGCTCGAAGTCACCGACAAGGACAACGAAGTGAGATGGATGTTCAACGGACTCGTCAACCACATCGAAGGGGACACCCTGTTCATAAAATACCCCGACCGATTCACCGACATACCCCTTGAACGCTTCCCAAAGGTGCTGCGCATATCCGCCACATGCGACCAGAGCAACTACATGCAGACAGCAGGCATATACGACAAGCAGAAAGGCTCATACCCCCTCAAGTACCGCCCGTCGACAGGCATCGACGCATGCCTGATCGACAACCCTATCGAAAAGGAATAGCCATAAAATACAGGTAATACACAGGACCATAGCCCGAAGCACGGCAAAACATGTCAACTCTTCGGGCTATGGTCTTAATTATTCACGGAAAATTTCGTATCTTTGCAGCGCGAAACGCATTGAACACTCACGCATTATCGCTTGTTTTTTCGCTATAGGCAATTATAATCAACCCGAAACATGTCACAGTTAATCGCTATAGTAGGCCGCCCGAATGTCGGCAAATCGACACTCTTCAACCGCCTCACACAGACACGCACAGCCATAACCAACAACGAAGCCGGCACCACACGTGACCGCCAGTACGGCAAGGTGGAATGGACAGGCAAGGAATTCTCAATCGTCGACACCGGCGGATGGGTGATAGGCAGCGAGGACATCTTCGAGAGCGAGATCAACAAGCAGGTCAACGTGGCCATCGAACAGGCCGACGAAATCCTCTTCGTAGTGGATGCCACCAACGGTGTCACCGATCTTGACGACCAGGTGGCCGAAATCCTGCGCCGCTCATCCAAGCCGGTGATACTCGTGGCCAACAAAGTGGACGCCGGAGACTCCATCTACAACATCTCTGAATTCTACTCGCTCGGCCTCGGAGACCCCTACGGCGTATCGGCAGTCAGCGGATACGGCACAGGCGACCTCCTTGACGAAGTAGTGGCAAAAATGCCTGAGAAAACCGATGACGGATCCGACACCCTTGACGACATACCCAAGATATGCATCGTAGGACGCCCCAACGCCGGAAAATCATCGCTCGTCAACTCATTCATGGAGCAGGAGCGACACATCGTCACCGACATCGCCGGGACCACACGCGACTCCATATACACCAAATACAACAAGTTCGGATTCGACTTCTATCTCGTCGACACAGCAGGCATCAGAAAGAAAAACAAGGTAAACGAGGACATCGAATACTATTCCGTCATACGCTCCATACGCGCAATCGAAGCATCCGACGTGTGCCTCCTCATGATCGACGCCACCCGAGGCATCGAGGCTCAGGACGTGTCGATATTCTCACTGATCCAGCGCAACAAAAAAGGCCTCGTAGTGGTGGTCAACAAATGGGACCTCGTGGAGGACAAAAGCAAGGAAGCGATCAGGCACTACGAGGAAGCAATCCGCGCACGCTTCGCTCCGTTTACCGACTTCCCGATAATATTCGCATCCGCCATCACAAAGCAAAGGATATTCAAGGTGCTCGAGACCGCGCTCGAAGTATGCAAGAACCGCCAGCGCATCATCCCCACATCACAGCTCAACACAGTGATGCTCGAAGCCATTTCGGCATATCCGCCACCTGCCAACAAAGGCAAATTCGTACGCATCAAGTATGTGACAATGCTGAAAGGAGCCCAGATCCCCACCTTCATATTCTTCTGCAACCTCCCGCAATGGGTAAAGGAACCATACAGGAGATATCTGGAAAACAAGATACGCGAAAACTGGGACTTCCACGGTACTCCGATCAACATATTCATGCGTGAGAAATAACCCCCATATAAAGATACCGATATGACCTGTGTAGCAGAATTCGACAACCAGGTAGAGGCAAGCATCGCGAAAGGGATGCTCGAAAGCCATAGCATACCAGCCATAGTGGACAACGGCACCATCCTGTCAGTGCTGCCAATGCCCTTGACCATAGGAGGAGCCAGGCTAATGGTCAACGACTCACAGGCATCAGAAGCCATAGACCTTCTGAACCGACACGGAGACCGCTGAACCACATCCGGTCCATATCGGCCCGGCTCCATACTCCGCACCCACGCAAATTGTGCTCATAATTGGCCGGCATACGTTCAATGACTGGCGATGGCTGGCAATATGCCGGCTCTGGGGCTGTCTGCACCAGTCTTATAAAACAAAAAATGCTATATTAATTTTGCAACGTCAAAATTAATCACTAAATTTGCATCATCAAAAACGGAGCATACGCGGTAGTAGCTCAGTTGGTAGAGCATCAGCTTCCCAAGCTGAGGGTCGCGAGTTCGAGCCTCGTCTACCGCTCCACTGTAAATCAGGCGATTGACTTAAGTCAATCGCCTGATTTATTATATCACTTCACTTGACACAAACTCTGTTGCCCGCAGAATGAGCCGAATACTGCGGAGCATATTCGCTCTGGGCCGTAGCTATGCCTGAAGTGAACACGCCGGCATTGTTGACCCACATGTCATATGTAAGAATATAAGTACCCTTGGGCAGATGATCGATGAAGATCCGGGTCGAGGCGTCACGATTCTCCCGATAGAAGCAAATCCCCTCGGAATACATGGGCGACGGAAGCTGTTCCACAGGTTCAAAGCATGCCGGACGGTCATCTATGATGGCAACATAATCCATATCCTTATCAACTTTCAACACCAGTCTCACAGTGACACGATCCCCTACAGCCAATGAATCGGTCTTGACGACCGCCTGTCGGCCTAAAGTGCCTTCACCCGGGTCAGTGTTGACCAACAGTTCCTTGGTGATATTAAGCTCGGGGCAACCCTGAGCCTTTACCGATGTCATATTATCGACATACTGACAGAACACGGCACCCCACGAAGGCGTGTCACCGCTCTTTTTCACTGAAAGCCGCTTGCCCGACGATTCAGAAGCATTGAGACTGATCTTATACTCGCCGGTCATACGTTCCACTCTGTCGGGAGTCATCTCCAACCCCCCGACCCTCACTTTCGACCCCTCGGCCGGCGTGATCCACTTGCCTGAAGTTGACAATATCGCAGCCACAACCTCAGAAGCGGCGGCAGATGAGCCCCAGTCCTGAGATCCCTTCTGGAGTATAAGCCATTGACGCAGATCATCGATATCGACACATCCGGGCTCTATCATGGCGAATGTCTCAAGCACAAGCGAAGTGATTCCGAGCTTGCCCATTGATCCATACCATGCATTGTCGTCGAGCGACGGGAACCACATACCCTTTTCCGGAGATTTTTCGCCAAACTGCCGTATTGACGCAAGCAGCTCCCTCGCTACCGACTTATAATTATTTTTGTAAAGCACCTGGGCAGCCACGGCTTTTCCGGCCAAGGATTCTCTCCTCCAGGTCGAGAGTATGCGCTGCGTTGTTGCGTTGGCGATACGCACGTCAGGCTCACCTACGCCCATACGTGCAAACATGTCATGAAGATGCATATATCGCGTATAGTCACCGTCGGGATACTTACGGTAATCCCTCAGAGTCTCTGACGTGTCCCAGTCCAATGCCGCGGCGATCATCTTTCTCAGGCCGCCGTCATCAGGCATGAACCCGAGAGCCACAAGACGGCCCATCATCCACAGCACCTCACGGGTAGCCCACATGGACGGTTCGCGGTACTGTTCACACCAGCTCCATCCGCCGTTCTTATGTGCGAGTTTCTTCAGCAACGATATGTTAGCGTCAAGAGTCCTGTCTACCGTATTTTTATCGAAAAGAAGAGCCAGGCGGGCCATACGCTCCGTGTCGTTGCGCGCATCGAGCATCCATGGAGTCGCATTGAGCAGCATTATCTTAAGATCCTCATTGCGCTCAAGCATCGATGTAAGCATCTCCGAGGACTTATCCCCCTCGTTCCATTCCTTCAACGCAGCCGCTATCACAGGATTGTCGCGCAACAACCCCGAGGCCACAGCCGCCGAGAATATGCTGCGCGCCGCCTCAGGTGCCGATGTCGCATCCTTGTTCAGCAATCCCGGAAGTGCCGTGACAACATACCATACGGGATTCTCACAGAACTGCAGCGTGACACGGCTGTCGGAAGGCATTTCCGGAAGCTTCATTGAGAAATCCCTCTGATCAGGAGCCATATAGAACGGATAGGTCTCTATCACAGGAGTTACAGACGGCAGCACAGGTATCAGAGCCTGTTCACCGTCAGCAAAAGTCTCTGTCGACGATTTAATCCGATACCCCAGAAGCGGCATATCCGACGGCACTGATATTTCCACATCAACCACCTTATGTCCGTCGGGTGCTATGGTGTCAGGACGATTCATGCTATACAGCACCTTGCCATCCGATGGATCATACAATTCCACCACGGTCTCAACTCGCTGCACATCAGATGTCGCATTCATGACCGACGCCTTGACCACTGCACGGTCCCCCGTACGGAGGAATCTCGGAAGATTGGGCTGAACCATAATCTTCTTCGACGCAACGACATTGCTTGAGAATTTTGCCGACAATAGAGAATCTGTGAACGCCACAGCACGGAAACCCCATGTGGTATTGGCATTCGGCACAGTGAATTTCAACACGAGCTTTCCCTCCCTGTCAGTGACAAGCGAAGGCCTGAAGAATGCGAGAGGCACATTGGATTCTCTGTAGGAGAACTGCTCCTTCTCGGTCACATTGACTGCATCCTTGTGTTCGATGACATTATCAACCGAGTCATAATCAGAGCCCATACCGGCATCAGCCGTCTTCATCATATCGTTTGCAATAGGGGCCGACTCTGCGAGGGCCGCTTTTTCCTCGACAATGATTTCTTCATCATACATCGTCTCGATACCGTTGACACTCCCTGTCGACATCCGTGCCGACATCAGCGGACGTATTCCACGAATACGGACATTCCTGAACGACCTTCCATATGTGTTGAAATCAGGCTCCACAAGATCAGGGCACCTCAGGCGCGCCTGTGCCATAGGAACATTATAATAGAAACCATTGGTCCCATTCAGTGTCGAAAGATTCCAGCCGAACGACCTCTGACCGGCGGTCATGGCACTGAAACTCCAGTCAGTGGATGCAAGGGCATCAAGAGCGGTATTGTACATATCTGCTATCACAGCCGCCTCACGGCCGTTGCCTTTGAGGTCAACCACCCGGAACGTCCATGACTCCTCTTCACCGGGCACCGTACGGTCGCGGAAAGTCTCTGCCACAATCCTGAGCCCCTTCATACTGTCGGCACGCCTCACAATCACGCGCCCGCTCTCCTGACGGTAGTTACCGGTAGCCATCACTGAAAGAGTAGCCTCATCCACGCCGGCAGGAAGTGACACCGTGAGGTTATTGAAACCCTTGCGGGCCTTCTCCCAATGCTGCGATATCACACCGTCCGGAGTCCATAACGTCACAAGCATGTGCGTATCGCAATTCACTGCATATAGCCACGACGGATTTTCAACACCACTTACCATGACATCCCACTCCGGAGCCCATATAAGATTATCCGGGCACGGAGATTCGGCCGATGCCCTGTCATAGAGCACCAACTCCCTGACCACCGAATCGGCATCCTCATGAGTGAACACCAAATTGTATCGGCCTTGCTCGCAGCCGCCGACGGCAAGCATTCCTTTACCCTGTATCATCGAGGACACAGCCACCGTGGAATCATTTCTCACAAGCCTTACATTCACAGCCTCATGTATCGTCGAATCTTCGTAGTTCACGAGATTGGCCTCTACAGGAAGTTCAACCGAGCCGGATATATCAAAATTGGCCGGCGACACAGCCTTTATTATGTAACGCTCACCCCGAGAGAATGACACACTCCCCGTCTGGGATTCACCCGTAGATGACAACGCAGTGACCGAAGCCGTATAATACCCGTTCTCCAATGGTGACGTCACGAAAATATCATCCGTAAACACCACCTCATATTCACCCTTGCCATCTGTCCTGACCTTTGTGGAATACACATCATATACCCTTGACGGATACCACCATCGCGGACGGCTGGTCACACTCAATGCTACAGTCACCTCGGCATCAGCGACAGGAAATCCGGAGTAGGTCTGCACCTTTCCGCGAAGCGTGACATCCCCCTGAGCCGGGACTCCACGCTCCACCTCCGGTTCAAGCACGTGAAATGTCGGCAGCTTATAGTCCGAGACCTGAAAACGCACCGCATTCCGGTTCTTGTCAATCGAAATATGATACCATCCGGTCAGTCCTGACGCAGGCAAAGTAAACTTACCGCATGCGCGTCCGAAACGGTCAGTCTCACACATCAGTGTGTCCACTGCCATTGAGTTGGCATCATACATCACAGCCTGGACCCTCTTGCCTGGACACGGGCGGTTAAGACCCCCTTTAAATTCATAACATATGGCAGTCCACTCTACTGTGTCACCCTGATGATACAGAGGCAACGACGGATAACCGCGCACCGCCATAATCCACTTGTCGGGACGCGTATAGTTATTATCATATATAGAAAGCGGAAGGGCATATCCGTCATCACCCTTTGTAGCGGTCAGAGCCCCTGACACCCCGTTTACTGACAATGAGCCGTCAGCCCCGGTAACGCCAAGTCTCTTTGATACATCATTATCACGGTAACGGTACTTGTTGACACTGACAACGACATCCTCCAATGGAGATCCGTCATTGGCATCCACAGCCCACACAGTGCGGTCAAGAAATGTCGACGAGCCGAGTGCGACAGTTGTCACATGTATTTTCTGATAGTTTTCACGCTTAGGGGCCACCCCGTTGACCACCGGCACAACAATATAATTTCCGCTCTTCGGAAACGAATATCTGATCTTCCTGTCCACACGGAACGGCACTCTTTCACCGTTCACACTCACCGGAAGCGAAGCAATCTTTCTGGCAGAAGAGCCGACTGATTTCAGCTCATAGTCATCTCGCCATGCAGGGGCCGAGGATACATCATAAATATCCACAGTCATCCTCTCCACATTATTAAGGCTGACACTGATATCAAATTCACGTCCGGGAGCTATGACCTGTGGCGTATTAAGATTCACCCTCTTTCTTGACATATCATTCAGGCTGCGCTTGATGCAATCCCTGCGCCAGTATCCGGGCCAAGAATTCATAAACGCCGTCATTGTGTCATAAAGTCCCTTGTTGTTGTCCTCCTCTCCATAGGACGGGATCTCAAGCAATATGTCGCCGGCATACTCGGTTGACGGCTTCCCCTCGTCATTCAGATAGGATTCATACAGCTCCATATACAGCGAGCGGCTGAGACTGTTGTACGGATTTATGCTACTGTACCGTATATCACTCCCCTCGGCAACATTTGACCTCAGGAACATCAATCTTGCAAGCCTTGTGTTAACATCGGTCGCCGAACCGCGCTTCACACCGGAAAGCAATGATGAATATATGGCAAGTATCTTCTCACCTCTCGGATCACGCTTGAGTGAGGGTACACTGAATCTCTCCGCCGAATCAGCCGAAGAACGGGCCATCCACAACGGGAAACAATGTCCGTCATTACCCCATCCTTCAAGTATAGTCAGAGCCTGCGACGCCACAAAATCATATAGCGTTGGATAATATACCTCAGTCTGCCTGTCCTGAGTTATGACACCCTTATAATCACGCAAAGGGACAGCACGCAAAGCAGTGCTGTCAGCGATAGCCACATCAAGCAGTGACTCTATCCTGTGCCGGAACTGCTCTCCGCTCCATTCGTCATAGTCGGCAGGGACAGGCTCAAGAGGGGAGTTCCTTTGATCATAGACCCAGCGATTCATGGCATACACACTGTTATAAATGTACGCCTCAAGCATTGAGAGCATCCCTCTGAGCACAGGATCATTGCTTACACCCGTCACGGAGTCAATCTTTGCTATCCCTTTAGGAATATTCTCATTGCCTATCGCACTTCCCGCCAGGGCATAATCAAGCAGAGACCTCACTATCGTCTTGTCATCTCCGTTACGCATAGCGGAGCTCAATGCCTTGTCCGATTGCTTTATAACAGTCTTGGGATACGCGAAATCCGGAGTCTTTACACCACGTGAGGCTGATTGACCCATGGAGGACTGAGAGAACAGAAGCAAAACTGTTGCTATGATCGTACAGATATGTTTTTGCATAAGATGACTATATTTATCGGAAACCTTTGATTATATAATGAAAAAAAGACGACAAAAGATTTTCGGATCATCAATCATCTTTTGTCGTTACTTTTTATTATACTTCTTATTTTAAGTTTGTATGGATTCTATTTCCGGCCCTTGCGGTTCTTTTGCCGTTCATGATGTCTTTTCATCAGTTCCCGTGAAAAATCTCGCTCTGCCTTCTTTAGCTGTATCAACTGTTTGGATGTCAATATGCTTTTAAAATTCTTGAAATACTTCATCTCTATGGCACCTTCCTTGCCTTTGAGCTCAAACTGGGCTTCGGCGGCCTTCTCACGTTCAAGATCGGTGGCCTTGTCTCCTTTCTTCCTCACCTGACGCTCAAGCCTCATCGCCTGATCGGCTGCCACCCTCACCTCTTCTTCCATACGGTTATACACAGGTATGAATTTAGCCTTCTGCTCTTCACTCAGTTCAAGCATATGGGATATGTATTCATTCTTTACCTGCTGCATCTCCTTCATCCACGATTCACGTTCACGCTGCGACGGCTTCTGCGCAAGCAATGCCAGAGGCAACAGAAGAAATGCGATAACAATCAGTATATATTTTTTCATAGCCGATCTATATTTTTATATATCAGTCAGTGACGTGTCATGGTCGGCATAATCATTGCCGCCATTATATTCATAGGAAGCAGGGACATAACCGGTCTCATAAAGATCCTCCATAAGCTGATACTCGCTCACATCCCCATGTATCACGACATAATCGTTAAAGAAATAGTCATTACCCACGGCAGCGGTTATGACCGGATTATTGTCGATATTAAGTCCCTGTGTATCCGGACGCATCATGTCAAACATCTTCATCATGCACCACACTCCCATAAACATAGCCGCAAGATAGACGTATGGACGCACCTTCTGCCAGAAGCTTCGAGGCATGACACGCGACTGTCCCTCCGCCTCATTTTCCCAGTCCATAACCGGAAGAGAAGCAGCCATACGCGACGCAAAATCGTCGAAATACCCGTCAGGAACGGTCATGCCGTCATTACGGTTCACTTTTTCGAGTATATCTTTCATTGTCGGTTCACTTTTATTTATATGTTTGACTGATGGTATGTGCAAAGGTT
Organism: uncultured Duncaniella sp.; assembly: GCA_910588795.1. GTDB lineage: Bacteria > Bacteroidota > Bacteroidia > Bacteroidales > Muribaculaceae > Duncaniella. The sequence goes on along the minus strand of CAJURI010000002.1, from coordinate 23,488 downwards.
TAATCCATGTCAGAGAAAAATTGTTCGATTTTTTTTACTGCAAGATGATAGGACGCTTTCAGTGCTCCCACCGAAGTGCCGAGGATCTCCGACATTCGCTCATATTTCATATCATCATAGTAACGCATATTGAATACCAGACGTTGCTTTTCGGGCAATGAAGCTATAGCCTCACGCAACTGACGAGCCAGTTCGTCACCATCAATGTCGGTATCAGCCTCTATGAGCTGCACTATATGTGACTCCTCGTCGTCAAGGGACAAGCCGAGGCGTTTGCGCTCTTTTTCCAGAAATGTGATGCTCTCGTTGATAGCTATCTTGTAAAGCCAGGTCGACAGCTTGGCATCGCCACGGAAATTCTCAATGTTCTGCCATGCCTTGAGAAAGGTGTTCTGAAGCAGATCATTGGCATCATCATGGCTCTGCACCATGCGACGTATCTGACGGTACAGGGGTTCGCTGTAAAGCTTTATCATGTCGCCGAAGGCGGCACGACAGCTCTTCTTGTCCCTGAGCCGCGCCACAAGTGATGTATCGTCAAGTTGATTTTCCTGCGTCATATTGTTTCAAGCCGATTAGCATGGACAAATTTAGACATTATCTTTCTGAAACTATCAAAGTCACAGCAAAATAAATGTTAAATCGCACAATAGTCTTTACAAAATGAAGTCTTTACAAAATGAAAGCCCGACTCCCCTTGGAATCAGGCTTTCAGGCATGTAGCGAATCCGGGATTCGAACCCGAGTTTCCGCCGTGAGAGGGCGGCGTGCTAGGCCTCTACACTAAATCGCCATTCAGTGGCTCAACCTGCGGGATCTGCATCTCTGCCCCTTGGTTTTGCGATGCAAAGTTAGTAAGTATTCGTCATTCCCGCAAGACCGCAAGCACTATTTAACATATATTTAACAAATTCATTCGACCGATTTACCCCCAAACACAATATAACATAATAAATTAGCCGTTCAAAAACAAAAAATTTCCTACATAGCGCATTTTTCCGTAATTTTGCAGGAAATTTTAGATTAAACGTTCGCACAATAAATGAGTCCAAACGTTATAATCTTGAAATACAACTCATATTTATTAATTCAACTTATTTTAAGCACATGAGACTCAACATATTCATAACAGCTATTGCAATTATGGCTCTCACATCAGGCTGCAGCATTTTGCGCGGCAATAAGGACAAAACCACAACTCCTGCCACCCAAACGACCGCCGGCACATCCGCATCTGTCGCCCAGCAACGCGAGGAGAATATCAATACCGACAATCTCGAAGGGGTATGGTCAATTGTTGAAGTCAACGGAACCAAGGTTACCGTCAACGGCGAGAATCATCCCCAAATCACACTGACACCTGCCGAATCACAGATCGCCGTGCTAAAAGTCATCGTTTTCAACGGATGCAACTACCTCAACGGCATGTGGAACATCAAAGGCAACGTGATCACTCCGGCCGGAGAATTCATATCCACACTCATGGCATGCAATGACGCTCCATATGAATTTGAGGTCAACAAGGCTATCAACAATGCCGCGTCCTATAAGCTCACCGACAAATCCGACATGGAGATCCTGTCATCCGACGGCCGCACGGTTATGAAACTGCACAAGCAGAACCTTGCATTCCTCAACGGAGCATGGAAGGTGACAGCTATTGACGGCAAGCCCATCACTGCCGCCGTCAAAATAGTCATCGACGTGGACGAAAAGCGTGTGCACGGCAACGCCGGCTGCAACCTCCTCAACGGTGAAATCATTGTAAATCTCGACAAAGGCAACGGCATCGAGTTCAAGAACCTTGCCACTTCACGCATGACATGCCCCGATATAGCCACAGAACAGGCTTTCCTTCTGGCTCTTGAGAACGTTGACACAGCGGCCAGAGGTACCGACTCAGATCATGCCGTATTAAAGGACAATGATGGCAAAGTGATCATATCGCTAAGCCGCCTGTCCCCCGACGAGATAGCTGACTAAAACGTACCACACACATAACGATGGAGAACATTCTTGAGCACCGCCTCATACTCTGGGACAGAGACGAATACTGCCAAAGGCTCTCAAGCATACGGTCCCACATGCTTGAGTCGTCAACCGAAGCGATAATCCTCGCCGACAACGCCAACCTATATTACATCACAGGAAGAGTCTTCGCAGGCTATGCATACATTCCCGCTAAAGGCGAACCTATATATTTCGTGCGAAGACCGGTCGAACTTACCGGCGACGGCGTGGTCTACATACGTAAGCCCGAAGAGATTACAGCATCAATCGGGATGAGTGCGCCTGCCACCATAGGCATCGAGATCGACGTGCTCCCCTACTCCACCGTGCAACGTCTGCTCCCGCTGTTCCCGGACGCGGAACTGAAGAACGCATCCGCCATAATGCGCAATGTACGTGCCGTAAAGCCTCCAATGGCCCTCAGGAAGCTACGTGAGTCAGGAGAACGTCAGGTCAGGGTGTACAGCCGTATCCCCGGATTGTTCCAGGAAGGGATGTCCGATTATGACCTGCAGATAGCAATCGAGAACTTATGCCGCCGCGAGGGCTGTCTCGGACAATTCCGCATAAGCGGCGACTCGATGGAGCTATATATGGGCAACCTCCTCGCAGGACGCAATGCCGACGCGCCGTCCCCTTATGACTTCGCAATGGGAGGCGCAGGTATGGACCCGTCACTCCCCGTGGGCGCAAACGGCACGCTCATAACCCCCGGCACCACAGTAATGGTCGATATGAACGGCAATTTCAACGGATACATGACCGACATGACCAGAGTGTTCGCGCTTGGGAAACTCGATCAGCTGGCGTTGAAAGCCCATCAGTGCTCCATCGACATACACCGTTCGCTATGCGACATGATGCATCCAGGCATTCAGGCAAAACTCCTGTGGGAGAAAGCCGACGAGATAGTCTCCGAAGCCGGACTTAAACCATATTATATGGGACACCGCCAGCATGCGGGATTCATCGGACACGGAGTCGGGATAGAGATCAACGAACTCCCGGTAATCGCGCCAAGAAGCCGCGACATCATCCGGGAACACAACGTGATAGCGCTTGAGCCTAAATTCGTGATCCCTGACACAGGAGCTGTCGGCATCGAGAACACATATATAGTGCACTCCGACCATGTTGAATGCATAACACCGGCTCCCGAAGAGATCATATATTTCGACAGATAGAATGACATCAGAAAGGTTAGATAAAGTAATTGCCAAGATAGACACACCCCTGTACCACACCATAGGAGAGGCGGCCGACTCAATCGGCCGCCCCTGCTATGCCGTAGGGGGATGTGTGCGCGACTTTTTCCTCGGGCGTCCATCCAAGGACATAGATTTTGTGACAGTAGGCAGCGGCATAGAGCTGGCCGAAGTTGTCGCAAAGCTCCTCGGGAAAGGGACTCATCTCACGGTGTTCCGCAACTTCGGAACCGCTCAGGTGAAACGTCGCTCTGTGGAACTTGAATTCGTGGGCGCACGAAAGGAATCCTATCAGCGCGACTCACGCAAACCCATCGTAGAGGACGGCACTCTTGATGAAGACCTGTCTCGACGCGATTTCACAGTCAACGCTCTTGCCATACGCATCAACCGCGAAGGATTCGGAGAACTTGTCGATCTGTTCGACGGTCTCTCCGACATGGAGAAAGGAATCTTACGCACCCCGCTCGACCCCGACATAACATTCAGCGACGACCCCCTGCGCATGATGCGGGCTGTCCGGTTTGCCACACAGCTGCAATTCGAGATATACCCGGAGACATTCGCCGCCATACGACGCAATGCCGAACGTCTCAGAATAATATCCCGCGAACGGATCGTGGACGAACTTATGAAAATCATGGGATCCCCACGGCCTTCCATCGGGTGGCAACTGCTGCTCGACAGCGGGCTGCTCCCGATAATAATGCCGGAGCTCGCAGCCATGAAAGGGGTACAGACCGTCAATGGCCGCAGCCATAAGGACAACTTTGCCCACACACTCGAAGTGCTCGACAACGTATCGGCCAAAAGCGACAACATATGGCTGCGATGGGCGGCTCTCATGCACGATATCGCCAAGCCTGTCACAAAGCGTTGGGACGAAAAGACAGGGTGGACATTCCACAACCACAACTTCATCGGATCAAAGATGGTGCCTCGCATATTCAGGTATATGCGTCTGCCTCAGGACCAGAAGATGAAATACGTGGCAAAACTTGTGGAGCTGCACATGAGGCCCATAGCTCTTGTAGAAGACGAGGTAACCGACTCGGCCGTAAGGCGGCTCATAAATGATGCCGGCGATGACCTCGAAGACCTGATGACCCTATGCGAAGCCGACATAACGTCAAAGAACCGTGAAAAAGTGCGGCGTCTGCTCGCCAACTTTGCCCTCGTGCGCGAAAAGATTTCCGACCTAAATGTCCGTGACGAGATACGAAAGCTCCAGCCGCCTGTCGACGGCAACGAGATCATGGAAATATTCGGCATAAAGGGAGGCCCGGTGATCGGTACCATAAAAAGTGCCATTAAAAACGCCATACTTGACGGCATAATAGCACCTAACGACCGCGAAGCGGCTCTCGGGATCATGTACCGCACAGCAGCTGACAACGGTCTGACTCCGGCAAGCCACACTCCGGAACGCACAGAAACATCCAATAGTACAAGCGATATATAACACAATGTATTACATCACAAAGACATTTGAACTCGCAGGGTGCCACCGTCTGGAACTTTCCTATCCGAGCAAATGCAGCCGCATGCACGGACACAACTGGCTTGTGACTGTCCACTGCCGGGCACGCGAGCTCAATGCCGACGGGATGGTGACAGATTTCTCTCACATCAAAGAGCGCATAACTGCCTATCTCGACCACGGCAATTTCAACGAACTGCTCCCTTTCAATCCCACTGCCGAAAACATCGCTCGATGGATATGCGACCAGATCGACACTTGCTACCGCGTGGATGTCAGGGAAAGCGAAGGCAATGTGGCCTCTTACATTAAGGAATAGACCAATTAACACACAGGCAAATTGAAAGTCAACGAGATATTCTACTCTTTGCAAGGCGAGGGGTACCATACAGGCACTCCAGCCGTATTCCTGCGCCTGAGCGGATGCAACCTCAATTGTGACTTCTGCGACACCGACCACCGGTCAGGGACCGAAATGGCTCTCGGAGAGATCCTCGAGCGCGTGTTGCCCTACCCGTCACGCCACATTGTAATAACAGGGGGTGAGCCATCGCTTCAGCTCACTGACGACCTCGTGGAAATTCTCCACAATGCCGGATTCTACATCCAGGTTGAGACAAACGGCACAAACCCTCTGCCCGAAGATATCGACTGGGTGACATGCTCCCCGAAAGGCGAGGCTGAGGTCCGGCTCAAACGCATTGACGAACTTAAGGTGGTATATCTCGGACAGGATGTGGAAGAGATAGCCAACCGATACCCGGCAATGCATTACTTCCTGCAGCCTTGCAGCGGCAAAAACATTCCCGAGACCGTCAGATACATCCTCCGGAATCCTCATTGGAGGCTTTCATTGCAGACCCACAAACTCATAGGAATCGAGTAAACACCTTAACCATATGACATCAAGATTTTTCCATGGTCTGCCGGCATTGCTTCTTGGCATTGTTTTGGCCGCATGTACTTCAGTCCGGGGAAACACCGACGCTGATCATCTTGTGATACTCCACACCAACGACACACACTCCTCCATCGACCCTGACAGCAAGGATAACGGAGGAATAGCCCGACGCAAAGCCATAATCGACAGTGTGCGCGGCTCACGGTCCAATGTATTGCTTATCGATGCCGGCGACGCCGTGCAGGGATCCCTGTATTTCACCATATTCGGCGGCGAAGTGGAACGCGAACTCATGAACAGGCTTGGCTACGACATACGCATACTGGGCAATCACGAATTTGATCGTGGCGTCGAGAGTCTGGCTCAGGAATGGAGCAAAGTGGATGCCACACGCATAAGCACGAATTATGACATGTCGGGCTCTCCGCTACAGGACCTCTTCGTGCCATCCGCTCTCAAGGAGATTGCCGGACACAAAATTGGATTCATAGGGCTTAACCTTGATCCGGCCGGCATAATAGCCGAAGAGAATTTCTCAGGAGTGAAATATCAGGACGCACTGCAACGGGCCAACGAAGAGGCGGCGAAACTGCGTGAGAACGGAGCCGAAATGGTCATTGCCGTAAGTCATCTCGGATATGAGACAGCCACGGGCATCGACGACCTCGACATTGCTGCCGAAAGCAAGGACATAGACATTATCATAGGCGGCCACACGCACACTGCCATTGATCCCTCCGACCCGCAAAGCCCACGATGGAGAGTGGCAAATGCCGAAGGCGACAGCGTGACCATCGTACAGACCGGTGCACGCGGATTTGCCGTCGGAGAGATCGACATAAACCTTGCCACAGGAGAAGTGACCCCGAAACTCATACGGGTAAACAACAGACTCGACACACGCATTGACACAGCCTTCGCGAGACTGATAGACCCTTACAGGACAAAGGTCGACTCGCTGAGATCATACCGCATAGGCGAGTCGCCCAATGAATTTGAACGCACATCAACACGCATGCTCAACCTCTTCAGCGACTTCGTCCGCACGCGTGGTGCCGAAATATGCGGCAAACCGGTCGACCTGTCCATTATGAACAAAGGTGGCATACGCAACTCCATTGCCAAGGGTACGATCACAAAAGGAGAGATCATTGACGTAGCTCCGTTTGAAAACCGCATAGTCGTACTTGACATATCCGGGGCCGATCTTCTCGACAACATAGCCATAATGGCCGGACAGGAGGGCCAGGGAGTAAGCTCCAATGTATCGGTGCTATACGATCCGGAGACCCACACAATAAACAATGCCACTGTCGACGGAAAAGCCATTGACCCCGACGCACGCTACCGTGTGGCGACAATCGACTATCTCGCTGCCGGCAACGACTACATGACACCGCTAAAACGGGCCAGGACACTTGCACGGAGCAAAGAGATTCTTTACGAAGCTCTCATATCGTACATCGAAAAAGGCCGGCTCGACAGCATTTTCTCAAACCCCGACGATAACGAAAGAATGACCTCAAAATGAACGGATGGCTTACGGTTGGACTCCTTGTGTTGTCCAATATTTTCATGACATTTGCCTGGTACGGGCAACTTAAACTGCAGCAGATGAAAGTCATCACATCTGCCACGCCACTCATAGTAGTGATACTCATGTCATGGGGCATAGCACTGCTTGAATACTGCTTTATGGTCCCCGCAAACCGCTACGGATTTCACGGAAACGGCGGAGCATTCTCCCTGCTCCAGCTCAAAGTGATACAGGAAGTGATATCACTGATGATATTCACGGTTTTCACATTCCTGTTTTTCCGGGGTGAAGCCCTTCACTGGAATCACTTCCTCGCATTCTGTCTGCTCATACTCGCAGTATATTTCGTATTCATGGAGAACTGAGGCTGAGACCCCAACACCGGTCACAACACAACAAGTCCCGGCATGGCTTTGACACCATCGCCGGGACTTGTCTCTATCTTACACCGCCCTGACATAAAGGCGGCTACATGTCATATTATTTCAGACGTGCCTGAATGGCCTCGGTCTCCTTCTCATAGCCGGGTTTGGCGAGAAGAGCGAACATGTTGCGCTTATAGGCCTCTACGCCGGGCTGGTTGAACGGATTCACTCCAAGGATATAACCGCTTATGCCACAAGCCTTCTCAAAGAAATATATGAGCTGGCCGAGATATTTCTCGCGAAGCGCGGGGAGAGATATGAGGATATTGGGCACTCCGCCGTCCACATGGGCTATGCGCGTGCCGAGTTCTGCCATCTTGTTCACCTCATCGATATGCTTGCCGGCGATATAGTTGAGACCGTCAAGATTGGCCTCATCCGAAGGGATAAGCTTTTCATACTTCTGCTCCTCCACTGTTATGACAGTCTCGAAGATAGTGCGCTCGCCATCCTGAATCCACTGTCCCATTGAATGCAGGTCCGTGGAATTGTCGACCGCTGCAGGGAATATACCCTTATGGTCCTTACCTTCGCTCTCACCGTAGAGCTGCTTCCACCACTCTCCGAAATAATGGAGTTTGGGATTATAGTTCACAAGGATCTCGGTCTTCTTGCCGGCGTTGTAGAGGGCATTGCGGGTGCATGCATAAAGGAATGAAGGATTCTGGTCATTAGCCTCGGAAGTCGCCTTCTCCATCTCGGCTGCTCCATCGATAAGAGCACGTATGTCATATCCGGCAACAGCTATAGGAAGAAGACCTACAGGGGTAAGCACCGAGAATCGTCCGCCCACATTGTCAGCGATGACAAAAGTCTTGTAGCCCTCCTCGGTGGCAAGACTGCGGAGCGCGCCGCGCTGTGCATCGGTGATGGCTACGATACGCTTGCGCGCCTCATCGACTCCGAGCTGGCTCTCAAGCTGCTCCTTGAGCAGACGGAATGCTATGGCTGGCTCAGTGGTTGTGCCGCTCTTGGAGATGACTATGATGCCGAAACGCTTGTCACGGAGATAGTCCTGAAGCTCATAGAGATAATCCTCGCCGATATTCTGACCGGCAAAAAGCACCTTGGGCTCACCCTGCACACCGGGACGATATGCGGCAAAACTGTCATTAAGAGCCTCTATCACTGCCTTTGCTCCAAGGTAGCTGCCACCTATGCCGATTGCAACCACCGTATCGCAGGTCGCACGGAGCTGGTCGGCACAAGCGATGATGTCGTCAAGAAGTGCCTCGGTGGTTTCTGTGGGCAGATTGACCCAGCCGAGAAAATCATTACCGGCACCTGTGCCGTTGAGCACCTTGTCAAGAGCTTCACTTCCCTGACCTTCGAGACGGTTGATATCTTCACGGCTGACTGTCGAGAGGACATCCTTAATGTCGACATTGATTGTTTTCATGCTATTTTAGTATTTAATTATGATTGTAATGTCTTTTTATTTCTTCGGAATCACATTTATACAAACCATTTCCCCAACGCCCGTATAGCCCTCTCGGCATTGGCATGCCGGTACAGGATATCATACATGGCGTCAAGTATGGGCATCTCTATGCAGTATTTCTTGTTGATTTCCTTTATACACTTCGTTCCGTAATAACCTTCCGCCGTCTGCTCCATCTCCATTCGTGCCGTCGAAACCGAATAGCCCTTCCCTATTATGGAACCGAAATTATGGTTGCGGGAAAAACGGGAGTAAGCCGTCACAAGAAGATCACCGAGATACACCGAGTCACATATGCAGCGCGGACGGGGGCACACCTCATCGATGAAACGCTCCATCTCCTTGACAGCATTGCTCACAAGCATCGCAAGGAAATTATCGCCACCCTTCATGCCATGCACTATGCCGGCAGCTATGGAATAGACATTCTTGAGAACCGCCGCATACTCTATACCCTCAACATCGCTCGAAGTGATGGTACGGGTCGACGGTGACCTGAGACAGCCTCCGAACTCATCGGCAAGCGAGATATCATGGCAACCCACCGTCAGAAAACTCGGACGGTCAAGTGCCACCTCCTCGGCATGACAGGGGCCTCCGATCACAAGCACTTTCTCAGGATTCACGCCAAACCGATTGGACATGTAGTCCGACACGATCTCATTATCTCCGGGCACGATACCCTTGACCGCAGAGATCACTGTTTTTCCTGATATGTCGACACTTATACGGTTGACATGAGTCTTGAAGTACGGTGAAGGCATCACAAGAAGCAGCGCGTCAGCCTGAGTGCACACCTGGTTTATGTCACTTGAAAACTCTATGCGCCTCACATCAAACTCCACATCCGTCAGGTAAGCCGGATTATGCCCTATGCGCTTGAAGTCCTCTATTCGGTCGTCACGGCGCATATACCATAATATGGAGTCGCAATTACGCAACAGGAGCTTGGCAAGAGCTGTAGCCCAGCTCCCGCCCCCCATCACTGCTATTTTGTCGAAACTCATCACTCTGTCGATATGGATATCTCTCACTCTGCCTCAGCGGCCTCTGTAGACTCTGCTGACTGCTGCTGGGCCTTCTTCTCAGGACGCATCTGCGGGAAGAACAGCACCTCCTGTATGGTGGTCTGTCCGGTCATAAGCATTACCAGACGGTCCATGCCGATCCCCATGCCCGATGTCGGAGGCATGCCGTATTCAAGCGCACGGATAAAATCCTTGTCTATTATCATCGCCTCATCGTCACCCTTCTCGGCAAGGCGCATCTGCTCGACAAATCTCTCATACTGATCTATCGGGTCATTAAGCTCGGAGTATGCATTGGCAAGCTCCTTGCCGTTGACCATAAGTTCGAATCGCTCCGTAAGTTCCGGATTGTCGCGGTGACGTTTGGTCAGAGGCGACATCTCTATGGGATAATCTATTATGAATGTCGGCTGTATGTAATTGCCCTCGCATTTCTCTCCGAATATCTCGTCTATGAGCTTACCCTTGCCCATCGACTCATCCACCTCTATGCCGAGATCCTTGGCCGTGCGGCGGAGCGCATCCTCATCCATACCGGTGATATCGACACCTGTGAAATCCTTGATGGCCTGCGCCATAGTGACACGAGGATAAGGAGCCTTGAAGCTGATCACATTATCACCCACCTTAACCTCTGTGGTGCCGTTCACATCAAGACATATCTTCTCAAGCATCTTTTCAGTAAAATCCATCATCCAGTTATAATCTTTGTAGGAGACATATATCTCCATGCAGGTAAACTCCGGATTGTGGGTGCGGTCCATACCTTCGTTGCGGAAATTCTTGGAGAACTCATACACTCCCTCGAAACCGCCTACGATCAGACGCTTCAGATAGAGCTCATCTGCGATACGCAGATACAAAGGTATGTCAAGAGCATTGTGATGAGTGATAAACGGACGGGCGGCGGCTCCTCCGGGGATTGACTGGAGGATAGGTGTCTCCACCTCCATGTAGCCGGCATTGTTGAAATACTCACGCATGGAGTTGTACACCTTGGTACGCTTTATGAATATATCCTTTACACCCTCGTTCACCACAAGATCCACATAACGGCGGCGGTAGCGGAGCTCCGGATCGTCAAAAGAATCATACACCACTCCGTCCTTGACCTTAACGACCGGCAGCGGGCGCAGCGACTTTCCAAGCACTGTCAGCTCAAGCGCATGCACCGATATCTCACCGGTCTTCGTACGGAACACATATCCCTTGATCCCGACAAAGTCACCTATGTCCAGTAGCTTCTTGAACACTACGTTATAGAGATCCTTATCCTCCCCCGGGCATATCTCGTCACGGTTTACATAAACCTGTATACGTCCTTTCGAGTCCTGAAGTTCCATGAATGAGGCCTTGCCCATTATGCGGCGGCCCATCACTCGTCCGGCCACTGCTACCTCACGGCGTGGCGCGTCATCCTTAAAGTTCTCTTTTATCTCTTCCGAGTATCCCGACACCGGATATTCGGCTGCGGGATAAGGCTCTATTCCGCGGCGGCGCATCTCATCGAGGCTTGCGCGACGGATGGATTCCTGTTCACTGAGCTGTGGTGCGTTCATATATACCTTAATGTATCTTTTTAGTACTTATGATTGATGATTTTATGCAAATAATATCTGCAAATTTACGTATTTTTTCAGCCCCATACAACAAAAAGTCCCCATATTTGGGGACCTTTTGTTAAAAACTACAAAATCGCTTCAGTACTTATTTGTTTTTAAACAACCTCTTATGCAAACTTCTCTTCCTTTGTAGGAGTAGCGGCAAGGATTATGAACCAGATGCCGCCAATAATCGGAATAAGATTGATAAGCATCCACCATCCGCTCTTACCTATATCGTGCATACGGCGGATACCTACAGCGATAGCAGGCACAAGGTTGATCAGCGAGAACAATGATCCGAGCCACTCGTTGATGGCTCCAAGAATCACTCCTGCAACAAACATGTAAAGTACAGGATACCAATACTCGGCACGTGTGGAACGTCCGTCAAAATCGTTCCATTTCTTGTAGAACATGGAGATTGCCTCTCCGAATGTGATGTTCATGTCGTTAAGTGTTTAAAATGTGATTTATAATTGATTACGAATACTCTTTAATGAATCTTATTATGGTCTCTTTTTCAGGTGTCGAGAATTCACACGGATAGCTCTCCATGCCCCTCACAGCCTTGAGTCCTTTCCGGTTATATCTCCGGTCAGCGATATCCGAGGCCCTCCGCAATGACCGGTGACGCATAAGGAACATGACGACACGCCTCTTCAGCGACACCTTCGCGCTGTCCTTTGGAGCGGCGCACACCTTGCGCATCAGCCGTTCCGCCTCGTGCATCTCCACGCCTGACGCGTCTGACAGCATCATGGAGAGGGCTTCTATGTAACCGTCATATTCCCACCGGTACTCTTCCGAGCTCCTTATCTCGGATATCGGCACGACTGTCTCTGTCGCCGACCCTTTTATACGCTCCCTCGCGCTATAGAAACACGGTATGGTGGCATACTTGCCCTGAATAAGCATGGCATGATTGAAGAACTCCTCGGCAAGAAACAGATTCCTGAAACGCAGCTCCCCGCGCCCGTCGAAACAATATCCGTATATCCGGCGGAAAAGGTCCGAACGCGTGACTCCGTAAAGAAGCGAAGCATACTTGCACTTGTCCTGCACCAGACGTCCGGCCGGGTCATCAGCATCAATCCGGCTGTCGAAATACCTTATGTAACGCGGATAGAACTCCACCCCTCCATCTGTCGGTGTGAATGTGAGATAATGCCCCTGCGCCACACTGTAATCCGGATTGGCATCAAGAAACTCCACCATGCGGGCTATTGCCTCAGGCACTATGAAATCATCGTCGGCACAATACAGCACATAATCCGTCGCTATAAGCGGAAGCACCTCCTTTATCTTCAGCAGGAAATGCAGCCCCGGACGATGGATATAAGTCACATCCGGCGACATAAGATCCCCGTCGTAAGCTTTCTGTGATGAATCAGGCACCAGTATCCTCACACCGCACCCTTCATAGTAGCCCAGCAGACGCCGCAACCGTTCAGGACGGTTGTGGGCCGGTATGATGACTGTCACATTCCTAAGCGCCTGTCGCATATGCCCCCGGATTATCGCTTCATGCCTCCGCCTCAGAATGTCGACGGATCCTTGGCATGCTGGTAAGCTGGATCATATATGGAATTGAGCACATGGGCAAGACGCAGCCCGCCTATAAGCAACTGAGCCTCTATAACCGGAGCCCACTCGGCAACCTCGTTGTAGCTCACATTTGTGCCCGCAGGCATAGCGGCATACACCTGGCGGCTTATAGCCACAGTCTTCTGCGCCCAGTCATCAAGATTGCCACCGACGGTCACAACCTCAGTCTCCTCGGGCAGCCTGTCAAGCTGCTGCTGCCACTCGGTATAGCCCCACTTGTGGGCCGACTCCACGAGATTTGAGTCCCATATGCCATGGAGATTGGCATCACGCCCGAAATAACGGAGCTTCACGCCATTGCCACCGCGGTCAGTGGCATGCCCCATGTGCATAGGCTGATGAAGGTCACCCATCAGATGGATCACCATTTTCAGGGCAAGCCCACGCTCATCCTGGCTCTTGGTCGAATCCGATAGTATGCCTATGTTCATGCGCAGAGCCTGCACTATGTCACCTCCGGGCTGCTCTGGCTGCGTCCAATAGGTCTTGTCGGCATCCACATTCTTGTAATGCCAGGTCTTGGAATAGGCATATTCAGGCGTATGGCTCGCATTGTCAAGCCAATTGGCCCAATACACAGGGCTCATGCCGTCAAGAAGGTCCGTCACTGCGGCCAGTGTCGCCGGTGTGAAATGTTGCTCAGCTATATAGGCGGTCACATCATGACCTTTCTGTCCCCATGCAAATGCCGATATTGCCACGGACAGAGACATCGCACTCGAAAGAAGTCTTTTAAATAAATATGTTTTCATAAAGCATCAGCTTACGGTATCATGCATCAAAGTTACACTTTTCGCAAATAAATCACAAATTATTTCCACCAAAACTGCGACAACAGAAAACACTATACCCATATAAAAACAATTGCTTGAGACCGTAATAACAATCTCAAGCAATTTTCCTAATCAGTCGGGGTGACTAGACTCGAACTAGCGACCTCACGCCCCCCAGACGCGTACTCTAACCAACTGAGCTACACCCCGATTAGGCTTCTTTTTCGTTTTGCGTTGCAAAGGTAGAGACTTTTTTCATAGCCGCCAAACATCCCACCCTGTTTTAACATAATTTTAACACACTTGATCCTCCTCCCGCATATCTTCCTCATGATGCTTTATCACATATTCATCATAATAAGCAAGAATAAGTGTCGTGAGCGGAATAGCTATCAGCAGACCGATCATCCCCAAGAGCGTCCCCCATATCGACAACGACAGAAATATGATGGCCGGATTCATGCTCATGGCCTTACCTATGATACGCGGAGTGAGCACAAGATCCTGTATGGCCTGCACCACTATATACACAGCCATGCACTCCCAGAACAACGTCCAGAAACTTATGTCGCCACTGACCGAGCACACCAGACATATCAGCGTAGTCGGGAGAAGAGATATCAGCTGAAGATACGGCACCATGTTCAACAGCCCGATGAACATTCCGAGCACTATCGCCATCGGCAGCCCTATTATAAGAAAGCCTATGGAGAACAGCACTCCTACTATCAGTGCCACCAATGCCTGACCTCGGAAATAACGGTTCATCGACACTTTCACATCCCGTGCCACACCGAACACAAGCTTACGGTATTTCGGCATCACCATATGGCGGAATCCGCGCGATATACGCTCATAGTCTATCATGATGAACACTATGTACAGCAACACTATCGCCCAGCTGAATATGCTCATCATTATGGATATGGAGCCTGATATCACCGACCATGACGCCGACAGCCCCTCCTCTATCATGCGAGACCATTCATCCCGTGACAGTTTGGAGGCAATAAGCTCGAAATCAAGATATTTGCGCAGGAACGAATGAAGCGATTCCGGGACAAACGGTATGTGAAGTTCCGTCGAGGCATAAGCCTTAAGCATGGATGCCATCTGCGTGGACTCATGTATGATCATAGGGACTATGAAATAACAGAGCATCGTGAAGAAAAACGTCATCTCAAACAGCGTCACAAGCGTCGCTATGACCCTCCCGCGGAGCCTGAGCAACTCGCGGTTGAACTGGACGAACGGTTCCAGCATATAAGCTATAAGGCAGCCCACACAGAAAGGAAGAAGCACACCCTTAAGCACATTCACCAGCCATACTATGCCGATAAATATCACACAATTTATAACAAGCCGGACCGTCCGGTCAAGGTTATATGGCTCCTGATATGACATACCTTAGGATTTTAATTGCACGAATTTAGGCATTAAATTCCAATTTTTCATAATTTTGATTAATTTTGTGACACGAAAAAATTTTTCAACCAATCATAATCTTAACCAATGGAAACAAAAATCCAAGCCGTACAGCGGCTTATCTCCGACAAATGGTGGGCAAGGTGGATAGCCTTGATTCTCATTGCGTCGATGATGTTTTTCGGCTACATGTTTGTCGACGTCATGTCACCGCTCCAGTCACTGGTGAACACCACTCTCGGATGGTCGCCCGAAGCATTCGGATACTACGCAGGTGCCGAATACATGCTCAATGTGTTTGGCTTCCTGATCCTGGCCGGCATAATTCTCGACAAAATGGGGGTTCGGTTCACAGGCACCCTGTCAGCCTCTGTAATGTTTATCGGGGCATGCATAAAGCTTTATGCGATAAGCTCCCTGTTTGCCGGATCGGCCCTGGATCAGTGGCTCAGCTCCTGGTGGGTCGAAATGCCGGGCAGTGCCAAGCTCGCCGCACTCGGATTCACAATCTTCGGTTGCGGATGCGAGATGGCTGGAATCACAGTGTCCAAGGCCATAGCAAAATGGTTTGAAGGAAAGGAAATGGCTCTTGCAATGGGCGTGGAGATGGCCATCGCGCGCCTCGGTGTATTTGCCGTGCTCTCACTGTCGCCCCGACTCGCCGACTGGATGGGCAAGGACGATCCCTCGGTTGTGCCTCCGGTGGCCTTCTGTACAGTGCTCCTGCTCATAGGCCTGATATGCTTCATAGTCTTTACATTCATGGACACAAAGCTCGACAGGCAGATCGGAGCATCCGCTACAGGTGAAGGTGAAGAGGAATTCAAGCTCAGCGACGTGGGCGGCCTCTTCAAGAGCCGTCTTTTCTGGATCATAGCTCTTCTATGTGTTCTGTATTATTCAGCAATATTCCCATTCCAGCGTTTCGGCACCAACATGCTCCAGTGCAACCTGCACATCTCCGAGACTCAGGCCGCCGACCTTCTGCGCTGGTTCCCCATCGGCGCGCTGTGCCTCACCCCGCCCCTGGGCTACTTCCTTGACCGCGTAGGGCGCGGTGCCACCATGCTTATGATAGGCTCCCTGCTGCTCATATGCTGCCACCTGATTTTTGCCCTGCTGCTCCCAGCTGTGCCAAGCCAAGGCCTCGCCCTCGCAACAATCATAGTGCTCGGCGTATCCTTCTCACTTGTTCCCGCAGCCCTTTGGCCTTCCGTCCCCAAAGTCATGGACTCCCGCTACCTCGGCAGCGCATACTCACTCATTTTCTGGGTGCAGAACATCGGTCTCTTCGGCATACCCATTATATTCGGAGCCATGCTCGAAGCCTCCAATCCCGGAGTCACCGACCCGACACAGTACGACTACACCAACCCCATGCTCCTGTTCGCCGGCCTCGGCATTGTGGCTCTGTTCTTCGCTATATGGCTCAAAGTGCTCGACACACGCAACGGTTATGGCCTTGACAAGCCCAACATCAAAGCCGACGATGACGCCGTGCGCCTTGACGGTGAGGCATAAACACGACAGATATAAAACTATCTAAACGAAAAGGAGACCATAGATCTATCCAAAATCTATGGTCTCCGCTTATTTTATCTCTCATCTGACTCAATCATTCTGCAAGCTCCATGCCCCGGACAATAAAGTCATCGTAGATTTAGATCAGAAAAAATAAGTCAAACGCACATCCCATGTGCGGTTACGCGCGCTGACGTCGACAAGCTGAGCGGTCTTGAGCGCATACGTCATTCCCCACGTATACGAGGCGGCTATCTGCCAGCGTTTGAGCACCTCAAAACCGAGTCCGGCACACAGCTCAACATCTCCGCCCGAATATTTGATGGCATCACACTTGCTGTGACCTGCCTGAATCTGAAGTATGGGACCTCCGAATACAAACGGAGCCACATAGTCCTCAAGACCCTGCATACGGGTCCACTTGAACTTAAGGTTGAACGGAATAGAGATATTGTGGACATACACACGCTCGTTGCCATAGCCCTGCGTTGACCATATGGGTTTGTCACCGAGATGCAGTGTCGCGCCCTGCTGCTGATAGAAGAGGCCGAGCTCCAGTCCGAAGCCTATGCCGGGAAACATCATTTCGCCCCTCATGCCGAACGACTCTCCGATCCCCTGCTCCACCTGAAACAGCACCTGCTTGAATTTCATATTGTTGACATTGATTCCAGCCGACGCGCCCCAGCGCATCTGGGCATTGGCCATGGGGACTGCGACAACTGCCATAAAGGCTATCAGTAAAGCTTTGAAGCAACGTTTCATAATCGGTGAGATGAAAAAAATTGTATTTATCAGCCGACAAAGATACAACTTTTTCCTTAAATATTCCCAATTTAGCGATTTTTAGCGTAACTTTGCGTATATCTAATAAAACAACATTACTATACCCATCATCCATTCATCAATGAAAAAGTATATCTCAGCAGCCATCTTGGCTACATTGGCTCTTGGAGCCTATGCCGACGGCAAAGTCGAGAAAAACGACAGCACAGGCTTTAAATTCACCGATGTCAAAATCCACAAGACCACGCCGGTCAAGGACCAGAACAAGTCAGGGACATGCTGGAGCTTCTCCGGCATAGGATTCTTCGAGGACGAACTGCTGCGAATGACCGGCAAAGAATATGACCTCAGCGAGATGTGGGTCGTGCGCCACTGCTATGCCGACAAGGCCGACAAATATATCCGCATGGACGGGACCATCAACTTTGCCCAGGGAGGAAGCACGCTGGACGTTCCCTACGTGATCGACCGTTACGGCATCGTTCCGGAAGAGGCTTACAAAGGACTTGAATACGGAGAAGCCAAGCACGACCACAGTGAGATTGAGCCGGCTCTGAAGGGTGTACTGAACGCAGTGAACAACAAAAAAGGAAAGAAATCCACCGCATGGCGCAAAGGTTTCAACAGCCTCCTCGACGCATATCTCGGTGAAATGCCCGAGACTTTCCAGTACGAAGGCAAGACTTACACTCCAAAGTCGTTCGCCGAAATGCTCGGACTGAATATGGCCGACTATGTCCCAGTAACATCTTTCACACACCATCCGTTCTATACCCAGTTCCCCATCGAGGTCGCCGACAACTGGCTGTGGGCTTCATATCACAATGTACCTATGGAGGAGTTGAAAGCCATTGTCGACAACGCTATCGATAAAGGATACTCCGTGGCATGGGCTGCCGACGTCAGCGAGCCGGGATTCAAGTGGGTCGACGGATTTGCTGTCATACCAAAGAAAAAGACCGAGGCCGACCTCTCGGGAACAGAACTTTCCCGCTGGGTGAAACTCAGCGACAAAGACCGCGAAAAGGAAGCCAACGAGATCAAATCTCCGCGCGAAGAGATCACTGTGACACAGGAACTCCGTCAGGAAATGTTTGACACCCACGAGACCACCGACGACCACGGAATGGTGATCGTAGGAAAAGCTGTCGACCAGAACGGCACTCCCTACTACAAGGTGAAAAACTCATGGGACACCAACCACAAGTACGACGGCTTCTTCTACGTTTCCGAGCCATATTTCCTTGCAAAGACCATCGACATATATGTCCACCGCGACGCCATCCCGGCCGCAATAGCAAAGAAACTCAACCTTCCCAAGAAGTAACTCCCGGCAGTTACAAAACGTCACGCCATAATCTAAACATTGAATCTGCGTAACCTGCACCTTTTCAATCCTGAGAACGATCTCGCTCTCGCTATAGGATGCCGTCAATACACACCCCCGCCCCATGCTGCAGCACTCCACAGGGCGGGGGCATTGTTGCCTGCATGGTGGGCTGAGGACGGCGACATGGTAATTGCGCCTGACGGTTATGACGATGACACACTATGGCTGAAGTCCCGCTGGGGTATAGAGTGCGCCATCACTCCGGCCCGCTCCTCAGAACTGCCCGCAATGTCTCCTCAGCCATGGGGATGGAGCGAGGACGCCCGGCGTCAATTCATCATGGCCGGCATGGCTGAAAATATGATCCCTTCATCCGATGCGATTTCCGGTATGAGGCAACTCAGCCACAGGCGCACATCCATAATCATCCTGAAAGAACTCGGAGAGGACCTGCCATTGCCTCAGGATGTATCCGACCCCGACCGCGTACTAAGCCTGGAGTCACAATCCCCGGGCAGATATATCAAATCGCCATGGTCATGCAGCGGGCGTGGAGTGTTCTGCGCCGAAGGAATACCCTCCGATACTCTCCGGTCAAAAGCCGAAGGAATCATACGGCGGCAGGGATGCGTGATCGTGGAACAGGGATTTGACAAAACCGTCGACTTCGCATCCCTGTTTTACAGCGACGGCAACAATGTCAGTTTCCGCGGGCTCTCACTGTTTTATGCCGAACAGCGCGGAGTCTACACCGGCAACATCGTGGCCCCGCAGGATTACATCCACGACCGCCTCTCTGAAACTTACTCTCCCTCAGGCGACGCATTCTCCGCTCGTCTGTCATCCTGCACCTCTCACCTCGGGCACATACTCACAAGGCTCATCGCTCCTCACTACAGGGGATGGCTCGGAATTGACATGATGATATACCGTGACAGGCAATCCGGATCACTGCGTATCCACCCATGCATAGAACTTAACCTACGGCGCACCATGGGGGTAGCAGCAATGCACATAGCTTCACGTCTTGGCGTATCATCGCCGAAACTACTCACATGGCAGCACACACCGCCTGAAGGATCCACACTCCTGGCTCAGACTGAATCGACACCCATCCTGCCTCCGCGCGACAACTTTGTACTCACACTGACACCGTTAAAACATACATAAGAAAATGTACGAATACATCAAAGGAATAATCACCGAAAACACCCCTACCCATGTCACTCTCGAGACCGGAGGCATAGGATATATAGTGAACATATCACTCAACACATTCGAGTCGCTTCAGAACTGCACAGGCGAGGTGAAACTTCTCCTGCATGAAGTGATCCGGGAAGACACCTGGACGCTTTACGGTTTCTTCACAGCCAAGGAGCGCGAGCTGTTCCGTCTGCTGATAGGTGTGTCCGGAGTTGGACCGGGGACAGCATGCCTGATACTTTCATCCATATCTCCCGCCGATCTTCAGAACACCATCACATCAGGTGACCACACAAGGCTAAAAAGCGTTAAGGGCATAGGAGCAAAGACTGCACAACGCATAATAGTTGACCTCAAGGACAAGGTCAAACCGTCCGACGGCATATCCGATTCACAGCCGTTGCCATCCGTAGCGGCAAATGAGGTATATGAGGAAGCGCTCGCAGCACTCACTGCACTCGGATTCGCACGCCCGCAATCACAGAAAGTGCTCCGACGCATATTCGATGCCGATCCGGCCGTCAAGGTGGAGACTGCCATAAAGCAGGCATTGTCAATGATGTAGCACATAACAACACAACTACACGACAGCACTGAAACTTCACACTCACATATCAGCCATATTATCGCTCACCGCAGGCATCACACTGACGCTTCTGGTCATAGCGTCACACAGTCACGCCGAAATCACCGGCCCTGACTCCAATGGATCTGCCGGGTCACGTTTCACACCTCCCGCATCCCCCGTCACAGGCAGCGGGCAGCTCGTTGACGAGGCCGACTCAATTATGATGCCGTTCCCGGTGAGGCAGACTGTACCCATGCGATACGAGGACATAATGGAGAGCGAGTATGCTGCCGACCTTGACAACCCGTCCAACCTCAGGACCTATGCCGAGTACGACCCCGATCTCGGATGCTTTGTGATACGCACCCGAGTCGGAGACACCGACGTGACCACACCGTTCTATCTCACTACGGAACAATACAACGA
Organism: uncultured Duncaniella sp.; assembly: GCA_910588795.1. Classification (GTDB taxonomy): domain Bacteria; phylum Bacteroidota; class Bacteroidia; order Bacteroidales; family Muribaculaceae; genus Duncaniella. Next base: position 2,220 of record CAJURI010000002.1, on the reverse strand, counting down.
CTGGCAGAACCGACAGTCAATGCGGAACTATTTCCGCATGCGCAACACCGACGCCGTGACCGCTCCCGCAAAAGATCCGTTCAACATTCTCGACATGGACTTCGCCCTCGGCCCTCTCGAAAAAATATTCGGCCCCGGAGGTGTCAGACTCAGCACCAGAGGAGCTGTCAACATATCGATGGGAGTCAAATCCAACAAGACCGACAATCCGGCCCTGTCACTCAATTCCCGACGAAAGACTTTCTTTGACTTCGACCAGAAAATACAGGCCACGATACAGGCCAAAGTGGGCGACAGGATGAAGTTTGACATGACCTACAACACCGATGCCACCTTCGACTTCGACTCAAAGAACATAAAACTCGCATACGAGGGCAAGGAGGACGACATAATAAAATCCATTGAGGCCGGAAACGTTTCAATGACAACCGGCTCATCCCTCATCCGGGGAAGCACCACCCTGTTCGGTATCAAGACCCAGCTTCAGTTCGGCCGGCTCACAGCGACGGCACTCGTGTCGCAGCAAAACTCCGAATCCACGTCCATAAGCACAAAAGGAGGCGCACAGACCACACCATTCAACATACGCGCCGACGAGTATGACAGGAACCGGCATTTTTTTCTGGCCCAATATTTCCATGACAACTACGACCGTTTCGCATCCCGCCTCCCCTTGGTGACATCAGGCATAAACATTACGCGCATAGAAGTATGGGTAACCAACAAGAACAGCCGTTTTGACCAGAGCCGAAACCTCGTGGCATTCATGGATCTCGGCGAGAACCGCACTCTCGCCAACAGTCATTGGCTCCCCGACCCGGCAGTACCCGTGCCATCCAACAGCTCCAACAACCTGCTATCCACCATCAAGACCGAATATCCGGGAGCAAGAAACATAAACTCTGTCACCCAGGCACTCTCTCCGCTCTCGGCATTCGGCATAGAAGGTGGCAAGGACTATGAAAAAGTGGAATCGGCTCGCCTGCTCTCCTCTTCGGAATACACCCTCAACCCCACCTTAGGCTACATATCGCTCAACAACGCCCTCAATTCCGACGAAGTTCTTGCCGTCGCTTACGAATACACCTGCGACGGCAAGATATATCAGGTTGGTGAATTCTCGGCCGACATCACCGACACTGAACGCTCTCTGTTCCTCAAGATGCTTAAATCCACCACAGTAAATCCCGATATGCCACTGTGGAGACTCATGATGAAAAACGTTTACTCTCTCGGGGCATATCAGGTGCAGAGCCAAAACTTCCGTCTCGACATCCGGTACCTCAGTGACACCACAGGCACCGAGATAAACTACCTCCCGGTTCCATCCATCGCCGACAAGCCGCTGCTTCAGCTCATGGGGCTTGACCGCATAGACAACAGCCGCAACTCACGGCCCGACGGATTCTTCGATTTCATAGAGGGCTACACCATCATAGCATCACAGGGTAAAGTTATATTTCCTGTCGTAGAACCCTTCGGACGCAACCTTGCCGATAAGATCGGTGACCCGGTAGTTGCTGAGAAATATGTCTACAATGAGCTCTATGACTCCACACTCGTCGTCGCAAAGCAGTTTGCAAGCAAAAACAAATTCGTACTGAAAGGCAGCTACCAGGCATCGTCAGGCTCACAGATACGTCTCAATGCAATGAATGTCCCGAGAGGATCGGTCATAGTCACAGCCGGAGGAGTGGTGCTCAATGAGAACAGCGACTACACCGTCGATTACGCGATGGGCATAGTCACCATCACCAATCAGAGCATCATCGATTCAGGACAAAGCATAAGCGTCACGCTGGAGAACAGATCGCTTTTCTCAACCCAGCGAAAGACTCTTCTCGGACTCGACCTCAGCTACCGCTTCAACAAAGACTTCAGCCTCGGAGCCACCTTAATGCACTTTTCCGAGAAGGCGCTCACACAGAAAGTCAACATAGGCGATGAGATCGTCAACAACACCATCTGGGGACTGAACACCCGCTACAACACTCAGTTCATGTGGCTCACAAACCTCCTCAACAAGATCCCAACGGTGAACGCCACACAGTCTTCCACACTTTCACTGCAGGCCGAATTCGCCAGCCTCATGCCCAACGCCCAGAAAAGCGGATCCGACAAAGGGTCAAGCTACATCGACGATTTCGAGTCCACGCAGACTGGAATTCCTGACTTTGACAATGGGTCACCCAAAATTGATTTAGTCCGGGAGTAATGGTG
>CAJURI010000001.1 GCA_910588795.1 uncultured Duncaniella sp. | reverse complement strand
TATCAATATAGATTTTATCTATAACGGAAAGATTTTCTATTCGTTTACACTCTAAACCTTTATATCCCAATGGTAACTGATAACTATATTGGTTTCCATTGGGATAATTCCGTAATAATGACTATATTTGCAATTATACTAAATATATATGAGTGCATTTAAGTATCGTAGCCTTGCAGACCTAAAAAGATTTCTTGATATAATCGTTAACAAACGGTTGTATGGGGCAACTTATCTTTCTTTGAATGACCCGATGGAGGGACAATTTGATTTTGAATTATCAAAGGATTTGCCGCACTCCGCAGTTCAACAACTTTTTGATGAAAGGTCACAAACACGCATTTGTTCTTTATCTCAAAAGCACAACTCAAAAGATATTCCCAATAATGGCATCCTATGGTCAATGTATGCTGATGAACATAGAGGATGCTGTATTGAGGTTGAACTTGCAGATCCTAAATGGAAAGAAATAACGGTATATTACTCTGAATTACCACCCATTGTTGACAGTCCTTACGTTCAAGTGATTGATATTTTATCAATCAAATTCAATCAGTGGAAGTATGAGGATGAAGTTCGCTATATATGTACCGAACCACAATCTCCTTATGTAAAAGTTAATATAAAAGCCGTATATTTAGGAATACGAATGAGTAAGGAAGATGTTGAGTTTTACACCTCCCTTATCCATTCCATTGATAAGAATATAGTGGTACGTCAGCTAAAGCGTAATGAAATAAAATGGGTACGCTAACGATATGAGAACACCGCCTAAAAACGGTGTTCTTTTGCTGTATTTATAAATGTTTCATCTGGGATACAATGGGTTGCATCAAACCAATCATCAATGAATATGTCCGAATATTCTCTAAGGAGTTTCCACACCTCCATAATGATAAAATCGGATGCTTCCTTATCATAATTTTTAGCTGCTTCAATATAAGGCTCACATCGTTTTAGCGTTTCTTTGTAAGTTTCGCTGTTCTCTAAACGCTCTTTGATTTTACGACTGATTTCTTCTGAAATCCAACCTCCATTTAAGATATTGACACGGGTAATTAGTGTATCAAAATCGAATAAGGGAAATCCGTCAATATCTTCATATAGACCTCCCATAAAGTATGAGAGCCGCTTCATATTGAAATCCTTATCAGACATTTCGGGAGAATCACGAAGAATTTTATACCTTCGGGCTAATTCTTTGAGAATAAGCACTGTTTTGTTGTGTTTTGGCACAAAATCCTTATAACTTTGCATCTTATTCTCTAACTCTTTGATTTTAGCAGCGTCCTCTTTTGAAGATTGTGCGGAAAGCTTTTGTATCTTACGCTCCAACCGTTCAACGGCATAATCGAGGCGTTTTCGGTCTTTCTTAATCTCCGTCATTTCTTTCTTCTGTTCCTCGATTTTCTTCTCCAATCGGGCAATCTTCTGTACTTTAGTTTCGCGCATATTGTTTGTGATTTTTGATTAACATATTGAAAGAGGATGGGTATTTTAGAGGTGGTATCTCAAATTCCATCCTCTTTTGATTTCGGTTTAGAGTTTGTATTTTGATGCTGAATAATCCTTTTTCCATTCGCTTTTCCAATTACATACGATTTCACCGTTGAAATCGTTGGAGAGGAAGATTTTATCATATTTGGTCTCTCCGAAGATTGCCGTCAGGTCGGCTTTAAGGTTTACGGACTCTCTTAGAGCCTTTATCAGACCTCTAATAAGTGTGGTCTGCTGTTTCATACGGATTTTGAGGTAATCGGGTGCATCCGAACCGATTTTGAAATTGATGTTTTGGGTGAGCATTTTGTCGATTTCCTCCATACCCTTATAGGTAGGTGTTACCGCCATCAGATAGCGTTTGATTGAGTGGCGCATAATTTCATCCATACGGAACTTATAGCCGTTGATGTAGAAATGCTGTTCTGTGATATAATCGCCGTTCTTAAAGATGGTGATTACATTCATCATCTTTATGTTAGGAGAACCGTAGTTTACACCGTTTTCAACAACGGTTTCGATAACCTCCTCAACATCGTTTTCAGTGGCTTTTGGAGCGACGGTACGGACTGCAACGGTCTTTACGTTATTGGCGTTGTTGTTGCGGATTGCGGTTTTAGCTGACTTTTTCATATCTGTATGATTTTTAGTTGTTAATATTCTGTTTTTTGTTTCGGAGAGCGTTCCTTTCGGTCTGCTTTTCCTCTCTGAACATATATAGCAAATGAGGTATAGAAATTTAGTTTGGAGGATGACTTTAACATTTCTTTACGCTCATTTTTCAATGTCCTTTTGAGGAAGGGTTATCTCCTTTTTCCCTCATATACATATACCAAATTTTAGCCGAAATTTAGTGGAGAAATCGCCGTTAACACTATTTTAACAATTAAGTCCTCCACATTTGGCTATCTCAGAAAAAATGAGTAATTTTACAGATATAAACCACAATGCCACAATGGATAAGAAACAATACGACATACTGATATTTTTGGATTATTGGGATAACGATAATCCGACATCGGATGCACAGTTGGGTTTTATGTTTGCCCAAATGGATAATGAAGATGAAAGTGAGGATATTGGGAAAGTGTATTCCAATGAGTTTTTATATGACAATCCCAAAGAAGCCATAAAGAAAGAAATCGCCAGACACCGTCCTAAATGGGTGATTGGGTTGGAAAATTCCGCAACCCTCCTTTTACCCTACCACCGACAGAAAAAGATACTGATAAATCCTACTGTGACGGTGGATGATTTGAATTGGGTAACATCCGAAACCATAAGGAATACTTACGCCTTTTTCAGTGCCAATTATGAAAAGGACTATGAGGTGTATTCAAAGGTATATAAGAATGTTGCTTTCTATCCGATGCAGAAGATATTGTTTATAAGCGATATAAAGGCGGCTATTGAGGCGATTTTGTCAGAGGAATAGATATTATTGGTTTGGGGAAGATTTTGCCCTATAACCGATATATACCGTCAATAAACCCTCCAATCCGTTGCAGTGCAGAAGATTGGAGGGTTATTTGTGCCAATTAACGGACGGTATCTCTTATTTTCCGTATGGTATTGATGGAGGTGCCGGTTATTGCCGAGATATTCTTGAGTGACAGACCTTTGTGGATTAAGCCTATTTCCTTGGGGTATTGTTCCTTGTAGGTTTCGACGCTCTTTCTGTATGTGGAGGGGCGACCCATTTTGATACCCTCCTTTCGGCAACGCTCAATATATTGTTTCCGACCGCTTTCCATACGTTCCTTTATGGTCAGTCGCTCCATGGAGGCTATCTCCAAAAGGATAGTGCAGATTAATGATGTGATTGGGTTCGGTTTGCCATTTGCATCCAACGTTTCCAAATTGTAGTTCTTCACAAAGAGGCTCACTCCGTTTTCGGTAAGGTACTGAATGACTTTCAATGCCTCCAGTGTGTTTCTTCCCACTCTGCTGATTTCCAAACATACGACCCTCTTAATCTGATGTTCCCTCACATACTCCACTAATGAGAGGATTTCTTCCCTTTCCTCTATCCGTTTCGCTCCGCTTACCTTATTGGCGAAGATTTCCTCAACTGACCAACCCACATTTTCGCAATAGGCTGTCAGTTCGTTAATCTGCCTTTGGTATTCCTGGCGGTCGGTGCTGACCCTCGCCAATATAACTGCCTTATCCATATCGTTTTGTGTTTTGCTGTTTCTGATGGGTATATATAACAAAAGCACCCTATCAATTTAAGATAAAACCTTAAAAAGATAGGGTTTGCCATTGCTTTTTATACCGATATTCAATGTTAAATTGATATGGATGGGGATTTGATATGTTTAGGAGGTCTTTTTCTCCTTTAGATGGTACTCATCAATCTTCTTCACACCCCTTTCTTTGCATCGTCCTCCGCTTTTTGCCTCATATACCGTAACCACATCATTAATCCGATTAAAGATACTTATATGTGCCGTATATTTGGAGGGGCGTTTTATAGTTACTTTCTTAATCACTTTTCTAACGATATTGATTTTATCATCTAAAGACATCGCATTCTCATCGAAAATCTCTTTAAGGTCAATGTCAATTAGCTGTTGATGTTTGGCTACGGACTCATTAGTGAGTTCCAATAATCTCCGTTCCTTTTCTTCCTTTTGTTCTTTTAAGGAATAGATAAGTTCTTCACCTCTTTTTGTTGAGAGATTGCCGAAAATCATTCGTTCCTCAACCTTATCTATTTTTTCGATGATTGTTTTGCCCTCTTCTTTTAGAGTGGCAATCTTTACTCTCAATGTGTCTAACTCTTTTTGAAGCTGACGACGATAGAGGCTTTTGTTCATAATGTATTTTTGATACATCATTTTAGCGAAGTCCCAAACTATGGGGTCTAAATACTGTCGTTTGATACAACAACCGTATCCTTTCGTTTCACAGTATGATTCCATTGTTCTTTCCCCAAACATCGGTAAACCGTTTTCACCGTCAAATACCAATCCTTTGAGTAAGAAGATGTTTTTATGGCTCTTTTTGGGGCCTCTCTTATGGGCGTTTCTTTCCCTTTGTGCCTTTTCAAACATCGTTTTTGAAATAATCTGAGGGTACATATCATTGCCGATATAGATTTCTCTACTTAACCAATAGTCTATGCAATGGAAAAGAGTATGAGGTGAGGTTTTAGGGAAAAGTCCTTCTTCTTTAAGTTCTTTTGTGATTACCCACATCGACTTTCTTTCATTCACATATTCTGAAAATATGCGTTTGATGATTTCAGCATTTTGAGGGTGAAGAATGTAGAACTTATCTTTATCGGTGGTATAACCGAAAGGAGGGCGACCTCCACTATGCTTTCCCAACGCCCTATTATAACGGCGTCCTCTTAACATCCGTTCCTTTTTAACCGTCATTTCGGTTTCCGAAAGAGTGGAGTATAAGGCGAATGTAATGGCGGCTGTTGTTGACATTGTACCGTCCTCATCCAACAGTTTCATTGGAGGCTGAACACACACTAACTGAATTTTTCTCTCAATAAGGAAATCCCTTATATTGAACAACATAGTCTGACGGCGGCTTAAACGGCTCAATTCGTAAAGATACACCGCATTGATGGAGGGGTCATTTTTAATGTATTCTTTCATTTTATTAAGACCGTTTCTTTCTTCTTCGGAGAGTTTTATCGCCGATTCCTTATCTTCGATAATGATGATATTGTCATCGGTGTAACCGTCTCTTCTAACCTCCTTTAAGACGGTTTCGGTTTGCTGCTCCAATGTTTGATGTTCAGAGCTTACTCTACTAAGGATGATTGCTTTATTTTCCATATTGATGTCCTTTTGATTTGGTACCGATATATCCAAAAAGCACCTCCAAAATTTAGTTATAGACCCTACTTTTTTTGATGGATTTTTCAAAACCCTTTATCCAATATTGGAGGTGAAAAAATGGAATGGAGGGATTGATGATTTTCCAAAAAAAATCAGTGAGTGCCATAAGAAAGTTGGAGGGAATAGGGAGTGCCTTTATATAGCTTTTACCAAATTGTCAATGTTCTTTTTCGTTCCTCATCGTTTTTTGAAAGGAACACTCTAATATAGATGTGGAAAAAGAAAGTTTAGAGGTGATTTTAGTTTTAACATTCTTTGACGTTTGAGAATCTGATATGAGAATAATTGTAGTTAGATGATTGGTATATAGGCAAATATCTCCTTTGGAATAGTAAGATGGCCTTTCTATTGGGGATTGAATGATAGTAATTATATATAAAGGAATGATGAGCCAATCGCACTCTTTGGGTCTAAATACACTTTATATGGGTTATTGCAGTGATATAGTGGTGATTATACCGATTAATAGCATTGGGGTTAAGGACTGTGGATTGATTGGAGTAATATTTATATATAAAAGGAAAGTCCCATTCCATCCATACTATTGACTGTCGCTGTCATTAATCCATATACCGATACCATTTACAATGGATTATGGCGATTAAAATGGATTGCAATTAGGGAATGAGGATTGAATGGGATAATATCTATATATAAAAGAAAAGTCCCAATCCATCCATACTATTGACTGTCGCCATCATTAATCCATATACCAACAACATTTACAATAGATTATGGCGATTAAAAGGAATTGCAGTCAATGAATAGGGATTGATTGTAGTAATATCTATATATAAAAGGAAAGCCATAATCCATCCATACTATTGACTGTTGCCGTCATTAATTCATATACACTTCACATACTCAATATATTATGGCGATTAAAGGAAAGAATAGGCAATGATAGGGAACGGTTGGAAAGAGTATTTATATATAAAGTAAAATCAGTTGGAACACCATCTTTAGACCTATCGCAACCAATAAATAGGATATTGGCAACATATTCAATAGGTTATGGCATCTAATGATTGGATTAGGTAGGAATGAACCATTAATGGTTTTTCCTTTATATATAGTATTGATTTAGGTATATATAGTATTGATTTAGGCTACTCCAATCCCTCCATACCTACGCCAAACATTAACTGCCGAAACGCTCTAACACATAAGCTCTTACGCAATCTAATGGTATAACAGCCAATATATTAACGGATTATAGGAGGGCGCGGACGGTCGATTGACAAACTATGTTTTTGTCATAGTTTTATTTAAATATTTGACAGAGATTGTATTCCTTGGTGGGAAGAGTGGCGAATTGCGGGGTCTGGACATCGAGTTCGCCGGCCGCGCGGCCCATGCGCACAAGCAGGGTCTTGTCGGCTATGGCAGGGAAGTTGAACTCTCCGTCCTCGTTGAATTCTATGTTGACCGGAAGCATGGTCACTTTCTTGCTGTCGACATTGAACACGTATCCCACTATAGGTTCGCCCGCGGTGTTCCTTATTGTGGGAAAGAGCACCGTGTCCGACACTGACAGCACCGACTTTGTGTCGATGTTTATCTCTATGGTGTCGTCCTTGGTGATGGCGCGGGCCTGAAGTGCCCCCTGGGTGTGCACGCTTCCCGGCTTCAGGTCCACGGAGTAGTATTCCACCTTCATGGATCCGGCCTTGCGCGCGCCGGCCATGCGTGATATCTGGTCGAGCGGGGTTGAGGATGGGCGTATCTTTATGATGCGTTCATCGATTTCGCTACGCAGAAGCGTAGGGGAGACCTGGGCTGAGATCTGGGTGGTTACGGGGGCGTCGCTTACGGTGTTTTCTGTGATTGTTGCTGACATGTGGGTTGTGTGGGTTGAGGTGTGAGTTGAAAATGTGGATTGAAGGATTGATTGCAGGGATGTGTCATGCCATGTCCCATATGCTTGGCTTAAGGTTGGCAAGAACACGCGAGGAGTGGTTGTCCCTGGTGGCAGGGGTGTCTGAGGCTCTCATCAGTTCCCATAGCGACAGTTCGGGAGGGGCGTTGTCGCCTCGGGTGTCCTCGGGCGGAGTGTTTTTTTCGGACGGAGTCTGTTCGGACGGGGTTTGTTCTGGTGGAGCCGTGGATGCCGGCGGAGTGGCTGTTTCGCCTGATTGTGGGGTCTCTTTGTTCATGGTTGTGCTGTTATTGGTTGACATTGCAAAGTTACCGGCTCAGATGTGGCGAAAAAGTGCGGTAATGACGCACGCTGTAGGAAAATTTTGAGTAATTTTGTGACCATCTTTAACACCAAAATCTTTAATTGTACATTTTACGATGAAAAAAGTTACTGCAATTCTTGCCGCTGTGCTGGTTCTGTGCATGGCAGGCACAGCCAACGCACAGTTCAAGGTTGGCAAGCTCGTGGGAGCCGCAGCCAAGGGTGTGAAGGCCCTTACGCTGACCGATGCACAGATGGCAGCCTATGTCAAGGAGTCGGTCGACTGGATGGATACCCACAACAAGGTGTCGGATGCCGACAGCCCCTACACCAAGCGTCTCAACAAGCTTGTCGAGGGTATCAACGATATAAACGGAATACCCCTGAATTTCAAGGTCTATGAAGTGATCGACGTGAATGCGTTCGCCTGTCCTGACGGCAGTGTGCGTGTGTTCTCCTCACTGATGGATATTATGGACGACGACGAGCTCATGGGCATCATAGGCCATGAGATAGGACACGTCGGGAAGCACCACAGCAAGAACGCTTTCAAGCAGGAGCTCCTGACAGGCGCAGCCAAGGATGTGATAGCCTCTACAAGCGATGTCGCCGCCGCTCTCACCGAGTCGCAGCTCGGCAAGCTCGGTGAGTCGCTCGCCGGCGCGAAGTTCTCGCAGAAGCAGGAGAACGAGGCCGACGACTGCGGATATGAGTTCCTTGTTGCCAACGGCCGCAACCCGTGGGGCATGGTCAAGGCTTTCGAGAAGTTCCTCACCATGGAGAACAAGGCCGGAGGTTCGTCAAGCTACATCGACCGCATGTTCTCGTCACACCCCGAGACCAAGGCACGCATCGAGCGCATGACAAAGCGTGCCACCAAGGACGGCTACAAGAGACCGTAAGAGCCACCTTTTCTTAGCAGACTACACGGTTATAGGGCCATGTGGTTGTGGGATCGCTGACGGCAGTAATCGCCGCCGTGCCGTATAGCCCGCCACATTGCCCTATAACCGCATAATAAAGACACACAGAAATATACACGACAACCATCTATAGACCTTTTGGAACTTATATGCGGAATATAAAGATACTTGACGGTGCCATGGGCACGATGATACAGCGCAGAAACCTTTGTGAAAAGGATTTCCGGGGCGACAGATTCGCATCATGGCCGGTGGATCTCAAGGGTAACAACGATGTGCTGTGCATCACGCGCCCTGACGTGATCGAGGACATACACAGGCAATACGTGCAGGCCGGTGCCGACATAATATCCACCGATACATTCAATGCCAACGCCATATCGCTCGCCGACTACTCCATGTCTGAGCTGGCCCGGGAGATAAGCCGCGAGGGTGCGCGTATAGCACGCCGCGTGGCTGATGCCGCCGGGCGAGAAGTGCTCGTGGCCGGGAGCATCGGCCCTACCAACAAGACCGCATCAATGAGCCCCGACATAAGTGATCCGGGTATGAGGAGCGTGACCTACGATGAGCTTTATGACGCTTATACCTCCCAGATAGAAGGGCTGATGGATGGCGGGGTGGACTTGCTGCTGTTCGAGACAGTGTTTGACACACTCAACCTCAAGGCCGGACTGGAGGCCGCATCGGACGTCATGCGGAGGCGCGGGCGAGAGATCCCCGTGATGGTGTCGGTGACGATAGCCGGAAAGGACGGCAGGACATTCTCCGGCCAGACCCTTGAGGCGTTCATCGCTTCGGTGAGCCATGCACGCATATATTCCATAGGGCTCAACTGCTCGTTCGGCCCGAGGGAGATCAAGCCCTGGGTGGCCGAACTGGCGCGCATAAGCCTTTATCCGGTGTCGTGCCACCCCAACGCCGGGCTTCCCGACGAGTCGGGCAATTATGTCGAGACACCCGAAAGCATGGCCCGCGTGATGGCTGAGCTGGTCGACGAAGGGCTCGTCAACATTATAGGCGGATGCTGCGGCACCACTCCGGAGCATATAGCCGCACTCGCCGCCATAGCCCGTGGGAAGGCTCCGCATGTGCCCCCCGCAGTTCTGCCGCAGATGCGCCTCTCGGGGCTGGAGATGCTTGCCGTGACCCCGGAAAGGAATTTTGTCAACGTAGGGGAGAGGTGCAACGTGGCCGGCTCCCGCAAGTTCCTGCGCCTTATAGGGGAGGGGAGCTATGACGAGGCTGTGGCCATAGCGCGCCGGCAGGTGGAGGACGGCGCGCAGATCATTGACATAAACATGGACGACGGGCTGCTTGACGCGCGCGGCGAGATGTGCCGCTTCCTCAATCTCATTGCCGCCGAGCCTGACATAGCAAGGGTGCCGGTGATGGTCGATTCCTCAAAATGGGAGGTCATAGAGAGCGCGCTGAAATGCCTTCAGGGGAAGGGGATAGTCAACTCCATATCCCTCAAGGAGGGGGAGGAGACTTTTCTGAGGCGTGCGCGCAGGATAAGGAGCCTCGGTGCGGCTGTGGTGGTCATGGCGTTCGACGAGAACGGCCAGGCCGACACTTTCGAGCGCAAGACCGAGGTGTGCGGGCGCGCCTACAGGCTGCTCACGCAGGAAGCCGGTTTTCCGGCCGAGGATATAATTTTCGACCCCAACATCCTGTCGATAGCCACGGGCATAGAGGAGCATGACCGCTACGGGCTCGACTTCATACGCGCTGTCAGATGGATCAAGGAGAATCTGCCCGGTGCGAAGGTGAGCGGCGGGGTGAGCAACCTGTCGTTTGCCTTCCGTGGCAACAATCCCCTGCGCGAGGCCATGCATGCGGTGTTTCTCTACCACGCCGTGAAGGCCGGCATGGACATGGGGATAGTCAATCCCGCGTCGGCGGTGACGTATGCCGACATAGATCCCGTCCTGAGGGATCTCCTTGAGGATGTCATACTGTGCCGCCGCGAGGGTGCCTCGGAGGAGCTGTCGGCCTATGCATCAGCTCATCTCCCGGTCCCCGGCGCTTCTTCGGTGTCACCTGTGGCCGAGGCTGCCGGATGGAGGTCGCTTCCGGTAGGGGAGAGGCTTGCCCATTCCCTTGTCCGCGGCATTCAGGCTCATCTCGGCGAGGACATATCCGAGGCTCTTGCCGCAGGGATGGAGCCGGTGGAGATCATCGGCGGTCCGCTCATGGAGGGGATGAACAGGGTGGGAGAGCTCTTCGGCGAGGGCAAGATGTTCCTTCCGCAGGTGGTGAAGACTGCGCGCACCATGAAGAGTGCCGTGGCCCTTCTCCAGCCCGAAATCGACCGCCGAGGCAGTGCCGGAGCATCGGCCGGAGGGGTGGGGAGTGCCGGCAAGGTGCTCATAGCCACCGTGAAGGGCGACGTGCACGACATAGGCAAGAACATTGTGGCGATAGTGCTCGCATGCAACAATTACGAGGTGATCGACCTCGGCGTGATGGTTCCGGCCGAGACCATAGTGAGCACGGCTTTGAGCGTGCGCCCCGACATAATATGCCTCTCCGGGCTCATAACCCCTTCGCTCGACGAGATGGTCCATGTGGTAGGCGAGCTGGAGCGCGCAGGGGTGTCGACGCCCGTCATGGTGGGGGGAGCCACCACCTCGGCCGCCCACACGGCCCTGAAGATCGATCCCGTCTACAGAGGCGCGGTGTTGCATGTGCCCGATGCCTCTCAGAATCCTCTCATGGCATCGCGGCTGCTCGATCCTGCCACACGTGACGCATACATCTCCGGGATCAAGGAGGCGGCCCGACGCATGCGCGCCGATATGGCCCGCCGTTCGGCCCCCGGCCGCCTTTCGCCCGACGAGGCGCGCGCTCTTCGTGTAAGCATAGCTTCAGCGGCTCCTGAGCCGGCCTTTCCGGGGCGCACGGTAGTGGACATTCCGGTCAGTGAACTCGTCCCGCTTGTCAACTGGCGGCCTTTCCTGAAGGTATGGGGGCTTCCCGCCACCCTCTGTGACGCATTTTCGCTGCATCTCTGCCCCTCTTGCCGTGAAAGCTATGTGGAGCTCCATAGCGGCAAGGAAGGGCGTGAGAAGGCCTCGGCCGCGCTCTCGCTCGCTCACGATGCGCTCGAAGCCCTGCGAGGTTTCCGCCCTGCCGTGCGCGGGCTGGTGGCTCTCTCACAGGCGCGGTCGGAGGGTGACGACATTGTGGTCAGCCAGGCCGCAGCTCCTGCCACGGAGGTGAGGATACCCACCATGCGCCGTCTTTCCCCCGACACTTCGGGCCGCTGTCCGGCCCTTGCCGACTTCATAGCTCCGGAGGGTGACTGGATAGGGGCGTTTGCTGTGAGTGTGGACGCCGTGGAGGAGTGTGCCGCGCTAAGGGAGCGTGGCGACGATTACCGCGCCCTGATCCTCCAGGCCCTTGCCGACCGTCTTGCCGAGGCCGCTTCGGAATGGCTCCACCGCTATGTGCGCCGCAAGCTCTGGGGATATGCCCCCGATGAGCCTGACATGACCCCTGAGGAGCTGCTGCAAGGGAAATACCGGGGCATACGTCCTGCCATGGGCTACAATTCGCTCCCCGACACCACGCTCAACCATCGCATAGCCCTGCTGACGGGGATGGACGGCATCGGGGTAACTGTGACCGAAAGCGGAGCTTTGTCGCCATCGTCAAGCGTGTGCGGACTTTACATCGCCGCCCCCGAAGCCTACTACTTCAACCTATGAAAATATCAGACAAGAGAACAGGAGAACCTACATCTTTTGTTCTCCTGTTCTCCTGTCTTTCATAATTTTAGATGTGTTGTTATATTCCCAGTACAATTGCTGGGTCAATATTCAGACGCTGACTTATTACTCTCGCTTGTACAAGCGTAGGCTCTTTTTTTCCAGATAGGTATTCGCAAATGCGAGAACTGTTAATGCCGAGCAGTTTCGACAATGCAACCTGCGTAAGTCCCATTTCGTACATACGCAATTTAATCATCTCTATCAACGACGGCTTGCCTATCGGGTAATGTTCCTCATCGTAATCTGCTACTAAATTTCCAAGCAGGGTAAGTTCTACCATACGAGGGTCATCTGCCGGAGTATCTTCCGGCAAAGTCAGCATCAGTTCTTCCACTCTTTTGAGTGTTACCTGATACTGCATTTCGTTTTCGATCTTTGTCATGTCGGTCGCTTTGTAATTCATGGCTTATTCCGTCCGCCATTTTAAATGCTCAGGAGGCTGGAAGCGAACCGGCTGAACGAGCTGCACTTGCCGAGCGACATAAGCATCATGAAATCATCCTTGTCAAGCAGGCCCATTATGGAGTTTGCCTGTGTGTGATGCTTGCCGTAGGATGTGCCGATCAGACCATAGATATCGTTCAGGCGGTCCGCGGGATGGTATTCGGTGGTCTCGGGATCGGCCTCAAGATCAAGACCGAGACTGTCGAGCAGATGCTGTTGTGTCAGCGACTGATCCATTCTCTCAAGATACCACCCCATGCCGAGGACCCATGCCTCTACCTCCATGATGGCGAAATGGCACATCACAAAGCCTGAAAATCCCTTGTCGGCAATGCTTTTGGCGGCTCCCTCTATAAAGCGCGTGTTAAGTTCCTGATTGATGGTCCGCCCGTATGTAAGCTTGTGATAGTTGTCGCAGTACATGTCGCGCAGAGCCACCACACGCTCGAAGTCCAGATTCCGGTAGCGTTCGGCATTTTTTAGCACCTTGCTGAGCACGCTCGTGTCGTTGCCCACGTTGACTATCTCGTAGAACCGTTCCGGATCGTCCGCTCCATAGGTGTATTCGGTAGGGTGGCCGGGCGGTTCCGCATCCCGCAGATTGTAGCACCGGAACCCTACGGCCGTGCCATCGTAGCCAAACCATTTCAGAAGGAACTCCCTCACGAATATCAGTTCGGTGTCACCCTCCACATAGACTGCTATCTTGCGGCTCATTCCTCCTCCGTGAACAGGTTTGATGCCGCGCGGTTGAGCACGTCGGATGTGAAGAGGTCGAAGTTGTCGAGGCCCGAGAACCGGAATTCATCGAACAGTTCGGGATGGTTGGCGGCGTTTAATGACTTCACGGTCTGATTCTTGCGCACAAGTATGTTCCATTCCCCGATATCCACTATGTTCATCATGAACTCCTCGTTGCTTGTGGCCATGAGCTGCATGCCGTGTTCCCGGCATATGTCGAAGAGCAGCCGCCCCACTCCGGTCGACTTTGAATAGTCGAGCCCTTCGCCGAGGTCGTCTATGGCTATGAATACAGGATCGCCGTTGCTTTTATAGAGCAGCAGCTGCTCTATCATTATAAGTAGCTGCAGGGTGCGGCGCATTCCGTTGGACAGCTCCTGAAGCAGCAGTGGCTGACCTATACCCTTTTCATGGAAGAATATATACTTGAACTTGGCCTTCGACTCCGCCGGCAGATTGCTGTATCCCTTGAGTATATTGTCGATTGTGTCGAATTTCACCAGCGGGAACCCTACCTTGTTTGCCATCTCCACCACATGACGCTTCATGTCGGGGGTGAACTCATGCACGAGGTCAAAGAGTTCTGATTGCGTTGGCTTCCTGTCGTCGATGAAGCTGCGTATGATGGAGTTGTCAGCCCATTTTATCAGCTTCTCTATCTCGGGGTATTTTTCGGTGTCCCTGCGCACATGCATTATAAAACGGTCAGCCGGAGGATTGATTTTCTCTTTCTGTATCTCGGCCGATCGGCTGTTGCGGTGGATTATCTTTTTCCCGTTGACTGACAGCTCTTCTCTGGCTACTTTATTCTTGCTTATTTTCAGCGCGAGTTTTATCTCGTCCTCTCCGTCGGCAAATACAAGCTCCGTTTCGAAACCTGAAGTCTTTTCAAGTCCTTCACCTCTGGCTATCAGGAGCCTGACCCTGTTGAGCGCGTCCAAGGTGCGGCTTTTGCCTGCCGTGTTCTTGCCTATGATCAGATTTGTCCCGTCAAAGACAAGCCGGTCAAGGTGCCAGGCGGCGGTAGAGTAGCTGAATGATTTTAAAATTGTGGACATGCCGCAAAAGTAGCTATAATATTCTGATTTAAGGCTGTTTCCGATGTTAAAATTTCCAACATGCTTATCGTTCCATTTATCGTTCCATTTATCGTGTCATTTATCGTGTCATTTATCGTGTCATTTATCGTGTCATTTATCGGGTCATTCTTGTGATACGATAAAATTGGACGCATAAAAGTCACTCTCGTCCCCAAATGCCAAAGACAGGAGGACAGGAGATGTAAGTGTTCTCCTGTCCTCCTGTATTTTGGGGCTTAATGAGGTCTTGTGACGGTTTAAGACGCTATTTTTCTATGCAGCGTATGAAGCATGCGTCTGCACCTGTGCTGCTGTGTACATTTGTAAGGGTTATGCGGTTGAAGTCGAATGTCGCATAATTTATATCCCATGCAACATATAGTCCATCATCATCCGTTGGTTTACCAATTCCGGTTTGAAACCAGTATATTGCACCTGGAGAACGGAACACATCAAAGAATAGTGGTGCACAATATACTCCGTATGGTGAGTATGGACCAACGTTTGCGTTAAAATATCCCCATCTATTGGCACTTGAGTATCGTAAAGTGCCTCCTTGTGGCACATTATCCAGTTGTCTTAGACGATGTCCGTAACCGGACGATCCTATCGGGAAGAAGATATTCTTTCCGGTTTCTACGTTATATGCAAAACATCCGCGCATTCCTTTGCTCGATACTCCTTTATTTTTTTCGTCATATTTATATCCGAATGCTACATCGAGAGAGTCTGCAGTCTCAGTTGCGCCATCGCCATAAAGTACCCCATAGCCAACCTTGATTTTGAAATTTGCTACTTCTTCAGCATTATTGAGATCTTTCGGTACAAGTGTACGATAGTCATCCCAATCAGCAAAACGATATTTTGTGTTTTTGGGATCTTCAAAAGACTCTGTTTTAGGATCCTTACTTGTTATATCTCCCCAGTTTTTTGTAGTCCCGTCTGTCATTGTCAGGTTGTTGCCGACATTATTCTTGAAATCATCCGGAACTATTTTTATCCATGGATTTTTACCTTTATTCACATTGTTTTCAGATTTTATGCCATTCCAGTTGCCAAATCTGAAAAGAGAACCTTCATCAAGGGGTGTTTTAGCTAAATTGGTTTGGTCATACATATTGGCTGTACACCATTTGACACCGCCGTCAATAATATTATCGGCATCGTATCCTTGTCGGACAAATATCAGATGATAACAGGAATTATAGTTATATTCCACACGAATTATGGCATATCTTGGTCGGGTCGGTTTTATTTTACTGAATTTTACAGTGAAATCCATTTCTGTATTATCGACACCTTCAATGCATTTACGGGTAATTGTATGACCATTGAAATCAAACGTCGTATGGCCAACGGTAGTTCCGGCTGCACCTTTAAGGCTTATGAAGCCACCGTCACCTGTCTTATCGTCTGACTCGGTATCGCGAATTACATATGCACGCCATGGCCCATCGCTTTTAAGATCAGTAAATGTGACATCATCAACACTTTTAAGAACCTTAAGAACGACATGGAAGTCGGCGGAGTTATTCGCACTTCGCCATATTCCTTTAGGATTGACGAGTCGGCGTACCTGCTTTACAAGTATATCTTTGTCAGCGGGTGTTCCGCCTGGCTGTGTGCCTGTCAGATCGGCTTCATCGCTTTTAAGAGTTATTTTTTTGCTTCCGTCGCTGTTGCTGAGTTCTATCTCAACATGTATTTTTGCATCACGGTAATATGAATCATATGGATTGTTGCCGGTGAATGCTGTTTTTGTAATGAGGTTACGTGCTCGTGTCCATATAGGCATTTTCACATAGTACGTCCTTCCTTCACGTTGCACATGCAACTGGTCCTTATATATAGCCTCGAAGAGGGGAATTTCGCTGATCTTTACCTCATCTCCTTCATATGTGCGTGATCCCAGGTTGTTATCATTATAATGCTTTTCATTAGCATCCATGCCTAATGCACCTGTGCCGTTTTGTGGAACCACAAGCAGATTCAGTGGTTTTCTTAGAGAGAGGAAACCATTGTATTTTCTTCCGACCGGGTCATCTGATGCACTTACATACAGAGCATATTGATCGTTCCACCATGAGGATGGTTGTGTATTCGGTGTTCCATTGAAAGAATATTTGGTCTGTCCGGGAAGAAAAGACGGAGCCCAATTATTGGACGTTATTTCTGCTGTTACTTTTGTTATGACCATATCTTCATCAGTTTCAAACTCCATAGGTACCATTGTGGATTGTCCGTAGAGATATGATATATAGAATGGTCTTGGGAAACGGAGTATATTTTCCGGATCTTTCTTGTAGTCGATGTGCCAGTCAACGTCGTTGGCATAGCCGTTGAAGTTGAGGGTGAGTTTGTAGTGGTAGTTGCGTTCGGTGTTGTAGTCGAGTTCGGTGTCCTTGCCGAGCATGAAGCGGTAGGTGATCTCACCTTCCCCTTCGGCCTTGTTGATGGTGCCGTCGGAGTTGCTGCACCGGTAGAAGGCTTTCACTTCGATATACGACCCGTACATCTTGGCGTCTTTCCATGCTATGTTGGTCGGGTCGGTGCCGTCGGGATATGACACTATGCCGTCCTGCTTGTGCTGGTCGTTGACTTGTTGATGCTTGTCGGACGGAGAGTTTTCCTCACCTTCTCCCTGCAAGTTCTCGAAGAGATAGAGCGCGTTTATGTTCTCGGAATGGAGCTGTTCGAGTTTTGCTTCGTTGGTTAATTTCGTGTCGTTCACTATATCCTGGTCATATCCGTTGATGGGATGGTCCTTGGATATATATCCTATCCATTGCGGGGTGTATGTGTCGCCTGTGCCGTAGGTCATCACCTGACCCTCCTTGATAAGGGGGATCTTTTTGTCAGGTTCGGCGGGATTGTTTGCGCCGAGGTAGCAGTTGACGGGTATGTCCTTTATGGCTACCGACTTGATGAATATTTCCACGCCCTCCTTAAGCTTTGTGCCGTTGAACGCCACGGTGACTTTTGAGGCGGCGCGCTTGATCCATGCATGCAGCTTCACGGATCCCTGATTGACAGTCATCTGAGGCGCGTTGAAACCGACGCTGGAGTTGCTTTCCGAGAAGTAGCCGAACATCTGCTTGTTGGCTGCTATGTCGCTCTCGTTCCATGTCAGAGTGATGGTCTTGAGCTTGTCGGGTGTCGACACGGCTTCTTCGGTGAGCACGCTCTCGGGCATGTTGGCCACAGCGTATATGTAGTAGCGTCCATACTTGATCTTGGGGATCTTCACCGTAGCCTTGAGTGTGGATGTCTCGGCCACATGCTCCTTGTCGGTGCCTGGCTGGTCGGCGGGCTTGTTGGTGGTCTTTTCTATGGCAGGGTCGGAGTAGGGGAGACGGTAGACAAGCTCATTTTTGGTGTTGTAGAATAGGAGCATGAGATTGTCGATCTCCTTGAGCGCGTTGCCCGGAGTTCCGCCAGTGACACTGCGGCTGCTGAGCGCGGGATACAGAGGCTTGAATGTAATTTCGGCCGTTATCTCCGCTTCACCGTCACCTATGTAGCTTGAGTCAAGAAGCACGTCGTCGGTGCAGGATGACATGGCGAGGCTGACGCAGAGAAGAGTGGTGAATAATCTGTATATTTTTAGCATCATTATGATAACGGTTCAGCTTGATTGGTGTGGTTATGTCGTCTGTTTGCGGTCGATTCCGAAATCAGGGTCGAGATATACGCCGGTATAGGGCTTCAGCTCTACGGTCCCGGTGTTCTCCCTGATGTTTATGTTGACTTTCACATGGGTGTTGCGGGGGAGAATGGGGAGATTGTCCAGCGGCATGGCGTCCAGTTCGGCCTCTATTTCGGAGGTCTGTCCGTTGCGTGTGACCACGGTGACCGAGACTGTATATGGCTTGCCGTTCTCTCCGGCAAAGTTGAACAGGCTTTCGCAGAAGTACAGTGACGGGTAGAATGTCGCGCCCTTTTCGGTCACTGCGATTTCTTTTGTCGGAGTGAATGTGTAGGGTGCGTGCGTCACGCCGGAAGGCACTTCGTAGGAGGTTATGAAACGTCCTGTTATGTCGGGATCCGGGACTCCTGCCGAGGGATTCTTTATTGCCGGCTGCCCTTTGACGGGGGAGTACACGGTGTTGCGTGGAAGCAGATATTCCTTGTCGGCGAGGCTGCTGAATGTGATGTTCTTCACATACATTCCGGCATCCTCGGGAGCACCGCTGATGTTGAACGTGAACTTTACGGCGGTGCGGGTTATGAAGAGGGGCGAGAGGGTTTGGTAGTAGTCCTCGGGCTTGTCGGGGAGTCTGACCTCGATGTCGCTCCAGGCCTCGCTCATGGGGAGGTAGGTTTTGGTGTCGCCTGTGTTGTCGGCGAGCACGCCTGACGTGGCGGGTATGGTGATCCCTTCCACTTCGGCTGTGGGGAACTCTTCCCCTGCCTTGATGGTGCTGAAGTCGTAGGGCACCATGGCCTCGTTGGCGAAGAGGTAGATCTTCTTCTTCTCGCCGCCCACGACCTCAAACGACAGGTCGTCATAGCGCACCACGCCGTCGGTGCCGAACACAAACATCCTGTTGTGTTCCACAATGTTGAGCTCCTGGCGCACTATTATCACCCTGAGGGTGTAGATCTTCTCGTAGCGCGAGTCCTCGCGCTCGAAGTAGTTGTTCTCGTCGGGGGTTGTGACCACGGCGCGCGAGCCGTCCTCGCCGGTGGCGACGGCGTCGGGCACGTTGACCGACATGCTGAGGCGTACCATGCGTCCCTGACCTTCGGGCGTCACGGCGGGGGTGATGCCGCTGTCGTCGGCCGCGCATGCGGCAAGCAGCATCCCCGCTATCACGCCGAGGGCTTTATGGCAGAGTCGTTGTGTCATCGTCATATTCCTATGTCATTGATACGCACCACCCAGTCATTTATGATGATGTGGGTCTGGCTCCAGAGGTTGCCTGTGAGGAAGAACACCATCTTCCAGCGGCTTTCGCGGTCGAGAAACTCCTGTGGCTTCATGTTCTTGAACTGTTCTTCGTCGCTCTTGAGCAGGAGTAGGTAGCGTATGAGGGGTATTGAGAGTACTTCGCCGCCGTCGGAGGCGCGACGTATGGTGAGGCGTGTGTCGGCGGCTCCGTTGATGAACCGCGAGGTGCTGAACTCGGCATATGCCGCCTGTACCTCGTTGCCCGTGAAGCCGTCTATGCCGGCCATGGCGTTGCCTGTGGCGTAGGGCATGAAGGTGGTGACCCCGGTGGGTATCACGTCGTTGTTCCAGCCGAGCAGGGTGTTGTCGGCCGTGAGCTCATAGGTGAACTCGTTGTAGTCGACGGGGGTTCCGTCGGTGTGCTGGAGCACTATGCGGAGGTCGTTGGTGTCCTTCATCATGTACACTGTGGCCTCGGTGTAGTCGGTGTTTTCGGGGTTGACGGTGACATTGAGCCGGCCGTAGTAGAGATGGTGCAGCTCTGTGCCCATGGGCCGCGTGAGCAGTTCGGGCTTGAGATACACGTTGAGGTCATGCATGCTTGTCGCGCCGGAGGGCTCGGTGCGGAATGCGAAGGATGCCTTGGGGCATTCCATCCCTCCGTAGGCCACGAGGTTGTATTCGCCGGCCGGGAGGTCGAGGTCCATGCGCCAGTTCTCGTCCGAGAGAAGGGCTTCGGTGGTTTCGGTGCGGGTGGCTATGTAGTTGCCGTCCTTGTCGTAGATCAGGAGTGTCAGGCAGTCTACCTGAGAGTAGAAGGCGTTGGCAAACTCCATGTTGTAGTCGTAGACGAAACGCAGCCTGAGCCCTTCGGGGCAAGCCTCCAGGTCATCGTAGACCAGGGAGTCGCATGCGGTGAACGCTATCATCTGTACGGCTGCTGTGATGACACCGATGATGTTTCTGATTGTCTTGTTTCGCAAGCTCATCTTGGAGGGTTATAGGGGTTTGGGGTGGACGGAGTCGAGGAGCGATAGTTTCGGTAATGGTCCGGGCGGGGGTGGCCCGCCCGGACCTGTTTTCCTGTTCCGTTGATAGGGGGGTGATTAGAATTCTATGTTGTTGACGCGCACTACCCACGGGAGTATCTCGGAGGTGACGGTGATGTACACGTTGTCCTCCTCGTCATCGGTGTTGGGGGTAGGTTTGTCGGGGTCGTTCTCGGAGATGCGGGGATGTCCGAGGCGGCTGATCTTGGTCACTGCGAGCTTGTACACATTGTTGCGCACCACAGCAAACTCCATCGGGCCCATTATACCGTTGTTGCCGTTGTCGTTGTGGCGGTTCCAGTAGTAATAGTAGCAGTAGTAGCCCCAGCCGTAGTTGTTGTCATAGCTGCGCTGATAGAGTGTGATTTTGGCATCGGTGAACGCTTTCTTGAAGGCCACGGTCAGAGGATTGGTTGAGTCTGGCTTATCTGCCTTATTCCATGCATTCCATGCCTTGTTGGCGCAGTCAACCTCGGCGAGTTTGTCTACATAGGTGCCAACCTTCTTGCCGTCTACCATGATATCGAAAGAGCCGAAACCGCCGGTGCCGAACACTGCTACGTAGAGGGGGTTACTGCGGTTGAAGTTCTCAATTTTGGGGAACCATTGATCTCCCACCTGCTTGAAGCCGCCGCTCGCTACCATTATCGCTGCATCGCGCATTTTGGGGAATGACACGAATATGTTGTCGGCAAAACGGTAGAGAATAGGTGCTGTCTCGTGGTTTCCGAAGCTTTCATCTTTGTTGTTGAGTGTCTTGGCAAGCTCTGCTATGTTGGTATTTGCGTTGGTCTCAAGATCCTCGGGAGAAGTCATTTTGGCCTTGAACACAATGCCCGTTGACAGGCCGTTCTTCTGTTTATTTATGGGCACCACTACATTTTCGGTGGCATATCGCCAAATCTTGTATTCACTGTACGTTGTTCCGTTGTTCCATGATTCGTCATTGTCGGCCTCGCTTTTCACTACGTCCGAGCAAAGATAAGTGGCCCAGCGGTCGGTTGCTGCCGATATGTTGATGTTGTCGATGGAGCCGTCGTTGTTGAAGAACGGGAACTGGAATCCTGTTGTGAAGTCGACAGGATTAGCGAAGGGCACCTCCTGATTGATATTTCCGAGTGTGGTGGTCTTCCATTCGTAGTTGGCGTCGACCACATAGTTGCCGGGTGATGTGACTATGATTTCTCCTGTCGATGAGAATGACCATGGTTGCTCAGGCTTGCATATCTCTGCTCCGGTGGGGAGTCCGTCGGCCGATACTCTGCGGAGTGCGTAGAAATTCTTGTTCATGTTCACTAAAGCCATCTTCTGCAGAGTGACGTTGATGAGCAGGGTGCGGCCTTCTTCATTTGCCGGTTTGTCGTACATCACAGGATAGGTGAAATCACCATTGGGTGATGCGTCACGGAAGTCAAAGCGGGCAGCGGCACGCTCCACCTGGATAGCTCCGCGTCCGTCGGTCAGATTGTCAATCGACACTCCGTCAGCCGGGGTGTTGATGCCTGAGAGGTCAAACGCTTTGTCGGGAGTGGTGTAATAGTTCCATCCTGCAATATCCGTAGGTATAAGGCGTGTGGCTATCTTGCTGTTGGACATGAGGAAGTTGTTGTCCGACCATATCGCGGATTCGGTGATGTCAAGGATGGCGTTGGTCCAGTCGGTGGAGCCGATGGCCGGAGCTGTGGTCCCGATACCGAAGAGGATGTTCTTGAGCTGCTGTGTGGGATTGCAGAACACGAAGATGTTTGCTTTTCCTTCTGTTACAATCTCGCTGCCGCTATCATAATAGGCTTGGAGCTGTGTCTTTGAGAAGCTCGACTGTGCCTTGTAGGAAGGGTTCTTGCCGGTGGTTCCAGCCTGAAGGTCCTGACCGAGTATCTCGGCTGCGGCAATGAAGCCGTTATTGGTGTTTGCGAGGACTATTACGGCCGACGATACCCTGTTTTCGCGGTCCTTGCCTATCTCGACACCAACGTCGCTGGCACTGTTGCCGTTGTTGGGATTGTCAGTAACGCTGCGTGAGCCGTTGGAGGTGGGGAGCGCGATGTTTACGGTGAAGTAAACGCCATCCTCCGTTTCGGGATACACCGGAGCGGTGTTCCCTTCGCCGACGAGCTTGTCGTCGGAACAGGAGCTCATGGCTATCACGGCAGCTCCTGCGAGAAATGTGAATAGTTTGTTCATATATGAAACTGTGTTTATTGAATTCTGGATTGATGGTTGTTTTGTCTTGGACTGTTATTTTTTGTCCTTGGTGAGGGGCACTGTCACTGTCACGGCGTGGCGGGCCTGGATGTCGGTTATCTTGTCAAGGTAAGCTCCGGCCTGAGGTATGCCGGCCTCGCGTGCTTTCTCGAAAAGTATGCGTGCTTCGCGGTAGTCGGCGCGCTTGGCGGCGAGCACTCCTCGGGCAAATGTGGCCTGGGGCGTATGTCCGGCCTTAAGAAGATGGCTCTGAGCCTTGTCGTACTGGCCGCGGCGTATCTCTATGTTGGCGGCGTTGAGGTTCGATCCGGGATCGTCGGGATAGATCTCGACAGCTTTTTCAAATACATCACAGTATTCCTTGCTCCCTACGGGATAGCTCTGCGCGAGAGTGTAGAAGTCGATGGCGCGCAGGCGTGTGGGGTCGCTGTTGTAGGCGGCGCGTATCTCGTCGACAGTGGTGTAGGTGCGTATGGAGTAGGTGACTGTGTAGTCGGAGTGACGCAGCCATGGGTATATGTCGCGGAGTATCAGCGCGTAATCCTCGGGATAGTAGGTGCGCAGGGCGTGGTCGCGCGCGTCATATTCGAGATTGCCGTCTATGATGGCGAGCAGCCCCTGGCGGTTGGTGAGCACGGGCTTCACGGAGTCGGCCACCCAGCTGCGCAGCCCGGCCCAGTCCTCAGGCTCGAAAGATGAGGAGATGGTGCTGTCGGGGAAGGAGTAGAGGTCGCGCACGTAGCGTCGGAGGGTCTCGGTGCGGCCTGTGGCGAGGCGCACGTTGTTGAGGTAGGGGCCTTCGGGCGATGCGAAGCCCTTGATGTGGACGTGGGTGATGGTGGCGTCCTTGTCCTTGCGCACGTAGTCGATTGAGTTGATGATCTTTGCGAGTTCCTGACGGTTGATCATGTAGTCGGGCTTCAGCTCTGTGCGGTTGACCACGAAGGTCACGAATGCCGATCCCTCGATCTTCTTGATGACGGGCCCGGCATTTACCGGAGGTGTGAACACGAATTCTCCTTCGATGGCTGGCCGGCGGGTATCGATCTGTGCAAGCTCTACATTGCCGTGGCGTGAGGTGCCCGGAAGAAACACGGGGGTGTCACAGCAGTTGGCGGTCTCCTGACGCATTTCTATGCTGGAACGGTTCATCCATGGCTGGAAATCAATAAGTTCCTTGTATTCCGCATGCTCTTTTGAGCCGGCGCGGTACACTTTGGTGCCGGGGGCGTCAAACTCGGGGTTGCGCATGTGCCAGTAGTAGCGGTTGCGTCCTGCCACGATGATGGGGCTTAGCTCGAGGCTGTCGGCACCGTTCTCGCTTATGATCATGGGTGTGAATACCATCTCGCGGTCGCGCGAGAGGTGCATGTCGGCCATGTTCAGGTCGATGGTGAGCGCGAGCGAGCGCGCGGCCTCGTCGACCCGAGCGTCCATGTCGTAGACCTTGAGCGGGGTATAGGCCTGTGAGGCGGTGATGTCTGTCTCCCCGGCGTAGGCTGTCAGCCCCATTGCGAGGAGCATGAGTGTCGGAATGAAATGTTTACGTTTCATAAGCGTAATTATGTTTATTGACCGGGTGGGTATCAGAATGTATATACAAGGTTTATTGCAGCCTTTGTAGGACCTACGTAGTTATGGTGCTTGCCGGAGGCGAGCTTTCTGCCGCAGTTGGCACACGGATATGAGTCATACCAGGTGTGTATCCACCCGAATCCTATTTCGGCTTCAAGGTTCCATCGCTTGTTGAGGATCCATGAGTATCCGTAGGCCACGCCGGCTCCTACCATCCATCCCTGGTACCGCTTGTCGGAGAGATTGGAGAAGTCGGTGCCGAGAAATTTGATGTTGTTGTCAAGGTTGCCGACATTGTATTGTCCGCCGAGGATGTGTGCTCCTATAAAGTGTCCAGCAAAACGCTGGCAAAACCAGTAGCGAGCTTCAGGCATAAGCATCCAGTGCTTCCAGTAATGGTCGTTGATGGCCCATGCGTTGAGCTCGGCGGTGCCTTCGATGGTCCATTTCGGCGCGAGACCAAACTCCACACTTACGGTGGGGGTGAGAACGATGTCTTTGAGCAGGTCGGTCTTGATGGCGGCATCCTGTCCGCGGGCCTCCCCTAAGCCTATGAGGCTCAGTAGGATCACTGATAATAGGTATTTTAGTTTCATAGCATATGTTGACACTATTTGACTATGGTAGTAGTGGTTTAGGTCGCGATGTCTCGAGGTGGATTGTAGGTCATGAAAAGTCAGTCAATGTCAAGATAGGTTACCTTTCAGATGGAATATTGATTCCCCACAGCAAAGTCAAGCTAAAAAATGTCAGTTAATGCAGGGATATCAAAGAAACTAATTTGCTGAACAGTTGACCGGCATCTCTAATTGCAATCTCCTTGATATATAGCATCTGCAAAATTACAAAATTCTCACGAATTACATCAGATTCTTAACCATGATTAACTATTTTAAATTCTGATCATCGGATATTTGGTTAGGTGATGCTAAAATGTCGTTTTTAACCGGCCTCTAAGCGAGTCTCTCGGCTGCCGTTCTATATTTGGCTGTCAGCGCGATCCGCGGAATGTGAGGCGGTGCAGGGGCGTGGTGCCGAGCAAGGCTATGGCGGCGCGGTGGTCGCGTGTGGGATACCCTTTGTTGATCTCCCATCCGTAGCCGGGATACTGCGCGGCTGCCTTGCGCATCCATTCGTCGCGGTGGGTCTTGGCGAGGATGGAGGCGGCGGCTATGTTGGCGTAGCGTCCGTCACCCTTGACTATGGTGATGTGGGGCATGTCGCGGTAGGGCTTGAAGCGGTTGCCGTCCACCGCTATCTGCCCCGGGGTGACGCCCAGGGCGTCGAGCGCGCGGTGCATGGCGAGGATGGAGGCGTTGAGTATGTTGATGGTGTCGATCTCTTCATTGGAGGCCCACCCTACTCCCCAGGCCACGGCGTCGCGTTCGATGACGGGGCGCAACTGCTCGCGCCGCAACTCGGTGAGCTGCTTGGAGTCGTTGAGCATGGGATGGGTGTACCCGTCGGGGAGTATCACTGCCGCGGCGCATACCGGTCCGGCCAGGCATCCGCGTCCGGCTTCGTCGCATCCGGCTTCGAGGATGAATGCCGTGGTGGCTGTGGGGAGTGTGACGGATGGCTTTCCCATGGCTGACTGTCAGGCTTCGTCGACAAATCCGTAGCCGAGCCCCGACTTGTTGACGAGGTTGCGCGAATAGGTGGACAGTTTCTTGCGCAGCCGCGATATGTTGACGTCCACAAGGCGCGGGTTGTTGAGCTCTTCGCCGGGCCATGCTGCCGCAAATATCTCCTCACGCCTGAACATGCGGTTGCGCGAGCGCAGAAGCAGGGTGAGTATGGCGAATTCTGTGGGAGAGAGCGACACTGTCTCTCCGTCGATGATGAGCCCGTGTGAGTCCACGTTGAGTATGAGTGTGCGGTACTCGATGGTGCGGTTGTTGGCCGCTGGGCTCATGTTGCGTCTGCGGCGCATCACGGAGCGGACGCGCGCAAGCATCTCGCGCAGGGAGAACGGACGTATTATGTAGTCGTCGGCCCCTGCGTTCAGCCCTTTGATTATGTCGTTCTCGCCGTCGCGCGCCGTGCAGAATATCAAGGGGATGGTCGAGGTCATGGGGTCGTCCTTGACTCGCTCAAGGAGCTCGAACCCGTCGATCTCGCCCGGAAGGTCAATGTCGGAGATGATCAGCGAGTAGCGGTCGAGCTGTAGCACGAGTGCCTCTAAAGCTGTGGTCACGGTATCGACCGTGTAGCCTTCGCTCCGGAGGTTGTCGGCAAGCAGTGATTTGATAGATGAGTCGCTGTCAACTATCAGGATGAGAGTTGTGTCTGTCGGTTGCAAGATTGTTGGACGCTTTGTGGATATTGCAAAGATACGTTATACGGTTAAAAAATCATAGAGCTGTAACAAAATTGTATAAATTTTGAGCCTGAATTGTCATTGACACAGCCCCGGCGGGTAAAATTGATGCGTGTTTTTTGTGCGGTTTTCACGGATTATCCCTATCTTTGTTGCAGTCAACAACCGTTAAAAAACAAGTACAGGACATTATGGAGACAAAATATAAGCGAGTGCTCCTCAAGCTCAGCGGCGAGTCGCTGATGGGGAGCCAGGGCTACGGTATCGACACTGTGCGCCTCGGCCAATATGCGTCCCAGATAGCCGAGATCGTAGGCATGGGAGTGGAGGTAGGTATCGTGATAGGCGGTGGTAACATATTCCGTGGCCTGTCGGGAGCTGCCAAGGGCTTTGACCGCGTGAAGGGTGACCAGATGGGTATGCTCGCCACCGTGATCAATTCGCTTGCCCTGTCGTCGGCTCTTGAGAGCATAGGGCAGTCGGCGCGGGTGCTCACCGCCATAAACATGTTCCCAATAGGGGAGCAGTACTCCAACCGCCGGGCCATGGAGGCCATAGAGCACGGCGAAGTGGCTATCATGGCCGCCGGCACCGGCAACCCCTTCTTCACCACCGACACCGGAAGTGCGTTGCGCGGCATAGAGATCGGTGCCGACGTCATGCTCAAGGGCACGAGGGTCGACGGGGTGTACACGGCCGATCCGGAGAAGGATCCGGAGGCGGTGAAGTTTGACGAGATCACTTATGACGAGGTGCTGGCCCGCGGGCTCAAGGTGATGGATGTCACCGCCACAGCCATGTGTCGCGAGAACGGGCTTCCGATAGTGGTGTTCGACATGGACACCCCCGGCAATCTCCTTAAGGTGATATCCGGCGAGAATATCGGCACGAGGGTGTATTGACACGCATGATTATAGAAAACCATAAACCATAATTAATATCATTGAAAATGGAACCTTCCGATTATCTGAACCCGGCAGAGGAGAAAATGGAACTCGCCGTGGCTTATCTCGACGAGGCTCTTGCCCACATTCGCGCCGGCAAGGCCAATCCTAAGATCCTTGACGGCATACGTGTGGAGTACTACGGCTCTGCCATGCCCATCTCGCAGGTGGCCAACGTGGCTGTGCCCGATGCCCGCACCATCACTATCACCCCCTGGGAGAAGGCGATGTTCAAGGAGATCGAAAAGGCTATCATCAATTCGGAGCTCGGCATAACTCCCGAGAACAACGGCGAGGTGATACGTCTGTGCATCCCGCCTCTCACCGAGGAACGCCGCAAGTCGCTCGTAAAGCAGTCGAAGGCCGAGGCCGAGACAGCAAAGGTGTCGGTGCGCAATGCCCGCCGCGATGCCATTGACGGGCTTAAGAAGGCCGTGAAGCAGGGCATGAGCGAGGATGTGGAGAAGGATGCCGAAGTGCAGGCCCAGAAGCTCCATGACCGTTACCTCAAGAAGATCGACGATCTCTTCGCCGCAAAGGAGAAGGAGATCCTCACGGTGTAGGCTCCCGCAACATCTCCCGCAAAGCCTCTCGGGCATGAACGCCTGATGCGGTGACGCACGCCTCTCCTGAGGAGAACGATATTTTTGAACCGCGCCCCGAAGGTCCTGTGTCGGACTTGCGGGGCGCGCTGTCATGTTGCCTACGATTTGGTGTGCTTTCGGGTGTCCGTTTGCCCCGATGTGCTTTTGTATCCGATGTGCTTTTGGATTGGGTGTCCGTTTGCTCCGGCGGGTCTATGACATGTATTCCAGTCGGCCTCCGTCGGGGGTTACTGACAGGGTCACTGTGGATGAGCATATCATGGGGACATTGTGGCTCACATGCCCTATGGGCGCGCCGAATGCCACAGGATAGCCGTAGGGGCTCACCATGCGTGATATCATCTCCTCCATGGTGCTGTCGTTGCGCGACGGGTCGTAGTCGGTGAAGCGTCCCACGATTAGTCCGGCAAGGTGGCCGAGCGAGCCGTTGAGCCTGAGATTGTAGAGTATGCGCTCCACCTTATATATAGGCTCGGCTATGTCCTCGATGAAGAGTATGTGGCCGGGCTTTATCACGTCGTAGGGGGTGGAGATGAGTCCGGCTATCACGGCAAGGTTCCCGCCGGTTAGCGGTGCTGTGGCCGAGCCGTGGCGGTTGTAAGGATTGTCGGGGATCCTCATGTCGGGTTGCTCTCCGCGCAGTATGGAGAAGAGCCTGAGGGAATCCTCGTCGCGTCCGGAGTTCTCGGCGATGTGTTTGCACATGGGCGCGTGGATCGATCGGATGCCGTGGCGTGTCATCAGTGCGTGCAGTGCCGATATGTCGGAGTATCCCACTATCCATTTCGGGTCGTCGCGCAGGGGGAGCCTGTCGAGGCGTTCAAGCAGGTGCACCGCGCCGTATCCGCCGCGCGCGCATATTATGGCTCGTGTGGCGGGGTCGAGCAGGGCGGCCTCGAGATCGGAGTAGCGGTCATCGTCGGTGCCGGCATAGGTGCCGCAGCGGTCGAAAGTGTGTTCCCCCACATATGTCACCCATCCCTGGCCGGCGAGCACCGGCAGGGTGTCGAGTACCCTCTGAGGCTTTATTATTCCTGACGGTGCCACGATGGCTACCCTGTCGCCATGCCTGAGTGGGGCCGGGGTAAGTATTTCCATATTTCGGTTTTTTCCGGGTTGTGATTCTTAGGGTCTGTCGCGGGTGCCGGTGTCATGCCACCTGGATGGGTATGCCGGTCTCGGCCGTTATGCGGTCGGCTATGCTCTGCAGCTCTTCGTGTGACACCTTTTCGATGTGTTCGGCCGGGGTGGTGCGGTCAATGGAATATACCATCACTTCGCGCGGCCGTATGCGGCCGTATGCGGCAATGAGCGCGTCCACCTCTTCGCGGGTGGTGTTGTCGATTTTCTTGCCGTCGTATTCTCCGCGCAGGAACATTGTCTGGATTATGCAGTCCTTGCCGAATTTTTCAAGCTCCCCGATCACTTTTTCGGCTGTGAAGCCGGGAACATTCGGGCGGTCTATCAGGTGTATTGTGCCGGACAGGGCCGAGTCGAGTTTCAGTATGTTATTGTCGACTTTCATCAGTGCCTCGCGCACCTCCGGGCGGTCGATGCGTGTGGAGTTGCTGAGCACGCTGACCTTGGCTTCGGGATAATATTTGTCGCGTATGCGCAGGGTGTCATCTATTATGGCGGGAAAGTCGGGGTGGACGGTCGGCTCGCCGTTGCCCGAGAATGTTATTACGTCGAGCGGTTGTGAGGCGTCCTTCATCTTGGAGAGCCTTGACTCAAGCTGGCGTGCCACGGTCTCCCGGGGAGGTAGCCCTGTGGTCCCTGTCCCCTGGGCATTGAAGCCGGCCTCGCAGTAGAGGCAGTCGAATGTGCATACCTTGCCGTCGTCGGGGGCGAGGTTTATGCCGAGCGACACCCCGAGGCGTCGTGAGTGTATCGGCCCGAAGATTGTGGAGTGGAATAGTACTGTCTGCATTTGGGGTAGAGTTTTCGCAAAGGTAATCATTTTTGCCGACTCATTGCCGCACGGGGTCATTTTATGTCGGGAATAAGTTTGGATATTGGAATATTTTTCCCAAATTTGCAATATGAACCGTTCACGGGCGGTTCGGCATATTCAATCTTTCAAAGTTACCAGCATGAAACTTGCCCAGAATTTTTACGACATTTTTTATTCCACGACGCAGAAGTATCATGAGACTGACGACGTGGATGCCATCGTGGCCAATCCCTATGAGAAGGGGACGATCGAGCACACGATGTTTGCCAAGAATTGGATTGATGCCGTGCAGTGGCATCTTGAGGATATCATCCGTGATCCGGGCATAGATCCTGTCGAGGCTCTCGCACTGAAGCGTCGCATCGACCGGTCCAATCAGGACCGCACCGATATGGTGGAGGAGATTGACACTTATTTCCGTGAGAAATATTCGGGAGTGACACCGCGCCCCGATGCAACTATCAATACCGAGTCGCCGGCATGGGCTCTCGACCGACTGTCCATCCTTGCCCTGAAGATCTATCACATGGCGGCGGAAGTCAGCCGTACGGACGCTTCGCCGGAACATAAGGCAAAGTGTGAGGCTAAGCTCAACATTCTGCTCCAGCAGCAGGCCGACCTTACCACTGCCATCGACACTCTGCTCGACGACATTGCCGCAGGCATAAAATATATGAAGGTGTATCGCCAGATGAAAATGTACAATGATCCGGCGACAAATCCTGTTCTCTATAAAAAGTGATTTCCGAGAAAGCGGTTACCGAGAGATTTCCGAGGAAGTGATTCTCATGAAAGATTCCCGAGGAATCTAATTCCCGAAAAATAATTTCCGTGAGTTCAATTTTCGAAAATGCGATTTCCAAAAAAATAATTCCCGCTTCCGGTTATGACCGGGGTAGGGTGGGGGAGCGTCCCGGATACTGATCGGCGACTTCACTACAATGCGAAATTCCGTCCGCCTCCACGTGTTGGAGGCGAATATTTAAACCTCAGAGGGTGAAATTTGGCTTAACTCATTATGTGTTAATGTGTTAAGTCAAATATTTTATACCGATATATTTGTGCGGATAAAATTTTTGTCCTCGCTTGGCGCAAAGCTCCCCAAATTTTCACTAACTTTGCGGTAAATAAGGTTTGTGCGGTATGAACGATATACAATGGCTCACTGACGGATCGACACCTATGCCCGACATCGACACCTCCGCCCTCGAAGGGTGGATAGCCGAAGTGGCGCGCAGGCATGACCGTATAGTCGGGTCATTGACCTATATTTTTTGTGATGACGAGAAGATTCTTGAGGTAAACCGCCGGTTTCTTCAGCACGACTATTATACCGACATCATCACGTTTGACTATTCGCGCCGACGCATGATAAGCGGCGACATGTTCATATCGCTTGACACAGTGGCTACCAACGCCGAGAAGGTCTCGGCAAGCTATGACTCCGAGCTGCACAGGGTGATCATACACGGTGTGCTCCATCTTTGCGGCATAAACGACAAAGGCCCCGGAGAACGAGAAATCATGGAGATGCATGAGAACGATGCACTCTCTTTGCTATAGATCCGTACTGTAATTATGACATTCACATTTGATGTGATAGTGATCGGAGCCGGCCATGCCGGGTGCGAGGCCGCTCATGCCGCGGCTATGCTTGGCGTGCGCACCCTTCTGATCACTATCGATATGAACAAGATCGCCCAGATGAGCTGCAATCCTGCTGTGGGTGGCATTGCCAAGGGGCAGATCGTGCGTGAGATCGATGCTCTCGGCGGCATGATGGGGGTGGTAACCGACCGCTCTGCCATACAGTTCCGCATGCTCAACCGTTCAAAGGGTCCTGCCATGTGGAGCCCTCGTGCGCAGAGCGACCGCATGGCTTTTTCGCGTCTGTGGCGCGAGACTCTTGAGAATACTCCGGGGCTTAACATGTGGCAGGATTCCGTCACAGAGCTCCTGATAGGAGAGGATGGTGTGAAGGGTGTGCGTACTGCCCTCGGTGTGACTTTTACGGCCAAGGCAGTAGTGCTTACGGCCGGTACATTCCTTAACGGACTCATGCATATAGGACCTGTCAAAGTGGAAGGGGGACGTGTGGCCGAGCCGTCGTCTCATGGCATCACCGAACAGCTGAGAGACCTCGGCTTTGTGACTGACCGAATGAAGACCGGGACTCCTGTGCGCATCGACGGGCGTTCGGTCGACTGGTCAAAGACTGTCACCCAGAACGGCGACGATGACTTCCATAAGTTTTCTTATCTTCCCGAGGTGTCGCGCGAGCTGCCGCAGCGGCCGTGTCACACAGTGTACACCAATGAGAAGACCCATGAGATCCTGCGCCGCGGGCTGCCGGAATCGCCTCTTTTCAACGGGCAGATACAGAGCATAGGTCCGCGCTATTGCCCGAGCATCGAGACCAAGATCGTGACATTCGCCGATAAGAGCGAGCATCAGCTGTTCCTTGAACCGGAAGGTGAGAGCACCACTGAGTACTATCTCAACGGATTCTCCTCGTCGCTCCCGATAAATATTCAGTTTGAAGCTCTCGCCACAATCCCGGCGTTGCGCGATGTGATGCTGTTCCGTCCCGGCTATGCCATAGAGTATGACTTTTTCGATCCCACACAGCTCCACCATACGCTTGAGACGAAGCTTGTCAGAGGGCTCTTTTTCGCCGGACAGGTCAATGGCACCACCGGCTATGAGGAGGCGGCCGGACAGGGCCTTGTGGCAGGGATAAATGCCGCCATGCAGGTCAAGGGGGGCGAGCCGTTCACCCTGGCCCGTGATGAGGCGTATATAGGTGTGCTTATCGACGATCTTGTCACCAAGGGGGTCGACGAGCCTTACCGCATGTTCACGTCGAGAGCCGAATACCGCATACTTCTCCGTCAGGATGACGCTGACATGCGCCTCACGCCGAAAGGGTATGCCCTGGGGCTTGCTTCCGGGGAGCGTTACAGGCTGATGCTCTCCAAACAGGAGCAGCGTGACGCGCTGATAGCTTTCTGCCGCGAGTTCTCGGTCAAGGCTTCTCTGATAAATCCGTGGCTTGAGGAGGCGGGTGAGCAGCCGTTGAAGCAAGGCGTGAAGCTCGAGGATCTTGTGCTGCGCCCCGGCCTCGGCATAGTGCGGCTCTCGGAAACTATAGCTCCGCTTGCATCTTTTATCGAAGATCACATAGAAGAGACGAGACGCGACGAGATAGTGGAGGCTGCCGAAATACTTCTGAAATATCAGGGCTACATAAAGCGGGAGCAGCTTAATGCCGACAAGCTCCACCGGCTCGAAAATCTGAAATTGCGAGGCAAGATCGACTATGCATCCGTCAAGTCTCTGTCCACCGAGGCCCGACAGAAACTGATGAGAATAGACCCGGAGACCGTGGCACAGGCGTCAAGAATCCCCGGGATATCTCCGGCTGATGTCAATATACTCCTTTTGCTCTTAGGGAGATAATAGAATATTGTTCCACGTGGAACAATTGCCCCTCGCCGCTGCTTGAAATGATCACATAACAAACATATTATAGTTTCAATGGAATACCTGAAATCTCACATCCGTGACGTATATGACTTCCCGCAGAAGGGTATCATATTTCGTGACCTGACCACACTGTTCAAAGATCCCCGTGGCCTGCACATCATAGGCTGGGACCTGTCTCAACTTTATCGCGACAAAGGCGTTACTAAGGTAGTGGGCATAGAGTCGCGTGGATTTATCGGAGGATCCATACTCGCTTTTGAGCTTGGTGCCGGATTCGTGCCCATCCGCAAGCCTGGCAAGCTCCCCGCCGACACGATAAGCGCATCCTACGACAAGGAATATGGAAAGGACACCATAGAGATCCACCGTGATGCCATAACCCCTGACGATGTGGTGGTGATACATGACGATGTGCTCGCTACCGGCGGCACCATGGCTGCCGCATATGAACTGGTCAAAAGTATGAACCCAAAGAAGGTCTACATAAATTTCATCGTCGAACTTTCCGCGCTCAACGGGCGGGCCAACCTTCCGGCCGACGCCGAGGTTTCCTCCCTGTTGGTGTATTGACAATATGCCGAAACATCGTAAATCAGCCGCGCTGGAGGAGAAGATATCCATCCTCCCTGACACCCCCGGAGTATATATGTATTATGACTCCGAGGGCACGGTGATTTACGTCGGCAAGGCTAAGAATCTCAAGAGGCGCGTCAGCTCCTACTTCAACCGCACGCATGATTCGCTCCGCACCAATCTGCTCGTGCGTGCCATAGCCGATATGAGCTATATCGTAGTGCCGACGGAGCAGGACGCGCTCAACCTTGAGGCCTCGATGATCAAGGAGCATCAGCCGCGCTACAATGTGCTCCTTAAGGATGACAAGTCCTACCCCTGGATAGTGGTCACCAACGAGCCTTTCCCGAGAGTGTTCATGACCCGACAGCGCATCAAGGACGGATCGAAGTA
Organism: uncultured Duncaniella sp.; assembly: GCA_910588795.1. Classification (GTDB taxonomy): domain Bacteria; phylum Bacteroidota; class Bacteroidia; order Bacteroidales; family Muribaculaceae; genus Duncaniella. Next base: position 97,231 of record CAJURI010000001.1, on the reverse strand, counting down.
TTACGGCCCGTACACCGATGCCGGCTCGGCGCGTGCCACTCTCGATCTTGTCAGGCGTCTCTACCGCATACGTTCCTGCCGACATGTCATCACGCAGGAGTATGTCAATGCCGGAAAGGGCAGGCTGTGTCTTGACTACCATCTCAAGCGTTGCGGCGGATGCTGCACGGGGCTTGTGTCCTCCGCTGACTACTGTGCCGACATAGACCGCGTGAGATCCATTCTCCGTGGAGATGTGTCAGAGCTGCTCGGCTACCTGCGTGCTGAGATGGAGAAGCTGTCAGCCCAGCTGCGCTTTGAGGAGGCGCAGCTCCTTAAGGAGCAGTATGACCTCATAAGCCGGTATCAGGCAAAGAGTGTGATAGTGTCGCAGACCATTGAGGATGTCGACGTGTTCGGCGTTCACGACGAGGACGACGAAGTGTACATCAATTACATGCACATACGCCATGGAGCAGTTGTAAAATCCGTCACCCTCGAATACCGGCGTCGCCTCGACGAGACCGTACCTCAGCTGCTCGCTTATGCAATGGCCGAGATCGCGGAGTCGCTCGGAGTGGTGTATGACGAGGTCGTGGTGGCCGAGGAGCCCGACTGCGAGATGCCTGATGTCAGATTCATAATCCCGAAACGCGGCGACAAGGCAAAGCTCCTTGAGGTGTCGCAGAAGAATGCCAGGCAACACAGGGTGGACAAAGTCAAGACCATGGAGAAGCGCGATCCTTCGGTGCGGACCGACAGGATACTTGAGCGTATGCGTGCCGACTTCCGTCTTTCCGAACTCCCGCGCCATATAGAATGCTTTGACAATTCCAATATTCAGGGGACTAATCCGGTCGCCTCGTGTGTGGTGTTCAAGGATGCCAAGCCGTCCAAGAAAGACTATAGGCATTTCAATATCCGCACGGTGGAAGGCCCCGATGACTTCGCGTCGATGAAGGAGGTGCTGACGCGCCGTTACACCCGTCTGGTCAATGAGGGGCAGCCGCTCCCTCAGCTCATAGTGGTCGATGGCGGCAAAGGGCAGCTTTCAGCCGCGGTGGAGGCCCTTGACGAAATGGGGCTGCGTGGCACTATTGCGGTGGTCGGCATAGCGAAACGGCTTGAGGAGATATATTTCCCGGGCGACAGCATACCGCTGTATATCGACAAGAACAGCGAGAGTCTGCGCGTGGTGCAGCAGCTGCGTGACGAGGCCCACCGTTTCGGCATAACTCACCACCGCAACCGCCGCAGCAAAGGACAGGCCGTGTCCGAACTTGACGGCATAAGCGGAGTGGGCGAAAAGACGCGCACTGCGCTTCTCACGCGCTTCAGGAGTGTAAAGCGTCTGCGTGAGGCCGATCTCGATGCCATTGCCGAGGTGGTAGGTCCGGCGAGAGCCTCCATAGTCTATTCGGCTCTGCATCCCTGACGGCGTTATCGCACCGTCGGGACGTGTCTGGTGTCATATTTTTGCGGAATCATTCACCCTAAATTCCGTAGATTATGTCGTCCCGACTCCTTACCTCGCTCCTCCTGTTGCTTGCCGTCGAATATTCAGGCGTGCTCCTCTCGGTCATAGCCGATCTTGTCAGCGGTGTCCGCCGTGCGCGCCGCGAGGGGCATCCGTGCACATCGCGCGGGCTGCGCCGCACGGTGGCCAAAGTATCCTCCTATTTTCTCGCGCTCTTCTGCCTGACGGTCATTGATTCCATGATAGTCGCATCGGTCGTAGTGCTGTCAGCCTGTGGCAGCGTCAACCTCTCTCCGTTCCCGTGGCTCACCACCCTCGGTTCGGCTTCACTTGTGCTGATCGAGGCTAAGAGCATAACCGAGAACTCCCCTCACCGCTCCCGGATCATTGAAGCCCTAAGGCTGTTTGCCGGACTGGTCAAGAGATGCAGGGATCTTCGCAACTAATTATTTAGCTGTCGCCGTCGCGGTCTCGTCCGTCGGGTTTCCGAGACCCTGAACCTTGTTAAAAAAACATTTGTTGAAAAAGAGGATTTTCACTAATTTTGTCCTATTGAACCAACAAATTGTAAAGAACCCGACGATAAAAACCGCAATGACCGATTTCAGTTATATCCACATAGCTTTCCGTGGAGAGATGCAGGGTGCCACCCGCACTCTTTACAAGTATACACCTGCGGATAGCGATAAAGATCCCCGCTGGGACAGTACTATGGTCGAACCGGGAGCCGCCATAAAGCGGTTTCTAAACGCCAATGAATGTTATGTGCTCCAGGAGTCGGCTCTCGGGCATTATATTTCGCTCATCACCCGCAACACCCTCTTCCCCGAACGCGGCTATGTGATGATATCGCTTCTCATCGACAACGGATGCGCCCTGACAGGGCGTCAGGTGCTCGGTGTGTTTGCCGGTCTCAAAAGAGTTTTCATCGAGGAGGAGAATCTCTCTGACGACGCTGTCGAGACCGTGCTCCTTGAAGCCGGTGTCCCTAAGGAGCCGCTTGAGCTTGAAGCCTGGAAATGCAATGCGGCTGTCCCTGCGGCTGAGACCGTCAGTGAGGCTGCCTACCGTACATACATCTCGCTTCAGGAGCTTGAGGCCATATTCTCTTTTCCGGGGCAGCCTGAATATGCCGGCTACCGATGCATCATCATTGTATCGGCTTCGACATCCCTGCGTCCGGGCGTAAAGATGCCGCGCATCACAGTGCCCATCCGCAGACAGTACGGGGTAGTGTGCCCCGAAGGGGTCACCGCGTCATCCTCGCTTGTGTATGACGGCGACCGGCTCGTGCTTACCTATTCTCGGGAGGGATTTGACACCCACACCGAGACGGTCGTAGTTGGCACCCCCGCCGCCTACACCAAATATGAGGGATCGACTATACTTGTGCGCACGGCGGCGCAGACAGGCATCCGCTTTGTTCGCCGTGTGCCTGTAAAAGTCAGGTCCATGAAAGGGGCCTCACTCAACGGGTACACTATCTCGGTAAACGGCCACCCCGTGAGCACTGCCGATCCGTACATAGAGTTCACCGAACGTGATCTTGAGTCCGACACTGAGGTCGACATACAGGTGGTTTCCAACAATTACCGCCCTCTCAAGCTCAAAATGCCGAGCTCTGAAATCCTTGCCACCGACGAGCTGGACATGGAGCTGCAGCCGGTGGAGCAGTGTGTCACACTGCGTCTTGATTTCGGTGACGGCAGAGTGTTCGAGCAGCAGATCTCCATTGAGAAGAACACCCCGGAGTACAATCGCCTCCATTCAGGCAATTTCCACGGTTTCCGGGCCCACCGTCAGGTCACGTCCGACAATTCCGAGGTCTACAATGTAGATGTGCGCATAGTAAATCCGCCGGTGGCTCCTAATTTTGACCCGTCTCATTCCGACGACAGTGAGGAAGGGAGGAACGTGGCTCCGAAATTTGTCAATGTCTCGGGCGATATCGTGGAGGAGCATCCCCGCATCGATTCCAAGGTGCCCGTTGATCCCCGCAGCCGGCAGTCTATGGCCGATGGCTCCGCTGAAAGTGCCGGCGACGAGTGCGAGGACGATTATCCGGCATCCTCCTCATCACGGCGTAAAGCTTTGAAATGGCTTGGCCTCGGGCTTCTCGGGCTTGCCATTGTGGTAGCCGTGGCTCTTCTCATACCCGAAGGCAATGATCTCGATGTCGCTCCTTCTGCGGTCACCGAGCTTGCCGCCGACGGCACCGGTGGCACCGCGGCTGACTCTGTGGCTGCCCCGGCTGTACCAATGACTCAGGAAGAGGCCGCCGATGCTGAATATCTCAACGGAAATGCCGCATGGGATCTCACAAAGCTGTCAAGCCCGATGGGAAAGGCTCTGGCCAAGGCCCTGACCGACGGCGACCTTAATGCTGTCGTAGAGAATGACTATTTCTCCGTCAGAGGACGTTGCACCAACCGGGATGCCGCGCAGATTGTCGATATGGCATGGAAAGCCATAGGCTCACCCAACGAGAGGGGAAATGCCCGCAAGCTGAGACAGAGTGTCTCCAATGGTTCTATCGTGCTGCGTGAGGCCGTCAATGCCCTTGCCAAGGTCAGGCCGGCCGAGAATGTCAACGAGCGTCCGCGTCCGCAGAAATAATTGCCTTTAATTATAATTAATTTATAAGAGATACTTATGACTATCAATGAAATACAGTCCGAGATCGTGGACGAATTCTCCGAGGTGGATGACTGGATGGACCGTTACGGGATGATCATCGACCTTGGCAATTCACTGCCACCTATCGAAGAGAAGTACCGCACACCCGATCATATCATAGAAGGCTGTCAGAGCCGTGTGTGGCTTAATGCCGAGCTCTCACCCGAAGGGCGCGTGCGCTATACCGCCGATTCTGACGCCATAATTGTCAAGGGGATAATATCGCTCCTTGTGAAGGTGCTCGACAACCAGACCCCTGACGATATCCTTGCGGCCGATCTGCATTTCATCAACGACATAGGTCTGAGCGAGCATCTGTCGCCAACGCGCTCCAACGGTCTTCTCGCGATGCTCAAGCAGATGCGTCTGTATGCTCTCGCGTTCAAGGCTGCCGGAAGGCAGCAGTGACGGTGGCTCCGGCGCGCCGGCTGCCCAATCATGTTGTTAACCCAATCCCTCCCCACTGCTCATGACAAGAATATTCACCATACTGCTCGTGGCTATAGCGGCATCCTTCAGTGTCAGCTCTCAGGTGCTTCCTCAGCTCAAGCGTGAGAAGCCCGACCTCGAGGCTATACGCCGTGCTACGCTCGACCAGTCGTCCCCCTACTATTACCCGAGGCTCATGAAGGAGTTTCAGCGCAATGACACGCTGATGAAGATCGACAAGTTCAGGCATCTCTATCTGGGCTATATGTTTCAGGAGGACTACAATCCTTACCGGTCGAGCGAGCGCACCATAACCTACGATGCCACTCTTAACCGCTCCAAGAATCTCACCCGCCAGGAATGCGACTCGGTGATAGCGTATGCCGAACAGGCTCTGTCCGACAACCCTTTCAATCTCGGAGAGATGGTGATGCTGATCAACGCCCTGAGAGGAAAGGGTAAGACCAATCTCGCCAACATATGGCAGTACAAGCTCAACTATATTCTCATGGCCATAGTGTCGACCGGCACAGGTCTCGACGAAGAGAACGCCTGGTATGTCATAGAGCCTCAGCATGAATATGTGCTGCTCAACATGATGGACCACACCGTCAGCGACCATGTGTTCTATGATCCCTGCTATGAGTACATCACCGTGAAGGATTCCCAGGGGAAGGACGCCGGAGGATACTATTTCAATATAGGGCCGCTGCTTGAGGAGTATTACCGCAAGCACCCCGACGAGCTGTGACATGAATGAGCTTTCTGAGTTGGGTATAAAATGAACATCACACCTTTAGTCCGCCCGTATTTCCTGCACAAGGCCGCAAGTGTGCGCTCGTGGCGCGGACGCATACGTCAGGTGCAGCTGGAGCAGCTGCAGTGGCTGCTGTCGCGCGGAGCCTCTACCCGATGGGGGCGCGAGCATGGGCTCGGACCAATGTCGGGGCGCGTCATCGAACATGCCTACGACGATCTGCGCAGGGCTGTCCCTTCGGTGCAGTCCTATCCTGATATTCGTGACCTGGTGATGCGCATGGTGGACGGTGAGCCCGATGTGCTGTGGCCCGGGGTGACGCGGCGTTTTGCCCAGAGCTCCGGCACTTCCGACGGCAAGAGCAAATACATACCCATAACGCGCGATTCGCTCCGCGTCAACCACTACGAGGGTGGCACTCAGGCTGTGGCCCAGTACCTTTCGCTTTATCCCGACAGCCGCCTGTTTTCCGGCAAAGGCTTTATCCTCGGAGGCAGCTACGCCAATGAGCTTACGCTCCATCCGGGAGTGAAGGTGGGCGACCTTTCGGCCACACTTATCGATTGCATAAACCCGCTCGCCAATCTTGTGCGTGTCCCCTCAAAGAAGCTGGCCCTGATGCCTGACTGGGAGGAGAAGCTGCCTCTCCTGATAGAGTCATCCATGCGTCGGGATGTAACAAACATTTCAGGCGTGCCGTCATGGTTTCTCACAGTGCTCAAAGGTGTCATGAAGCGTGCCGGTGCCGGATGCATACACGATGTGTGGCCCCATCTTGAAGTGTTCTTCCATGGAGGCATATCCATGGCTCCCTATCGGGAGCAGTATGCCCGCATCACACGTCCCGGCATGCGGTATCTCGAGAGCTACAATGCATCCGAAGGCTTCTTTGCCGTGCAGGACACCATCGACTCTCCGGGGATGCTCCTGCTCCTCGGCAACGGTGTGTTCTACGAATTCGTGCCGCTTTCCGACATTGATTCCGACCGGCCCACGATCATCCCATCATGGGAAGTGGAGCAAGGCGAGGTCTATTCGATAGTGATAACTGCGTGCAACGGCCTGTGGCGTTACACTCCGGGCGACACCGTGCGCATCGAGAGTGCGGATCCTCTGCGCATCACCATAGCCGGCCGCACCAAGTGCTTTATCAACGCTTTCGGCGAGGAGCTTATGGTGGAGAACGCCGAGGCCGCCATGACACGCGTGTGCCGCGATATGGACTGCTCTGTGGTGAATTATACCGCGGCTCCTGTCTACGCTTCCGACAATTCACGCGGACGCCACGAATGGCTCATTGAATTCGACCGCGAGCCCTCGTCGCTTGACGCTTTCGCCGCCGCGCTCGACAGTGCTCTACAGGAGCTCAACTCCGACTATCAGGCCAAGCGTGCCCACGGGATATTCCTTGACCCTCTCACTGTGGTCAAGGGCCGTCCGGGTATATTCAACGACTGGCTTGCTTCCACCGGTAAGCTCGGCGGCCAGCGCAAGGTCCCGCGCCTGTCCAATACACGCACCCCAATTGATGATATCCTTAGATTAAACTGATGCTTTTATGAAGACTCGTCTGTTCTCTCTTCTGTTTTCCCTATGCTCCGTGGCAAGTGTCTGCGGAGCCGGAGTCCCGAAATACATATTCTACTTTATCGGTGACGGCATGGGTATGGCCCAGGCTCTTTCCGCACAGGTGTACAACCGCACCGTGCTCGGAAACCCCGATCCAATCCTCATGATGAGCTTCCCGGTGGCATCGCAGTCCACCACCCATTCGGCGTCATCTCCTGTCACTGACTCGGCTGCGGCCGGTACTGCCCTTGCTTCCGGACATAAGACCCGTAACGGAATGCTCGGTATGACCCCTGACTCCGTGGCTGTGACCTCGATAGCAAAAGAGCTTTTCGACCGTGGCTACGGTGTGGCTCTCGTCACTTCCGTTCCGCCCGACGATGCGACTCCGGGAGCATTCTATGCCCATGTCCCTGACCGTGGAATGTATTATGAGATAGGGAAGCAGGCTGCCGGGTGCGGCTACGATTTCATTGCCGGGTCCAATCTGCGCGGCACATGTGACAAGGACGGGAATCCCAACGATCTTGTCGATTCATTCCGCGAAAACGGTGTGGATATCGCCTACGGGCTGGAGGGCCTTAAGGACGCGAAGTCAAAACGTGTGCTCCTGTTAAACCCCTCCGAGATAACCGTGGGACAGATCAATTTCACCATCGACTCTGTGCCGGGTGCCATGAATCTTCCCGACATGACTGCCGCCGCCATACGTCATCTGCAGAACAACGGCCGTGACCGTTTCTTCATGATGGTCGAGGGTGGCAATATCGATTACGGCGGCCATGCCAATGACGGAGGAACAATCATAAAGGAGGTGCTTAATTTCAATCAGGCTCTCCGCCATGCCTATGACTTCTATCTCGCGCATCCCGACGAGACTCTGATTCTTGTCACTGCCGACCACGAGACCGGAGGCATGGGGCTGGGAAACAATAAGGTGGGCTATGACCTGCATCTCGGATACATCGACCATCAGAGGATATCCAAGGACCGTTTTGCCGACATGTGCCGGGCCATGCGCAAGTCGCGCCGTGCTTACGAATGGGAGGATATGAAAGAGATTCTTACCGAGAAACTCGGGTTCTGGAGCGCGGTCCCTGTGACCGACAGCCAGACGGAGATGCTGCGTAAGGAGTTTGAACGCTGTTTCAAAGGCGAGATGCCGGCCGATAACAAGACTCTCTACAATTCATTCAACACCTTTACCGAGAATGTGTACCGTATTATCGACGGGGTGACCGGGCTTGGATTCACCACCAACGGCCATTCCGGAGGTCTTGTCCCGGTCTATGCCGTAGGTGTTGGGTCGGAGCTTTTTGCTCCTCTCAATGACAATACATCGCTTCCGGCCGCGATACGCGCTCTCGTGGGGAAGTGACGCATATATGTCCGGGCGTGGTTACGCCTCGGGTAACGCCACTTCCGCCAGTATGCCGGTGAGGTATGCTATCGTGATCCCGTAATTTGTCATAGGCACACCCCGGGCCTTGGATTTTGCCACTCGTGAAAGTTGGTAGCTGCGGTTGAACATGCATCCTCCGCAGTGTATCACAAGGTCGTATCCGGTAAGGTCATCCGGGAAGTCGCGTCCCGACACATGGTCGATTTTCAGCCCTTGTCCGACTCTTTTGCGCAGAAGAGCCGGGATCTTCACTCTCCCTATGTCCTCGGTCTGTGGCGCATGGGTGCATGCTTCGGCGATGAGCACACGTGATGCCGGTGTCAGTGAGGCTATGGCCCGCGCGCTTTCGGCGAAGTAGCGTATGTCACCTTTGTAGGCAGCCATGAGAACCGAGAAGGAGGTCAGCGGCACACCGTGCGGTACTGCCGGCTGCACCTTTGCGAATGCCTGCGAATCAGTTATTATCAGAGCCGGTGCCGACACAAGTGCTGCCAGTGTATCTTTAAGTTTCTCAGGCACTGTGCACACCGGGATGGCTCCCTTGTCGAGCAGGTCGCGGATGGTCTGCACCTGCGGCAGTATCAGTCTTCCCTTGGGGGCCGAACTGTCCTGCGGCATGACAAGCACCACTATGTCACCCTCTTTGGCAAGATCTCCTGTGAGCGACCTGATGCCGTAGTCCGGGGGAAGCGTGCGCAGTATGGTCTCTATGAGCCGTGTGCGGCTTCTGTCCGGATCGTTGATGGTGCTGACTGGGATAGCTCCGGATGGTGTTTCCTTTCCCGCGTCAGCCACGCCGGAATCGCTCTTGCCGGCAATCTCGGCGCACGGGATGCCGCGTCCCTTCAGCAGCTCACGCCAGTGTGCCTCCTCGTCGGGGTTCTCCCCCACGAGCAGCAGAGCCATGTCGGCTTCATCGAGAGCCTTGAGGGTCAGCTCTACGCGTTCTTTGCCAAGGCCCGTGCTGTCGTCGAATCCGGCGGTGTCGATGAGCACGCATGGCCCCGCGCCGGGAAGTTCCATGGCTTTGCGCACAGGATCGGTGGTGGTCCCCGGAGTGGCTGACACAAGTGATGTGTGCTGTCCGGTCAGAAGATTGATTATCGATGATTTCCCGCTGTTGCAGGCTCCGAGTATTATTACGTGCAGTCGGTTCATGTTGGGCGTCGGCATTTTTGTTGGGGATAGTTTGATTTCTCAGAACCTGAAATCGCGCTCGCCCTGTTCTATTCTGGCGAGATAGCGCATGGTGGTCTCTTTCACCTTGGGATTGGTTATTGATTCAAGCTCCCTGCGTATAAGGGCTTCCCCCTTCTCCCGCAGTGACGTGGTGCCGTAGTCGGTCATGAACTCCTTGAGTGTGATTATGGCGTTGGGGCCGCAGCAGTTGGCTATCTGCCCCGATTTTACGAGCGACATGAAGCGGTCGCCTGTGCGCCCTTCGCGGTAACAGGCCGTGCAGAACGACGGTATGTGGCCCGTATCCAGAAGCCACTCTGTCACTTCTGAGAGAGTCCTGTTGTCCGATACGTCGAATTGAGCCGTGTCGTCAGCCTCCTTGTCGTCGGTGTATCCGCCCACCGAGGTGCGTGAGCCTCCGCTTATCTGCGATACTCCCAGGTCGATCACCGAGGCTCTGACAGCCGGAGATTCGCGCGTCGACACTATGAGTCCCGTATATGGCACGGCTATGCGCAGCACCGCTACGATGCGGCGGAACAGCTCGTCGGAGATCCCGTTGTTGAAATCTCCTTTCTCTATGTCGTAGGCCGAGCATATGCGCGGCACGCTTATGGTGTGCGGCCCTACGCCGAAACGCTCCTCAAGATGCTCGGCATGCATGAGCAGCCCTATGAAATCATACAGATAGGTCGAGAGTCCGTAGAGCACCCCCAGGCCCACATCATCTATGCCACCCTCCATGGCGCGGTCCATGGCTTCGGTATGATAGGCATAGTCGCTTTTGGGACCGGTGGGATGCAGGCGTTCATAGTTGGGCTTGTTGTAGGTCTCCTGAAACAGTATGTAGGTGCCTATCCCGGCGTCGTGCAGACGGCGGTAGTTTTCCACGGTTGTAGCCGCTATGTTCACGTTCACGCGCCTGATGGCCCCGTTGCGGTGGTGTGTTGAGTAGATGGTGTCGATGGATTCGAGTATGTATTCGAGCGGATTGTTGCGCGGGTCCTCTCCGGCCTCGATGGCGAGGCGTTTGTGCCCCATGTCCTGAAGGGCTATTACCTCGCGGCGTATCTCCTCCTGTGACAGCTTGCGTCGCGGTATGTCGCGGTTGATGGCATGGTAGGGGCAATAGGTGCAGCCGTTTATGCAGTAGTTGGAGAGATAGAGGGGCGCGAACATCACTATGCGGTTGCCGTAGAATCTCTTTTTTATCTCTCTCGCAAGTTCCTTGATGCGTTCAGTGATTTCCGGATCGGTCGATTCGAGCAGCACTGCCGCTTCGCGGTGGGAGAGGCCCTTGCATTCGCGTGCCTTGTCCAGGATAGCGTCCGCGAGCTGTCGGTTGCCGGCGTTTTCAGTCGCGTAACGCATGGTGGCGAGTATTTCGGAATGATCTATGAATTGTGTCGCAGACATGATTTTTGTGCGTTTGTTTTGATGTGAAATGTGGATATCTCTCTCATTCGTGATAGTCTCCCCGGTCAAACGACAGGCGGAATCCAGCTTCGGCAAATGACCGTGCGAGCTCTCCGAGACCTTCTATCGATTCCTTCCCGGTCGAGGCTTTGTTGTCGTAGAGCCTGTAAGCGTCCCTGGCTTCCTTCGGTGATACATTTGGCATAACCACGTTGGCTCCGGCATGCAGTCCGGCTATGCGGCCACGGGCCGGATCGAGTGTGGCAAGTGCCGTAGTTGCTGGGATGTTGGCCTTGGGAAATATGATGCGGAGCACCGATATGAGCCGCAGGGTCAGTTCCACGCTGCCCGGCGGGAATGATGCCAGCGGTGTGCCGGCCGCCGGGATGAACGGCCCTATGCCTATCATCTCTGGCTGCAGTTCGCGCATGAACTCTATGTCGCTTATTATGTCGCGTAGAGTCTGGAACGGTGATCCGGTCATTATGCCCGTGCCTGTCTGATAGCCCAGCCGTTTGAGGGTGCGCAGGCATCTGATACGGTTGTCAAGCGACATTGACGCCGGGTGAAGCATGCCGTAATGTCGCTCGGAGCGTGTCTCGTGCCGCAACAGATAGCGCGTTGCTCCTGCATCCCGGAATAGTTTCAGGGATGCGTCGTCCCATTCCCCCAGAGAGAGTGTTATGGCACTGTCGGGGAATTTCGATGATATCTTCCTCACAGTCGATGCTATCATGCCGGCCGTGAGTGCCGGATTCTCCCCCCCCTTGCAGGACAAATGTGCGCAGTCCGGCCTCATGGGCTGTGCGGCATGCCTGCAGTATCTGCTCCTGTGAGAGGGTGTATCGGGCCACCGATCGGTTGCCGGCGCGTATGCCGCAGTAATAGCAGTTGTTGCGGCACACGTTGGTTATCTCGATCAGCCCCCGGGCATACACATCGCGTCCGAACGACTCGTCGGTGAGGCGTCGGGCTTCGGCATGAAGCTTCTCGACCATGGCGCGGGGCGCGTTTGTGTCGAGAATTTCCAGTATGAGGTTATTGTCTAACGTGGGAAGGATGGTCAGTAGGCTGGGGCGGGTTGGAGAGAGGGTTTTCTCAGTAAGTCTTTTTCTGCTTTGTCAGCTCTTTTGCAAACCTGCGTTTGCCGTCGGCCACCGTGGTGCCTGAGCTTGGCCCGGTGATGCATCCGCCCTCGCACGCCATGACTTCTATGAAGTTGGCGGGAGCTTTGCCGGTTTTGCCGTAGGTGCCGAGCAGCGAGATGTTCTTTTTGTGCAGATCTGATACCTGCAGCTCGTTGACGCGGTCGGCATCGAACTTCAGATAGCTCTTCACGGCTCCCGCCACACCGCCTGTGGCCGCGAAGCCGTGGGCCTCGCGCACCGATATATGCTCCATCGCATAAGGCTGCTCCTGTGCGAATGCGATCTCGTAGGCATCGAATATCGAGGCGATCTCCTCGAAAGTCATCACATAGTCCACGGCCTCGTCGCGGCGAGCCTCCTTGCGTTTGGCTACGCACGGCCCGATGAACACCACCTTAGCCTCCGGGTCCTTCTCCTTGGCTATGCGGGTCGTGTAGTACATGGGCGACCCTGTGGTGGATACATATTTAAGCATGGCGGGTATGTGTTTCCTCACAAGCTCTATGTAGGACGGGCAGCAGGATGTGGTCATGAACGGCTCACCGTCGCCGAGGCGTTCAAGCAGTTCGTGCCCTTCGTTCTCCACGGTCTTCATCGCGCCCTGGGCCACCTCTATCACGTCGGTGAACCCTATGGTGCGCAGCGCGCCGTACACCTGCTCTATGGTGGCGTCGAACTGCCCGAGTATCGAGGGGGCCACTATGGCAGTCATTTTTTCTCCACGGCGTATCGATTCAAGCACGTCGAAGGCCTGGGATATCTCGAATATCGCGCCGAACGGGCATGCGTTCATGCATTTGCCGCAATAGATGCACTTCTCCTCGTTGATATACTCTATGCCGTTCTCGTCCTTGGTGATGGCTCCCACAGGGCAAGCCTCCTCGCAGGGGACAGGTATGTACACTATGGCGTGGTAGGGGCATGACTTGTGGCATATGCCGCAGCTTATGCACTTGTTGTGGTCTATGCGGGCCTTGCCTGACTCCTCGTCGAGTGTGATGCACCCTTTGGGGCAGTTGTGTATGCAGGAGCGTGCCACGCAGCCTCGGCACAGGTTGGTGATCTCATAGTTGATCTGCACGCATGAGGAGCATGCCTCGTCGATCACACACATTATGTTATCCTTTGTCGTGCCGCCGCTCTCCGACCGCTCTATCGCTTTGCGGGCATATTCCGACAGCGGTGTCAGCTCGTCGGTTTCGTCGGTCATGTCAAGGCCCAGAAGCGGGAGTGACTTGTATTTCCACACGGCCCGTTCCTTGTGTATGCAGCACCGTCCGGGGTGGCGGGAATTGCGCGGGCTGAGTTCTATGGGGAGTCTGTCAATTTTCTCGATAAGTGTGCCGTTCTTCCACAATTTGACAAGTTCTGTCAGCAATTTGTGACGAACGATCATGATATTGTTCTTAAGTGCCATGCGATGGTGAAATAAGTTTAAAATATATGACGCAAAGTTAATTATAATTGCCAAGTCTGACAATTATTCAGAAACTTTTCCTGATGATTATGCGAAATTCAGCATAAACACACTGGCGTGTGCGTCATCCCATGCGGCGGCGTTCAGTATATCTCCCTGGCTATGCGGCGCACTGAGTCGGTGGCCATGAGTGTGTAGAAGTGTATGGAGGGGACACCGTGGGCTATGAGGTCGCGGCACTGGGCGATGCTCCATTCTATGCCGGCTTCCTTGGCCTGCTCGTCGGTGGCACACCGCGCAAGCTCGCCGGCAAGGGGTTCGGGGATGTCGGTGCGGAACACCCGCGGCAGCACATTGAGCTGGTTGCGGAGCACAATGGGCTTGATCCCCGGGATGATGGGGACGGTGATCCCTTCGGCGCGGCATCGTGCCACGAAGTCATAGTACTTGCTGTTGTCGAAGAACATCTGGGTGACCAGATATGACGCCCCCTGCTCGACTTTCATCTTGGCATAGCGCAGGTCGCTCTCCATGTTGGGTGCGGCCTCATGCTTCTCCGGATAGCACGCCATGCCGTAGCTGAACGGGGTCTCGTTGGCCTCGAATGCCTCTCCGTCGGCATATATTCCCCGGTTGAAATCGTTGACCTGCTGCTGGAGGTCGGTGGCATGCTGATTGATCTTCGAGGGATCGCTTGACTTGTCGGGGCCTTTGGCGTCGCCCTGCAGCAGAAGGAGGTCATGCACGCCGAGGAAGTTGAGGTCGATGAGGGCATACTCTGTCTCGTCGCGTGTGAATCCCTTGCATATGATGTGGGGCACCGCAGTGATGCCGTATCTGTTCTGTATGGCCGATGCTATGGCCACTGATCCGGGCCGCTTGCGTATCTTTTTTCTGATATATGAGCCGTCAGGCATCTCCTGATACTGCACCTCGCTGTGGTGGGAGGTGATGTTGATGTATTTGGGATCGAATTCGCGCAGCTTGTCTATTATGTTGTAGACCTTGTTGATGTTGTTTCCCTTGAGGGGCGGTAGTATCTCGAACGAGAATGCTGTGTGTCCTTGTGTAGCTTTCAGATGATCGATTACTCGCATTGTTGTGTGTCTTGTGTGTATGCCTGTCGTGCGGCGTTGTTGAGATATATCTGGGCTTCCGGCCCGAGGTTGAATATGAGGTCAAGGATGGATAGTCCCGCTATGAATCCGAGGCTGTCCTGCCTCACCTGACGGTATGGGGGCAGCTGCAGGGTCGTGGACTCCTTGTGACGGTCCGCCTCATGCTGCGGCGGGATTGTGGCTGTCGCTGCACCGATGCCGGTGTCAGGCGTTTCGTCGGCCGCCGGCTCTGTGCCCAGTATGTCGCGTATTTCGCGGTCCCATGCGCGGGCGAGTGTGTGGAGCAGCGGGTAACGGCCCTCCACTCCGGCGGTGAGCATGGGGAGGAAACGGTCGATGTAGAATTCAAAGTACGGAGTGCGTCCGTACGCGCTCTCCAGAGCCACTCTGTGCACATCCCACCATGCGCCGTGGGTGGAGATTCTCACCTCGTCCCACCGGCAGCGGCTTGAGTGTGGCTTGGCTATGGGGACCGTGAGCTGCAGCGGGCCTCTGACATCGGCTATGGTGAAGCGGTGGGCTCTTTTGTCACGTTTGTCGAACTGCACGGACCAGTCCGTGGCTGATCTCCCGTAGGCCCATACGGGCACATAGTCATCGATCCCGCCGCATAGCCGCGGGGGAAGGATGATATTGCTGCATGGATACAGGACGGGGCGCATTCACATTTGTTTTTTAAACAGCCTCTTGGTACTTTGTTTTATCCGGATTGGCGTCACGGAGTATGCGGTCCCACCGTATGCCCCCGTTGAAGATTGAACGGTCCTTGTCGAAGGATATGAGCACCCTCTCCGGCCTCCCTACGATATGGTCCTCTGGCACGAAGCCCCAGTAGCGCGAGTCGAGCGAGTTGTCGCGGTTGTCACCCATCATGAAGTAGTAGTCCATCTTGAATGTGTAGTAGTCCGCGGGCTTGCCATCTATGTACACCTTGCCGTCACGCAGGGTTGCGTCGGGGTTCCCCTCATAGTCGCGTATCACTCTTCCGTATCTCCTCCAGGCTTCGGGCGTGAGCTTCAGGGCCGTGCCCTTGGACGGTATCCACAGCTCGCCGTAGTCGGCGCGTGTCCAGGAGTCGGATACCCCTGCCGGATACAGCATCTCGCCGTGGCTGGCAGGCATTTTCATGACCTTGACTGTATTGGGGTTGCTTTCTATCTCCTTTACCATGGCCTGCGTGAGCGGGGACACATATACCGGGGGGACAGTGCCGTCGGGGTTGACCGTGAAGCCGAGGCTCACGAGCGCCTCTATGTCCTCGGGTGTCACAGGCACCTCATGGCGGTCATCGGCAGCTATGCCGGTGCTTTCCCATATCTCCTCGGCCGATGCTCCGGGTCTGAGCTGGTAATAGTAGTTGAACTGCACGTTTTCGGGCTGCTCTATGGCTTCTCCGTTGATATATATCACTCCGTCAACTATCTTGATGCGTTCGCCGGGAAGGCCTACGGCTCGTTTCACATAGTTCTCGCGGCGGTCCACAGGGCGGTATATCACCTCGCCGAATGTCTGTGGATTGCCGTGCACATTCTCCTTGCCGTACATCTTGCACAGCGTGTAGTAGTCGGGGTTCTGCACCTTCAGTGCCACGGTGTCTCCGGCCGGGAAATTGAACACCACTATGTCTCCTCTCCTGACATTGCCGAGACCTTTCAGGCGGTGGTATTTCCACTGCGGCGAGTCGAGATAGCTCTTGGTGTTGACTATGGGGAACGTGTTCTGCACGAGCGGGAAGTGCACCGGAGTGTTGGGCACGCGTGGCCCGTAGGCCATCTTGTTGACCCACAGATAGTCGCCCACAAGCAATGATTTCTCAAGCGAGGAGGACGGTATCTGATAGTTCTGCCCTATGAAGGTGAACACGAAGTACACGAGTATGAGCGCGTAGACTATGGCATCGACCCAGCTCATCACCCCTCTCACTGTGGCGTTGCGGCTCTTTTTCCACCATGTGAACGGTATGTAGCCGGTGATGTATATGTCGAAGAGGAGGAGCCACGCCAGTGCCACCCACCAGTTGCCGAGCCATGCCACCCAAAGGAAGAATATGAGTGACACTATGCCGAACCGCACCCACCGTGTCCGGGAATTCTCCCTGACGCGACGCCTGAAGTCGGCTGAAAATTGATTTTTATCCATATATGTTGTTGAGATGCCCTTGTTGTGACGTGCGCTTCGGCGCGTATTTGTTTTTCTTGTCTCTTAAAGAATGTCGGCCATCATCTGGTCGATGGTGTAGATCCCCTTGCGTGGCGCGAGCCATTCTGCGGCCATGACAGCTCCTAGGGCAAAGCCGTCGCGCGACTTTGCGGAGTGTGTGATGGTGATCGCGTCGACAGGCGATTCCCATGACACCACATGTATGCCCGGCACTTCATCCTTGCGGAGCGCGAGCACGGGGAGCTTGTCGGCAGGGATCTCCTTGGCGCGTTTTGCTATTTCAGCGGTCATTTTCTCCTGTTCCTGTTCGGGGGCGTTCATCCACAGGATCCCTTCGTCCTCCCAGCCCGATATGCGGGGGCACTCGTCGATGATCCCTTCGGCTATTGTAATGGCTGTTCCGGAGGGATGGTCAAGCTTGTGGACGTGATGGGTCTCGGCGAGATGAGGGGTGTACTGCGGAAGCTTACCCATGATGTGGGCCAGACGGCGGGAGATGTTGTTGAACACATGCACGCCGATGCTGAAATTGCTTGATGCCAGAAGCGCGCCTCCCGCCTCGGTGACTGCTTTCTCGACTTCGGCGCGCCGGTCGGCCCAGCCTGTGGACCCGCACACTACCGGAACCCCTTTTGAAGCCGCGCGCATCACGTTGGCGGGGGCGGTGGCCGGGGTGGTGAATTCTATTGCGGCGTCGGCCGAGGCAAATGCCTCCGAGTCAAAACAGTCGGTGTTGTCGGCATCGATGACCGACACGATCTCATGGCCGCGCTCAAGTGCGATGCGCTCTATGGCGTGGCCCATTTTACCATATCCTATAATAGCTATTTTCATGACACCGCAAAGTTAGATAAAAAAAACGGTAAGTGCAATCAATAGTCGCTGAACAGCCTGGGCTTTATGCCGAGCCCTATGCGTATGGAGGAGTGAAACTGCTTGTAGTCGAGGAGGCCTTCGCCGTAGCCGTTGTAGTACTGAAGGAAGAGATACTGGTTGTCGCGCTTGAAGAGCCTGTAGTTCAGCTCCACTATGGTGTTGTAGTTGAGCTCCCACCCTTTGCGCTTCACCATTGTCACGGCCACGCCGAAACGCTCGTTGGGGGTGTAGAACTGTGTCCCCACCTGGTAGATGCCGCAGTAGTCGAGTATATCCTTGTTCTCCATCCCGTCTATTATGGGTATCCAGAACTTGCCGTGGACTATGAGCTGCGGCCCGATCATGATGTTGCCGCCGAGGGATATGCGGTTCCACGAGCGTGAGGCTGTGCCGTCGCGCCCGTTGGACTCGTGTTCGAGTATGAAATTGATCTTTCCTACGAACCTGTTGCGCACGAACAGGGGCTTGGTGAGTCCTATGCCCGGATTGAAGTTGAGGTCGGTCATGGGCATGGAGTTCTCAAGCACGTTCCAGAAGCATTTCTGCGTGTAGAAGAGAAACAGATAGGTCCCTCCTGGGAGGATGCTCTTGGTGAGACGTTGGGCTATTGATATCTGAAACTTTATGTTGGTGTTGTCCTTGCGTATTTTCTGTCCTACCGGGGGGCCGAATATGAAGTAGTTGTCCTTGTACAGTCCGAAGAACGGTCCGGAGTCGAAAGCCCGGCGTATGCTGTCGGAATTGACCGTGGCTGTGCTCCCCTCGGGAGTTATATTTATTATCTGCCCCCGCACGTCCGGCACGGATATGGCGAAAAGGAGAAGCAGTATGGTGATGAATCGCATGGTTGAAGCTTTGGATATGCAAATTTAAGGATTTACTCCAAATATGTTGGCTATTGGCGGAAATTTTGCCTAATTTTGTCCCTGAAACAGCTATTTTTGAATGTAATGAGAAAATTGTTCGGCATATTCGCGCTCCTTGGCGTGCTTCTTGCGGCAGTGGCCTGCGGCAACGACGAGGAGTTTGTGATCAGGTGTGACATAAAGGGGCTTGGCACACGCGGGCTCGAGATGGTGTATGTGACCCGAAGCGGCATATCGCGTCTGACCTTCCATCCTGTCGACGGCAAGGTGGACCTGCGTGCCTCCTCTCCGCAGCCCACGCTTGTGGAGGTGTACACGATCGACGGCACTCTGCTGTTCAGCTGTGTGGCGTCCAATGGCGACCACATGGAGGTGAAGATGCAGCTCGACGATCCGTCCACTCTCACCCTGTCGGGGCAGAATGCCTCGCGCGATTACACCGCCTTTGTCGTGGAGCATGACTCGCTGCTCACTCACGGATCAGATGCCGAGGTGAACCGCATGATAGCCGAGGCTGTGCGCGCCAACCCGTCCAACATGATGTCGACGCTCCTTATGGTGACCCGTTTCCGCCCTGACGGATACGAGCTGCTTGCCGACTCGTTGCTCAACGAGATATCCTCGGATGCGAGGCCGTTTCTCGTGGTGAGGTCGTTTGCGGCACCCATAGGGGAACAGGTGTCCACTTCGGCCCGCGGGGAGGTGAGGGCTTTTACGATATACAACGGCAAGGACACCATAGTGAGATATTCGCCGGGCATGCAGAGCTACGCGCTCCTTGTGTTTGACGACAAGCGTATCCCCGACAGCATAAGCCGCCGCCTCAGGGATCTGCGCAAGTCGCTTAACAAGCGCAGACTGCAGGTGGTGGAGGTGTCCTTTGTCCCTGACTCGGCGGTGTGGCACAGCATTGTCGACTCCGACAGTGCCATATGGCTTCAGGCTTGGGTGCCCGGCGGGCCGTCATCGGCTCAGGTGAGGAGACTTGCCGTGCCGCGCACTCCGTACTACATTGTGGCCGACAGCCTGGGCCGCCAGTGCTACAGGGGTTCACTGTTCTATGCAGCCGACACCCTGCTCCGGTCGCGTCTCGGACTGAATGCCGTAAAGGACACCTTGGGCTCTTGCGAAAATTGAATTATATTACTAATTTTGCCATATATTTATTTTACTGCATAAAATATGGCAACTACACTGGTTAACACCGACTTCAAATTCCCCGGCCAGACGGCTGTTTATCACGGTAAAGTGCGTGATGTCTACTCTATTGGCGATGATCTTCTTGTCATGGTCGCTACCGACCGCATTTCGGCATTCGATGTGATCCTGCCCAAGGGCATACCTTACAAGGGACAGGCCCTCAATCAGATAGCGGCTTCGATGCTTGATGCCACCGCCGATCTTGTGCCCAACTGGAAGATAGCCGTGCCTGATCCGATGGTCACAGTGGGCTATCGCTGCGAGGGGCTGCGTCTGGAGATGATAATACGCGGCTATCTCGCCGGCAGCGCATGGCGCGAGTACAAGTCCGGCATGCGTGAGCTGTGCGGCGTGAAGCTGCCCGAGGGTATGGTCGAAAACCAGCGTTTCCCGGAACCGATAATCACCCCCACCACAAAGGCCGAGGCCGGCCACGACGAGAACATCTCACGCGAGGAGGCCATTGCCCAGGGGATTGTCACTGCCGAGCAGTTCGACACCATGGCCGCATATACACGCGCCCTGTTCAAAAAGGGATCGGAGATGGCCGCCGAGAAGGGGCTTATCCTTGTCGACACAAAGTATGAGTTCGGTCTGCGTGACGGAAAAGTGATACTCATCGACGAGATCCATACCCCCGACTCGTCACGCTACTTCTATGCCGACGGCTATGAAGAGCGTCTTGCCAAGGGCGAGCCTCAGAAGCAGCTCTCAAAGGAGTTTGTGCGCGAATGGCTCATGGCCCACGGCTTTATGGGCAAGGAGGGGCAGCAGGTGCCCGAGATGACCGATGCTTTCTGCGAGGAGGTGTCGGAACGTTACATCGAGCTTTACGAGCACATCACAGGCAAGAAGTTCGAGAAGGCTCCCGAGGCGCATCTCGCCGACCGCATAGCCACCAATGTCCTCGACTGCCTGAATCGTCTCAACCCCTGACGGTAATTACGTGCTGTCAAATATTTGCACATACCCCACTGTAGATGCAGGTCGAGAATATAACCCCTTACGGCGACGCTCCGGGCGGCAAGGCCCGGCAGGTGCGCGAGATGTTTGATTCCATAGCCCCGGCTTATGACTTCATGAACCGGGCTATGACTCTTGGCATAGACCGCATATGGCGTTCACGGGCGGTGAGGCTGCTCAGGGAGGAGCCCCACGACGACATACTCGACATAGCCACCGGCACCGGCGATCTTGCCATAAAGCTCGCGCTGGAGCTTGACCCGGTGTCGGTCACCGGTGTGGACCTCTCGGAGGGGATGGTGGAGATAGGCCGCCGCAAGGTGGAGAAGGAAGGGCTGCAGGATGTCGTGACCCTCGGGATGGGTGACTGTCTGCTGCTCCCTTTCACCGACGGAGCGTTTGATGCGGTGACCTGTGCCTACGGCGTGCGCAACTTTGCAGATCTTGCCGCCGGATACCGTGAGATGCACAGGGTGCTCCGCACCGGCGGCACTGCTGTGATCCTTGAGCTGTCGACGCCGCGCTCCCATGTGGTAAAGCCGCTCTACGATCTGTACACCCGCCATATCATCCCTGCGGTGGGGCGTCTGGTGTCGAAGGATGTCAGAGCCTACAGTTATCTCCCCGAGTCTATAGCGGCGGTGCCCCAGGGAGAGGAAATGACCGGGATAATGCTTGATGCCGGATTCTCCTCGGCGCGTGCCATACCGATGACATTCGGCTCATGCACTATATACATAGCCAAGAAATGAAATAATAAAAACATAAAAACATGGACAACAGCCAGCAACAGGAAATAAAGATAGAGCTGACCCCCGATGTCGCCAAGGGGATATACTCCAATCTCGCCGTGATCACCCACGGTGCCAATGAGTTCTTCATCGACTTCATTACCATGGCTCCCAACATGCCGGGAGCAAAGGTGCAGAGCCGCATAATCATGAGCCCCGAGAATGCCAAGAATCTCCTTGGCGCGCTGATGGAGAATGTCAAGAAGTATGAGAGCACATTCGGTCCCATAGTGCCGAAACGCCCTGTCAGCAACGGCAACGGCGGCAACGGCGAAATCCCCAACCCGTTCATCATGGGCGGAAAAGCCTGAGTGACCTATGTTAAGCATTTACAATACCCTTACCCGCACCAAGCAGCCTTTCAAGCCCATACACGAGGGGCGTGTAGGCATGTATGTGTGCGGCCCCACCGTTTATGGCGACGGCCATCTCGGACATGCGCGTCCGGCCATAACGTTCGATATCCTCTTCCGCTATCTGCGCCATCTCGGCTACAAGGTGCGCTATGTGCGCAACATCACCGATGTGGGGCATCTCGAGCATGATGCCGACGACGGCGAGGACAAGATAGCCAAGAAGGCGCGCCTCGAGCAGCTTGAGCCTATGGAAGTGGTGCAGCACTACCTCACGCGCTATCATAAGGCTATGGAGGCTCTCAATGTGCTTCCGCCATCGATAGAGCCGCATGCGTCGGGGCATATAATAGAGCAGATCGAGTACGTAAAGAAGATCCTCGACAGCGGCTATGCCTACATATCGGACGGATCGGTGTATTTCGATGTGCCCAAGTACAATAAGGACCACCGTTACGGCAAGCTCTCGGGTCGCAATATCGATGAACTGCTCGCCACGACCCGCACGCTCGACGGACAGGAACAGAAGTGCAATCCCGCCGATTTCGCGCTGTGGAAGAAAGCGTCGCCCGAGCACATCATGCATTGGCCCTCGCCGTGGAGCGAAGGATTCCCCGGATGGCACCTCGAATGCTCTGCCATGGGTGAGAAGTACCTCGGCGAGACATTCGACATACACGGAGGCGGAATGGACCTCATGTTCCCCCATCACGAGTGTGAGATAGCCCAGTCGATGGCCCACAACGGGCATGAGGCCGTGCGTTACTGGATGCACAACAACATGATCACCATCAACGGCAAGAAGATGGGCAAGTCGCTTGGAAATTTCATCACTCTCGACGAGTTCTTCAACGGGACGCATCCGCTGCTCGCCCAGCCTTACAGCCCCATGACCATAAGGTTCTTCATCCTACAGGCCCATTACCGCGGCACAGTGGATTTCTCCAACGAGGCTCTTCAGGCTTCCGAGAAGGCCCTCGCCCGCATGCAGGAGGGGTATCGCCGTCTGCAGGAGCTTGTGCCCTCGGCCTCGTCGACAATCGATGTGAAGGGGATTCGCGAGAAGTGCTACGAGGCTATGGACGATGATCTCAACACTCCTGTAGTCATAGCCCATCTCTTTGATGCCCTGCGTATGGTCAATTCCGTCAAGGACGGAAAGGCTACCGCCACCCGTGAGGACATTGACGAGCTGAAATCAGTCTTTGACACATTCCTTGTCGATATTCTCGGCATACGTCCCGAAATAGTGGGCGGTGCTGACAACGCCGATGCAATGAAGCCGTTTGAGAAGGCCATGGACCTGATACTCGACATACGTGCAAAGGCCAAGAGTGCGAAGGACTGGGCTACCAGCGACCTCATCCGCGACCGTCTTGCCGAAGCCGGCTTTGTGATAAAGGACACCAAGGACGGTGCCGAATGGTCAGTCCGATAACCCTCCTGTCAGAATAGGATGGTCGGCTACCTCATAGACATTGCCACGACATTGCTCAGTGATGCCGGCGTGGATGGTGACATGCTGCGTCTGCTCTCCACGGGCATTGTCGTGGCATGTGCTCTTCTTGTGGCGTGGCTGCTGTTCTGGCTGCTCACGCGCTATATGATACCTGTGGTGGAGCGGTTCACAGGCTTCACATCGGCCGGATGGGACGACATTCTGTTCAATCCGCGTCTGCTGCGTGTGGTGGCGGAACTGCTGGTGGTGATACTTTTGCAGGCCACGCTCCCTCCGGCCCTGTCGGGCTACGTCACGGCGCAGGGGGTGGTGTCCGTGGTGTGCAGGGTGCTTCTTGTCGCGGTAGCAGTGCATCTTGTCAACCGCTTCATACTTGCCCTCTACAACCTTCTTGAAACCAATTCCTCCAGCCGTGTCACATCGCTTAAGGGTATCCGCCAGATGCTGCAGGTGATATCCGTTTCGGTTGGCGTGATAATTGTGATATCCATTCTTGCCGACAAGAATCCTCTCACCGTGATCACCGGTCTCGGAGCGGCTGCTACGGTGCTCATGCTGGTGTTCAAGGACTCCATAATGGGTGTCGTGGCGGGTGTGCAGATCACGCTGAACGACATGCTCCGTCCGGGCGACTGGATCACAGTACCGGCAAGGAATATCAACGGCACTGTGCTTGAAGTGGGGCTTACCACGGTCAAGGTACAGAATTTTGACATGACCATAGTCACCGTGCCCCCTTATTCGCTTGTCACGGAGTCATTCCAGAACTGGCGCGGCATGTCCGACTCCAAGGGGAGGCGCGTCAACCGCTCTGTCACCATCGATGTGAATTCCGTGACGTTCTGCACCCCCGGAGAGATCGCGGAGTTCCGCAAGGAGCCCTGGGGAAGTGACCTTGAGGAGGATGGCTCCTATGTCAATCTCACTCTTTACCGACGCTACCTGGAGCATTACATCTCTCAGCTTCCGCAGCTGAAATGCAGTAAGGACATGCTCTACATGGTGCGTGAGCTCCAGCCCACTCCCCAGGGGATCCCGCTTGACCTTTATCTGTTCACATCGCTGACCTCATGGAAGCCTTACGAGCACTTTCAGGCTGCCGTCATGGACCATGTGGTGGCTTCGGTGCGCCGTTTCGGACTGCGTATCTATCAGGCTCCCTCTGGGCTTGATGTGCGCTCGCTCAGGTAGTGCCGCATGCGTGTCCCGGCTCGTCAGGGACTCCGGTTTTCACATTTGTTTTTTAACGGCCTGCTTAATTCTTTCGTAGGTATAAAATCTAAAAACTCCCGCGGGGCCGCACGGCTTGCAGGAGTTTTTTCAAAAGAGTGTGTGGATAAGATTTAATATCCAATCATCAATGTTAAGCTGTAATTTTCAAATATTAATCATTTCTGCAAAATTATTGATTATTTGCGAATCTGCAAAAACATTTTGCTATTAATTTGCAAAATAATATTGCGATTTGAAAAAAATACGGCTTAAAGATGTGTTATACGGTGCCCTGACCCTGCTGTTCGGCACTCTTTTTGAGTTCGGGGTAGGAGATTCTGGAGTGATACATGGTGCGCAGACGCTGGATGAATGACTCTTTAACGGCCTGCACGTCACGGAATGATATCGGCGACTCGTTGTGCAGCCCGTCGGCGATCTGTCCGTCGATGATCTTGTTGACCAGGGCTGTTATGGCTTCGGGAGTATGCTCCTTCATGGAGCGCGACGCTGCCTCTACGGCGTCGGCCATCATTAACAGTGACGTCTCACGGCTCTGCGGATTCGGACCGGGATAGGTGAACGGTGCGGGGTCCACATTCTCCCCTTCGTGGGCATTGCAGTAGGTGTTGTAGAAGTATTTAGCCTTCCCTGCGCCGTGGTGCTCCACTATGAAGTCGCGTATCTTGGCCGGAAGTTTGGCTTTTTCAGCCATGATAAGGCCGTCTCTGACATGTCCGGTGACCACTCTCGCGCTCTGCATGGGATCGAGGGAGTCGTGGGGGTTTACGCCATGCTGATTTTCGGTGAAGAAAGCCGGGTTCTTTATCTTCCCTATGTCATGGTAGAGCGCGCCTGTACGTACCATCTGCACGTTGGCTCCTATGGCCTGCGCGGCGGCCGAAGCCAGATTGCTCACCGACATGGAGTGGTTGAATGTGCCCGGACATTCCTCGGACAGTTCGCGAAGCAGGGGATTGTTGGTGTCGGCAAGCTCAACGAGCGTGACTCTTGAGGTGAATCCGAACACCCTCTCGGCCAGAAACATGAGCACATAGCTGAACGATATGAGTATCGCGTTGATGCCGAAACATCCGAAGGTGCGTCCTTCGAGCTTGGATACTGTGCCTGTCTGCATCACCTCGATGGATATGTAGCAGAGCGAATAGGCCACAAATATGAAGGCTGCCGTGCGTATCAGCTGGCTGCGGCGCGAGAGGTCCTTCAGAGAGTCGATCGCGACTACTCCGGCTATGAACTGCAGGAACACGAATTCGAGCGGATAGGCCGAGATTATGATGCATGCAAGCACCACTATAAGGTGTGAGAAGTAGGCTGTGCGAGAATCCAGGAACACAAGCACCAGCACAGGCACTACGGTGAACGGCGATATGTAGAGCCCCGAACGGAATGTGGCCTGCATGGCGAAGGAAAACAGGATGAAGAGGGTGATGAGCGATATCAGGAACACCACCGTGCGGTCGTCGTTGAAATAGTCCGGGCGGAAGAAGTAGAGAAACGCGTAGATCGCGCTGAAGAGTATCACCATGTAGAGGATCTGTCCCGCCATGGGGTAGTGGTGCTGCGATATCTTGCCGTCAGCCCGGTCTTCTATCATTTCCTCATATGTGTCGAGTATGGTGGCGAGACGTGTGTTCACTATGTCACCCTTGTCGATGATGCGTTCGCCCTGCTGGATTACCCCTACCGGAGCCATGGCTTTCTGGTAGGCCTCCTCTATGAGACGTTTGGAGTTGACGGTGTCGAGATATATGTTGGGCTGCAGCATGTCGGAGAGGCGGGTGGCGGTCAGGGCGGCCCTGACATCGCGGTCGCGCAGTGTGCTGTCGAGGTGTTCGTAGGCGCGGAATGCCGACAGATAGCTGTTGGTGGGCATGGATATCGCCACGTTGTCGTGCACGAATCTCACTGAGGGCAGCTCTCCGGCCGATATGCGCTGATAGGTGTCGCGGTCCACTATGCCGTTGTCGTAGATCTCGCGTATGGCTCTGATTATCTGGTTTTTCTGCGCGGGTGTGATGTTGAGTCCGCGTGTGGAGTTCAGGCGCAGGGTGTAGTCGGATATAAGGGTCTTCTCGGTGGCGAGGTCACGTATATACACCGGCTCGAAATTGGTGTCGATGCTGTCCTTGAGCAGGGCCACGCTTGCCGAGTCGAGGTGCACGGGAATGTCGAACGGGGCCGTCAGAAGAGCATAGCTCCACGGGCGGTTCAGTTCATATATGTAGTGGTCCTTGTCGGTCCTTGGAAGGAAATATACTATCAGCGATACGGCCGCGACAAACAGCAGTGAGCGCAGTGATATTTTTCGCCTGGTGAGTGAGTTCATATATGTGTGTTATATATTTCGTAGGATTGTCCACCCTATGATGGTGGCCAGCAGGGCTATGATCACAGCCCGGGAGTTCATTATCATGTGCAGCCGCGGGATGCGGTCACGCAGCATCCATGCCGCAGCGAGGACTGTCAGAAACACCATCTCGAACGGCAGCAGGGCATTGTATCTCCATGCCTGTGCCCAGTTGCCGTGAAGCATGGCGTGGAGGGCGCGCTGTGATCCGCATCCGGGGCAGTCGAGACCGGTGAGCCGGTGGAACATGCATTGCGGATACATGCCCGATTCAGGCTCTATCAGATAGTATGCCGCACCGATGGCTATGGCTGCGCCTATGGCAAGCATTATCAGCACGCGCCTCCTCACATTGTCATGAGCGACCATATGACGGAGAAGGGGGTCCATATAAGCCCTGCCACGAAGGATATGATGGTCCACATGGCGGCCTTCTCGGAAGCTTGCCGCGAGCCTTCCATGTCGCCGCGTAGGTATAGCGGGCTCACTTTCGATGCATAGACTATGGCCACTATTCCTGTGGGGAGGCAGCAGCATATTGTTGACAGGATCGCCCACGCAAGATAGGTGGATGGCATGGGCTCCTGAGGGGCCGGCTGGGGCATGCCGGGGGCGTAGGAGGGCTGCCGGTCGTAAGGGCTGCCATATGCCCCCTGTCGTGACGGTCCGTAACCGTAGCCGGCCGGCTGTGACGGCCGGGGGTAGAGTGAGGCAAACTCCGGCAGATCGCGCGCCGGCACCCAGTCGGGAAGCCCCTCGCGCCACACCGGTGATTCGAGCCCGAATCCCGGCGTGCGCATGAGCTGTTCCAGGCTCATCGGCCCAAGGCGGGTGTCATTGATGATGACCCAGTATTTCATTGGCTAAAAGAATTTTGTCTCCTCGCCGAGTATGTCGGTAAGGAGGTTGTTGGCAAGGCGTGAGGCTCCTATGCGGAAATATTCGTTGGTGTCGGCCCATTTCTCGCCGAGCACCTCCTTGACTATGGTGTAGTATCGGAGGGCGTCTTCGGTGGTGGATACGCCTCCGGCCACCTTGAATCCCACCATCTGCTGAGTCTTTGCGTAATACTCCTTGATGCACTGACACATCACATAGGCAGCTTCGAGGGAGGCCCCGGGATATTCCTTCCCTGTGGATGTCTTGAGGAAGTCGGCTCCGGAGTAAAGGCTCAGAACAGATGCGTTGCGTATGTTGAGCGCGCTTTTCAGTGCGCCGGTCTCGAGTATCACCTTTAGCAGCGATTCGCGGCACGCGTGCTTCATTTCAGATATCTGGTCGGCCACTTCCTCGTAGTCCTTGTCGAGATAGTCGCCGATGGGGAATACTATGTCTATCTCGTCGGCTCCTGCCTCGACTGCGAGGGCGATCTCGGCGACTTTTACCTCGATGAAGCTCTGCCCTGTGGGGAAGCCTCCGGCCACGGCGGCGATGTCGACCGAACTTACGTCAAGCACGGTGCGCACTATGGGCACGAAGTTGGGATATACGCATATCGCAGCCACGCTCGGCAGGTCGCCGTGTTCCTCCTCGAATGCGTTGACCCTTTCAGTGAAGTCGGCCACCGACTGCTGGGAGTCGGTCGACTTGAGTGTGGTGAGGTCGATGCAGTTGAATAGATGCCGGAGCACTTCCGGCCTGCGGTTTTCCTCAAGATGCTTCTCAAGGATCTCATTGACTTGTGCTGCCACCAGAGTGTCGTCGGTGGTCACCTGCGATTCAGTTATCGCCTGATTGTATTTGTCCATAATCCGATTCAGTTTCAATTATTTAAACACACTCTTGAATCTTTGGTTGTCTCGGGTGTTCTTTTTAGCTATATTGTCGGCAAATGCCTGTGAGAGGTCTATCCCGGTCTGGTTTGCTATGGCTGCCACCACCCAGAGCAGGTCGGCGAGCTCGTCGGCGAGGTTGCTTTTGTCGCCGGGTTTGGCTTTCTGGTCGCCGTATTTACGTGCCATCACACGTGCCACTTCACCTGTCTCCTCGGCGAGGATCACGGCGTTGGTGAGCGGTGAGAAGTATCCTCCCCCTGTGGTGGTGATCCATCTGTCCACAGCCTCCTGCACTTGTGCGAGAGTGGGGGATTCATTGGGTGGCGTGGTCGGTTCCTGCATGAGCTATTCTCTCAGTTTCGAGTCTATGATTATCGTCACAGGCCCGTCGTTGATAAGCTCCACCTGCATGTCGGCACCGAACACCCCTGTGGCGGTGTCCTTGCCTGTCAGGCGTGCGCATTCCGAGCAGTACAGCTCATAGAGGGGCACGGCGAGGGCATGGCCTGCCGCGCGTATGTAGCTCGGGCGGTTCCCCTTGCGGGTGGACGCGTTGAGCGTGAACTGGCTCACGGCCAGAATCTCTCCGCCGGTATCTGTCACCGAACGGTTCATCACACCTTCGGCATCGGGAAATATCCTCAGAGCCACGGTTTTGGCTGCGAGCCATCGGGCATCGTCGGGGGTGTCGCCTTCTGCGACCCCTACAAGCACCATGAGCCCCGCGCCTATGCTGCTGCGGAGCTCTGTGCCTATGGTGACCGATGCGCGGCTCACACGCTGGATGACGAGTCTCATGATTTTATAGGTCTATGATATATATTTAGGGCGGGGGCGCGTTTCCCCCGCCCTAATTTTGCCTGTTATGGCGCAGTCTGTCTCATTGCGGGGCAGATGCCCGGCATGTGTGGTGTCAGATGCCGAGGTCCTTCTTCAGGGCTTCTACCTTGGCCTTGGCGGTCTCGGAGCATGCGTTGTAGTCCTCGGTCCTTGCCATGGGCACGCGTACTTCCATGTAGAACTTGATCTTGGGCTCTGTTCCGGAGGGGCGTACCGACACCTTGGAGCCGTCGGCCGTGAAGTACTGGAGCACGTTGGATGTGGTGGGGAAGTCGAGCTTCTCTACCTTTCCGTCGGCATGGGTGGCGTTGAGCGACAGGTAGTCCTTGACAACCTCCACGGGGCTGCCTGCGAGAGTCTTGGGCGGGTTTTCGCGGAACTGTTTCATGAGAGCCTGTATCTCTTCCGCACCGCTCTTGCCCGGTCGGACAACCGATACTCCCACCTCGAGGCTGAAGCCGTAGGTCTTGTATATGTCGGCAAGCATTCCCTGGAAGTCCATGCCCTTGTCCTTGGCCCATGCGCATGCTTCGGCCATAAGCGAGCATGCCGACACAGCGTCCTTGTCGCGCACGAATGTCTCGGCCAGGAAGCCGTAGCTCTCTTCGCCGCCGCCTATGTAGCGGAGCACGTCCTCATTGTCGCGCATCACGGCTGCGATCCACTTGAAGCCTGTGTAGCAGTCAAACATCTTCACCTTGTTGGCATCGCAGATGCTCTTGATGGTCTCGGTGGTGACGATTGTCTTGACCACGAACTCATTGCCCTTGATGAGCCCGAGCTCCTTGTTGCGGGTGATGATGTAGTTGAGCAGGATCATGCATATCTGGTTGCCGTTGAGCAGCACGTATTCGCCGTTGTTGTCGCGTATCACGCAGCCTACTCGGTCGGCGTCGGGGTCGGAGGCGAGCACAATGTCGGCTCCCACTTCCTTGGCTTTGGCTATGGCAAGTGCCATTGCGGAGGGCACTTCGGGGTTGGGTGACTCTACTGTCGGGAAGTCGCCGCTGGGGATGTCCTGCTCGGGGACATGGATGATGTTGGAGAAGCCGTAGTTCTTCAGTGATGCGGGTATGAGCTCTACGCCGGTGCCATGGATGGGGGTGTAGACGATCTTGAGGTCCTTGTGGCGCTCTATCACGTCGGGGCTGAGAGAAAGGCCCTTGATCTTGTCGAGGTACACTTTGTCGACCTCGGCTCCCACGATCTGGATCTTCGACTTGTCACCCTCGAAACGTATCTCGCTTACATTCTTGATGCGGTTGACGTGATCGATGATGTTGACGTCGTGGGGAGCGATGATCTGT
This sequence comes from uncultured Duncaniella sp., assembly GCA_910588795.1. GTDB lineage: Bacteria > Bacteroidota > Bacteroidia > Bacteroidales > Muribaculaceae > Duncaniella. Next base: position 66,491 of record CAJURI010000001.1, on the reverse strand, counting down.
GCTCCGTCCTCCCAGTAGGCCTTGTAGCCGTTGTAGATCTTGGGATTGTGGGAGGCTGTGATGTTGACGCCGCTCTGGCATCCGAAGTGGCGGATGGCAAACGACAGTTCGGGGGTGGGGCGGAAGCTGTCGAAAAGATATACCTTGATGCCGTTGGCTGAGAATATGTCGGCCACGATCTCGGCAAACTTGCGTGAGTTGTTGCGCACGTCATGACCTACGGCTACACTGATCTCGGGGAGGTCCTTGAATGCCTCTTTGAGGTAGTTGGCAAGTCCCTGGGTTGCTGCGCCTACGGTGTATATGTTCATGCGGTTGGAGCCTGCGCCCATGATGCCGCGGAGGCCGCCGGTGCCGAATTCGAGATCGCGGTAGAAACTTTCTATAAGATCGGTCTTGTCGTCAGCGTCGAGCATGCGCTGCACTTCCGCACGTGTCTCTGCGTCATATCCTTCGCCAAGCCATGTTTTGGCTTTTGCGGTTACTTCCTGTAACAATTGGTCGTTTTCCATATCGCTGTAAGGTAAATTTATTATGAATTAATGTTATAATTTTACATACCGGTACGGGTGCGCCTGATGCACCCAAAAGCAAAGGTAGTCCTTTTGCGGCAAAAAAGCAAAATTATTTTCTCCCTTTTCCCGACAGATACCTGAGCAGGTGCATGGCCCATAGGTAAATGCTTGACGGGGTGGCGGTCATGTCGGTGGCCATGGTCTCTGCCATTGTCATGGGGGCCTCGGTGCCGAACTGCCCGGGGTACAGGACTATAAGATTGGTGTTTGAGAAGTATCGGTGCAGATATTCCGGCATGGCGTCCATGTCGCTGTCGAATGACACTGCTGTCCTTCGCGAGCTCACCACAACCAGGAGGTCGTCATCGTCTATGTCGCGCGACTTCACCACAAAGTCGTCGAAGCTCTCCACGTTCTCAAATCCCATGGGTATCTCTATCTTGGCCTGAGAGAGTACTGTGCGTATCATGGGGATGCTCGAGCGCTCGCACCAGAACTCCACGTAGCACCCTATGTGGCGTCCGAGGTTGCCGATGGCCTGGACCCAGCGGCGGAATCCCGTCTCGAACTGTGCGTTCTTGGGGAGTGCCACCACCATCTTGCGCATGGTCGAGAGCGGGTTGAAGCATCGGGTGATGACCAGCATGCGGTTGGTGCTCTGGAGCAGACGTTCTATCTTGTCGCCGAGGAATGTGTCGAGCAGCGCGTTGCGCCGGTGAAGACCTATGATCACTTCGGTTATGTCGCGCTCCTCCATGGTGTTGAGCACTCCGGTGATGATGTTGAGGTCATAACGCTCTATGGGCGTCAGCGACACCTCCACCGATGCGGCCGCACGTTCGGCCACGTCAAGAGAGTTGCGGCTTATGGAGCGTGCCGAGGCTGAGTTGTCGTTTCTCACATGTAGGGCGTAGAAATCGCCCGGAATGGACGAGTCGGGAAATCGCATGGCAAGCGCGAGATCCACTATGCCGGGAGCGGTGAGGGGGTTCGACACGGCTATGAGCGTGCGCGGGCGCGTGCTCGACTCGTCTTTGGCGAGCTCCTCGTCGGCCTGCTTGAGCATCTGCACCTTCAGTTTGGATGCCGCGCGGGCTGTCCCTACCGACGATACCGAGCAGGTGATGAGTATCATCACCACTGTGCCGTTGAGTATCTCCACGCTGAAAAGCCCCATGCGGTAGCCGATCATCACTACGGCGAGCGCGACGGCCGTGTGGGCGTTGGTGAGCTGATACATTATGGAGCGGTCCACAGGGGTGAGACCGAAGAGACGCTGGGTCGACATGGCGGCAAGCCATTTGGTGAACATGGCGACAGCCGACATCACGGCGGCTATATAGAGTGTGTTCCATCCGTGGGTCACTACGTGAACGTCGATGAGCATGCCCACTCCTATAAGGAAGTAGGGTATGAATATGGCGTTGCCCACAAATTCAAGCCTCCCCATGAGCGTGGAGCGTCCGGGTATGAAACTGTTGAGCACAAGTCCGGCGAAGAATGCCCCGAACACACCTTCAAGCCCTATCCACGATGCCACTGCGGCCGCGAAGAACACCATCACCATTATGTAGATGAATTGTTGGATGCCGTCGTGGTATTTCTTGAAGAAATAGCGTGTCAGACGCGGGTATATGTAATATATCACCGTGCAGTACAGCACAAGCGATGCGAGCACTCTCAGCAGCGAGCTCACCGAGCCGTCCCTCACGACGCCGACCACACCGGCGAGCACTATGAGGGAGCCGAGTACGGCCACGATGGTGCCGGCTATGGCTATGATGACTGCCGGGGAGCGTGTGACGCCGAAACGTGCCACGATAGGATAGGCAAGCAGTGTGTGCGCGGCAAACATCGATGCAAGCAGTGTGGCCTCAGGGAGCCTCATGTCAAGCAGGGCTATGGCCGCGACAGCTCCGAGGAGCAGAGGTATGAAGAACGTGAAGGCTCCGAACATGAGCCCTTTGGGCAGATTCTTCTTAAGATGGTACATGTCGATCTCTATGCCGGCGAGAAACATGAGGTAGAGTATACCTACCTGGCCGAACACTTCGAAGCTCATGTCCCTGTCAAGCAGGGCGAAACCGTAGGGGCCGACGGCCACACCCGCAATTATGAGCCCTATGACATGCGGTATCTTCAGGCGGTTGAGCAGCAGAGGGGTCACAAGGATTATCGCCATCACCGTAAGGAAGATGGGCACCGGCTCTGTGATGACCGGCATTCTCATGAGTGTCCCAAGCTGCGAGATCATAGTACTGCAAATTTACTTAAAATCCCGATAAATTGCTACACATTTCATCAAATTTATGGTCTTAAGTTTGCAGCGGTCACATTTCTGGAAGGATCTCGGGCAGCTCCTGGAGCGAATGTATTGTGACGGTGCGGTCCGGAATGACGGGTTGCGCCCTGTCCGCATCCCACGGAGTGCCCGGAATCAGGGCTGTGAAGCACCCTATGGAGTCGGCAGGGATGATGTCGTTCTTAACGCTGTCACCCACCACCAGATATTTCGGCCCTGCGGACACAGCGGCCGGCATGTCGCATCCCTCCATGTCGGCAATGGCCTTTAGAAATATCTTCGGATCCGGTTTGCGTATCCCGGCTTCTGTGCTGTCAACTACAGTCCTGAACAGGTGGAGAATGCCGAAATCCCTGAGCACACATCTGAGATTGCCATAGAAGTTGGATACGATTCCCAAAGGGTATCTTTCTGCAAGAGTGGAAAGAGCTTCCCGGGAGTCAGCCACATTTTCTCGGGCGTGTTCGTAACACCTTGTGGCGATCGCATCGGCGAGGGAAGGGGCATCGATTCCGAGATACCGGAACTGAATCGACACCTTTTTTCTCATAGTCATGAGGAAATCATCATCGGGAGTAATGATTCCTGATCCGTCCAAAGCTCTTTCGGCATACACATATGCCTTCCTGAAGCTGTCACGGTCCGTTTCCGCACCTTCTGACACATAAGCGCGGAATATTATTTCGCTCCAATGGTCGCCACGGCTGTCGATAGTCCCGCCGTAGTCGAATATGATACCATTTATATTCATATCGCTCTTATATTCATATCGTTCATCATGCTGTTCCCATACATTGACATTATTCTCGATGTACTCCGCAATTCTGTTCCAATCGTCCATATCTCTGATCGCGTGGTCATGAAAACTTTTTTGCCATTCAAATGAATAACCTTTCTCATGAGCGAATTTTGATACGGCGGATTTGATTCTGCCTATGAAATTTGACAGTATGGGAGACTGACGACTGATCAGTCGATCTTCTATAGTCGGATTATCATTAAAACGTTCTTTGTCATTGATTAGTATTATGGCGTGAAAATGATTTGGCATTACAATATGACATGGGATTTCGATTGACGGATGCCTTATATCTGATGATGACAACTCTTGTTCTAACCGTTGACCGATTGTGGAGTAGAGCATTTCATTAATTTCATTATTGGTCGTTATATGTCCGAAATAATGTTTCTTGTCTTTTGTGCATACAGTGACAAAAAAGGCTCCATAATTATAGTCAATCCAGTATGAACGGGGAGATTTTCTTTTTGGAAGACAGGCCATTGGGGCGAATGTTTTTATGTCGGTTTGGGTTGTGAGTATTATCGCGGGAGAGGAGGTATCGCGGGGGGATGGTATTGTGGGCGGAGTCGTGTGGGTCGGTGTCGCGTGCGGTGGAGTCGCGTGCGGTGGAGTATTGGGCGGTGGAGTCGTGTGGCAGATGTCTCGCGGGGGGTGGAGTAGTAGGCGGAGTTGTCGCGCGGGGCGGAGGGGGCACGCCCCCTCCCTACATTGTATTGATAAATTCGTCCGTATTGGATGTGATAAATTCGTCCGCATTGGATGTGATAAATTCGTCCGTATTGGATGTGGTAAATTCGTCCGTATTGGATGAGGTAAGTTCAGTATTCCCCTTCTTTGAGCCGGATTGTCAGGAGCTTGCACAGGCGCTCGTGGCGGTACATCATATAGGCGAGAATGACGTTGAGGATTGTGAGCTCGTAGATGAAATAGAGCCACGGCTGGCCTATGAACAGTGTTATGAACAGCCCTATGGTGCGCCAGTTGAAAGTCAGGATATTGGTATATTTCATCAGCGGCAACGAAAGCCGGCGGAATTCCTCACGGAATTTCATCGGGATCTTGCCGTCGGGATACCGTCGGGATAGCTCACGGCGCATGTCTTGCATTGCGGGTGTGGATGCCTCCTGCTGGATTGTGTAGTTGAGGTAGATCCTCATGGTGAGGCATTTCCAGAAATTGCTTTTCCATGTGACTCCCGACTCTTTGAGCTGCCTCCTCAGGTCATCGGCATTGTCAAGCTCGCTTCCCTCCTCCCCTTTGAGAAAATACAGATGGAACTGCCTGTAATAGTCGGCCATGGAGGCCTGTTTTGCATGACATGCCCCGGCAAGCAATGCGATGCCCCACAGTATCCATGGGTGTTCGCTGAACACGGGCACAGTGAGGTTCTCGCGCAGTATGATGGCTATATATACGGATGCGAACCAGAAATCTCCGCTGAGCCCGTCAAGTATCCTCCCGAGACGCGAGTACTGATGTGTGATGCGTGCCAGCTGCCCGTCGGCACTGTCGAAAGAGTTGGCCAGTATGAGAAGCAGCATTCCGGCGATATTTATCCACATGTCCCGGTAATAGAACATCACGCCGGCCCCTATGCCAAGAAATATCGAGGCGATTGTGATGGCGTTGGGGGTGATGCCGAGCCGTGCGGCTATGCGCGCCCACATGAACCCTATGGGACGGTAGAATGCCAGGTCGATGTGCTCCTCGGTGTCCATCGACTTCAGCGACTTGCGGTATTCCTCACTCCAGTCTGTCACCCTGCGATATAGCTTTGATAGGAATTTATGAATCTGCGGAATCCGCTGATCCTCATGAGTCCCTGCTCGAATATGAGTATGCCTATGAGGGTGACACCGATCCCTGCGAGGACATCAATGATGTAATGGTGTGACGTGTAGACTGCTGTAAACCATATGCCGAGGCATATCACGGCAAACAGCACCCTGAGCCATGCGCCGCATCTCGCTTTGAGCGAATATATGAATGCTATGAGCATGTAGGCGGCATGCAGCGAGGGGAGGGCGGCGAACACATTGGAGTTTCTCGAATACAGCCCGTCAAATATCCCCACGCCCATCATCTCGTCCCAGCGTCCCAGCCCGGCGGTCTCGCCGTGGGTGCCAGGGATGAAGTCAAATCCGTGCATAGCCACGTACCATGGCGGGGCGGCCGGATGCACATAGTAAAGCGCGAAGCCTAAAAGGTTGACGAAAAGGAACACAAGCGAGAAGTGCAGGTACACGCTGTACTGCTTGCCGAAGTATAGCCATAGTCCGAACAGTATGGGCACCGGCACCCAGCACAGATAGAAACATCCGGCGAGAAAGTCGAGCACGGGTGTGGCATGCATGGCCCACCATTCATTGGGGGTCACAATGACTCCTGCCACTTCGGGCGATGCGGCAGGCAGAGTGATGCCGAAGAGACTTGCCTCGGCGGAGTAAAGCCCGAAGATGTCCACCGGATTGACCTCATAGTTGGGGAGGATGTTCATCCAGTCGTATGATATCCCAAACAGTATGAAAGGCATGAGAGCCACCACAAGGCGTCTTGTGGTCCCTGTCGCCAGAAGCATGCAGGCGAGGAAGACTGCTAAATAAAGATGCTCGGGACGGAAGCCTACGAATGTGGCTGTCACTGCAAGCCATACAGCGAGGCTTACGGTGATCACTGTCACCTCTCTTCTTGACGGCGGAGTGATCCTTTTGACCGGGCTTGGATTGTGGGTCACGGCCATTGCTTTTATTTTATGAGCTGGCGGCGTGCGTGGTTGACGCGCGCAAACGCTGTGAGGTTGGCAAACACTGCTATGATCCCCATGGCCACTATCAGGATTGTCGTCGCGTCAAATCCTGCCGGATCGGCGCATTGGCCTGTGATGCCTGTGGCGAGTGCCCCTAAGCTTGTCACCACCACACGTTCGGGCCTCTGCATGAACCCTATCTTGCATTCGAGGCCGAGGCCTTCGGCGCGTGCCCTCACGTAGCTCACCATGATGGAACCCACGAGAGCGACAAACGTGATGAGCGCGCCGCCCACATATCCGGTCTGGATCAGGTAATAGCTGATACCGCCGAGGGTGAACAGCTCGCAGTAGCGGTCGAGCACCGAGTCATACATCGCGCCGAACACCGAGGTCATGCCGCCGAGGCGCGCCACCTGTCCGTCGAGCATGTCGAACAGCGAGAAGAATATTATCACCCCTCCGGCCCATGTCACGAGCGGATAGTTCATATGTTCGGGCGAGCCTGTGTAGCCTGCGTAGACAAGTATGACCGCGGCGGCTATGTTGCCGAGGAGTCCTATGGTGGTGACCATGTTGGGGGTCACGCCTATGCGTATGAGCAAACGTACAAACGGGTTGATCACGCAGTATATGCCCTGCTGCAGGGCGTCGCGCATCTTCTTGAATGTTGATGTCTTGGGTTGCATTGTAATATCTGATTCAGACATGGCTTGTGTAAATGGTGATGGTAGAGAGAACTAATCGTTGTTATTGTGCCGGGTGTTTTCCGGGCTTGGTTTTGTGGGATGCAGGAAGAGGTTGACAAAGCGTATGGCGTGAGGGTCGAATCCCGTGTGACGGTACACGAAATTCTTCTGCATCAGGAAGTTCCAGAATATCGACACTATGAGCGACACGCTCAGACGCGCAGCAGCATAGTAGCCGTTGGGCTTGAAGCCGAGGTCCTGAAGAAATGTGAGATTGTCGAGCACGTCATAGGCGAGCTGTGTTCCGTAGACATTGAGCAGGAGCGAGCCTAACCATACCATGGCATATTTCACCGCCACGGCCTTGACAGGTATGTCGGAGGCATGGAAGGTGAACCGGTAGTTGATGCAGCAGTTCACTATGCCGCCGCACATCGCTCCGATGGCCGTGGATATCCATGGCGCGAGATGCACGAATGCGAAGAATACGAATCCCACACCCATGTCGATCCATGAGGCTATCTGCGACGATATGGATGACCGCAGGAAGGTGGTCACGATGTCACCGCCGTTGAGAAACCGGTTCTTGATCTTGGTTATGTTGGACATATGGTGTCACGTTTGGGGTTTACTTGTGTTTCTTGATTTCGGCGAGTATGGCTCTCGCTATCACCGCCGATGCCTCCACACGGCATGGCGCGAAGCTCGGCCAGTCGTTGAAGTCTATTATGCGGAAAGTGCCGTCGGCATCGATGATGGCGTCACCCCCGTAGATGCGTATGTCGAGTATGTCGGCCGCACGGTTGCATGTCTCGTGGAATGCCGGAAGGTCAAATCGGGTCTCCTCGCTTTTCTTCGACGACGCGCGGTCGTCACCCTTGGCCGAGTAGCTCTTCTCGAAAGGGAAGAAGTAGTAGAAGTAGTCAGTGTCCCTGACGCCGTAGAATTTCACCTGGTCGCCGTCGAGATGCCGGTTGATGACCGCCCGCTTTATGCCGCGTAGGAAGTATTCCTGCAACACCTCCTGGGCCTCTTCGGGATGGCGCACATATGTCACGTCCTCCTTGTGCATGGCGTAGAGGTCACCTCGTTTTATCCATGCGCGCTGCATCCCTATGCGTTCCATCTGCTCGGTGACGGTCTGGTTGGTGTTGACCATCAGGCTTTCGGGATAGGGTATGCCCGAGCCGAGAAGTATGCGTGTGAGGCGTTCGCGGGTGCAGTTCTCCACCCCGTAGCCCGAGTTGATCACAAGTCTCCCCTCGTCCTCGAATCCCTGCAGTATTGGGAATGAGCGTTGGTCACGGCACATGTGTATTATTATCGGCTCCCTGACGGCTCCGGCTATGAGCTGCTCTTCTGAGTAGGTCTTGACCTCACAGCCTCGCTTGCGCAGCTGCTCGCATGTGAGGTTGAGGATTGCAGCGTCGTTGCCTATGTGGTTGGGCGAATATGCTCCGGCACGGAGGATCGCAGCTATTTTGATGTCCGCCATAGTGATGATGGTTGATTGGCTGTTGGATTGGCGAGTTGTTCGGCTTTGGGTATGTCGCCGGCGTGGTCGATGTCTATGATGCGGCTGAACCGGTAGGCTCTGAGGCGCATGCCCGACGCCGAGAGTGCCCGCTGGAAGTCGCGCATGCGTGTCATGCCGGCTTTCACGCATTCGTCGAGTATGTCGAGTGCTGACACCGGCAGGGTGTACACGCCTCCCGACACGTATGTGGTGTCGTGGTGCGGGGCATCGAAGAATCCTGTTATGATCCCATCCTCATCGGTCGAGATATACAGTGGCTTTTCATCGTCGATATAGTCGGTGACTGCCATGTATCCGTCGGCTCCGCTGTCGTTGCGGAAGCGTTGGAGGTATAGGTCAAATTCTTCGGGACGGAACACGGTATCGACTGTGGTGAGGCAGAATGCCGTGCATCCTGACAGGAACGGCTTCATCGCGGCGAGGCTGTGCATTGATCCCCGTGTGGTGCCGAATATCACATTGTCGGCTCCGGCCCAAGGAGCGTCTGTGTCAGTTTCGCTGTACAGAACATGCCTTCTTGACGCCGGATTGATTATCACGCTTACCTCCTCGCAGTCAGGCTGTGAGCGGAACATGTCGATTAGTCTTTCGAGCAGGGTCACTCCCCCTATGCGCACCAGAGGCTTGGGGACATCGATCCCTTCCTCTCTCAGGCGCGAGCCTTCTCCGGCGGCTATTATGGCGTAGTGCATTGCTCGATAGTTTTTTGTGACAGCTCTTGGTCGGTGTGTGTCGGTCTATTCCTTGGTCCCGCGGTCGAAGTTCTGTTTTTTCAGCGGATTGGCGTTCGCCTCCTCCTCGCGCCGGCGGTTGCGGTATATGTCGATGGCCATGTATATGGCTTCTCTCAGCGATTGCGGATCTGCTTCCCCTTTGCCGGCAATGTCGAAAGCGGTGCCATGGTCGGGCGATGTGCGCACAACGGGCAGCCCGGCGGTGAAGTTGATCCCCCTTTCGGCTTCGAGCAGCTTGAACGGTATGAGGCCCTGGTCATGATACATGGCGAGAATCCCGTCAAACTTTCTGTAGTTGCCGCTGCCGAAGAAACCGTCGGCGGCATACGGGCCGAAGGCGAAGACATGTTTCTTGTAGGCTTCCGCTATTGCGGGTGCGATTATGTCGTTGTCCTCGGTGCCTATCACGCCGTTGTCTCCGGCATGAGGGTTGAGCGACATCACCGCTATGCGCGGGGAGTGTATGCCGAAGTCGGATATGAGTGACCGGTTGAAGCGCATGATGCTGTCATATACAGCCTCGCGGGTCACGTTGCCGCTCACGTCGGCGAGCGACTTGTGTATGGTCACGAGTGCCACACGCAGATTCTCCCCCGCCATTATCATCATGGCTTTGGCTCCTTCTCCCACACGGTCCTCAAGGAACTCGGTGTGCCCTGTGAATGAGAATTCTTCGCCGTGGATGGCGTCTTTGCTTATGGGGCATGTGACGAGCACGTCGATCAGTCCTTCCCTGAGGTCGGATGCGGCGCGCTCGAGAGCCGACAGAGCCGCGGCTCCCCCTGCCCGGGTGCATTGGCCCGGCTCCGGAATGACGTTCTCGGGCACGACGTTGATCATGTAGTTGTGCTCGCCGTTGGAATTGGCTTCCGAGGGGGTGTCTATCTGGTTGAATTTCACTTCCGGCAGCTCCAGCAGCTTGCGGTAGAAGGCGGCGATCTTGGCCGAACCGTACACTATGGGGGTGCACAGCTCGGCTATGCGGGTATCCTCAAGTGTCTTGAGGATTATCTCGTAGCCTATGCCGTTTATGTCACCGTGGGTGATGCCCACTCTTAGTTTTCTGTTGTCCATTAGTCTGTGTGTTATTTGGCTTTGGCGTCGCTTTGCTCTATGATCGAGACTATGCGGTCAAAGTTGACCCCCAGGTCTTCGAGGTCGCGGATCATTGCCTCTGCGTCACCTCCGGCATCGGTATAGTCCTGCAGGAGATATACCATATAATATGTCTCGGCATACCTGTCGGTCTGCTGCAGTGTAGAGTACTGCCACGGGTCGAGGCTCTGGTAGTATTTCACGTTGCGGGCATAGCGGCGCAGCTCCTTCTCGAGCAGTTCGAGCGCGTGGGCCGACGCTTCCTTGTTGCCTGTCGCCAGCCCTATGCGGGCATACAGCTGTGCCATCTTCTGCGGTATCTGCACGGCGTAGGGCGATGCCGCTTCGGGAAGTTTCTCCTCCATGAGTTTCAGGAGGTTGAGCGACTTGGCATACCTGTCGGCCTTGTAGGCGTCGAGAGTGGCTCTGTCCTCGTCGCTCACGGCGGTGCTGTCGGCGCGTTCAGCCATGACGGCCTCGTTGATGAGGGCTGTCGCTGCCTGAAGTATGTAGGACCGCGTGGTCGTGACCATGCGTCTCACTGTCTCGTCGAGATATATCTGGCCGGGTTCCGTCACCTTGTCAAGGCCTCCCCAGCGGAATTTCTCGGTGATGTTGCGGTAGGTCTTGTCGGTGTTGACTGCGGCTATGTCGTAGTCGGTGTTCTCGTCGTTGATCACCGGGGTTATCTCATAAGCCATGCCTGTGGAGCGCATGTAAGGCTGAAGGCCGAGATAATAGTCGGACGGCACGGTGGATGCGAAATATATGGGGCGGTTCCAGCCGTTCCTGATGGAGGTGTTGATCATGTCGAGGCTAAGCACCTGGCTCAAGGTCATGCCTCCGTGCCCCGAGGCCTCGCGGTCGTTGTTCATGTCCACCGAGATCACCGGCTGGGCCTGACGGGCCTCGGCCTGGGTGATGCGTCCCGACTTGACTGCCGCATCGAGGTCGACGGGTATGTACATGTTGGTGTACTTCATCATCGGAGCCCCCCATGCGTTGCGGCTCGATCCGGAGTCGTAGAGCTGGGCGAGCGATGACTCCACGAGCACAGCCGTGGTATCGGCGTCGGTGGCGAAGTAGTTGAAGTTCATACGGTCGTAGGCATAGTCCTCGGGCTTGGCAAGGGTCTCTATTCCTGCGGCGTCATATGACGGGTGCTTCACCTGATTGGCATACCAATCGGTGGTTAGGTAGCTGAGGTTGACAACCTTCACATCGGTGCGGTGTCCCTCCACCTCCTGCGCGTACCACAGGGGGAAGGTGTCGTTGTCGCCGTTGGTGAATATTATGCCGTTCTCGTCCACCGAGTCAAGGTAATTCATGCCGAAGTCGCGTGTGGTGTATCTGCCTGACCGGTCATGGTCGTCCCAGGTCTGCGACACCATCTGCAAGGGCACGGCAAGACCTATGACGCATGCCACTATGGCGGCTGTCAGTGATGCTTTGCCGGAGACGGTGTCTTCCTCCGTGGAGTCGGCTCCTCCCTTCGCTGTGGCTTTCTTCTTTTCCATAGCCATGCACAGGAGCTTCCACACTCCGGCGACTCCCATCCCTATCCATATCGCATAAGCGTAGAACGAGCCGGCGAAGGCGTAGTCGCGTTCACGAGGCTGCGAGGGGGTCTGGTTGAGATACAGCACTATGGCTATTCCTGTCATGAAGAAAAGGAAGAACACTACCCAGAACTGCTCTATACCCCTCTTGGAGATGAATGCCTGCCATCCGAGGCCTATGATGCCGAGGATGAGCGGGAGCATATAGAACACGTTGTGGCCGGCGTTCCCTTCCCCTTCGCTGTAGGGGAGGAGGCTCTGGTCGCCAAGGCGCGGGGTGTCGATGAACGGTATTCCGGAGATCCAGTTGCCGTGGTTCACCTCGCCGTTGCCCTGTATGTCGTTCTGGCGTCCTGCGAAGTTCCACATGAAGTAACGCCAGTACATATGATTGAGCTGGTACACGAGGAAGAAGCGTAGGCTCTCGCCGAATGTGGGCTTGATACGGTCGGTGTACTGGAGCACATTGCCGTTGGCGTCGACATACTGTGTCGCTTTGACGGGGGTGCCTCTGAGGCCTCCTATCCAGTCGGAGTAGGCCTGTGTGTGCGCCCCGCTGTAGATGCGCGGGAATAGCATGTCGAGCTCGGGGCTCATGCGGTAGTTCTTCTTGTAGCCCTGGAATATGTAGCGGTCAGGCTCGTCGGGTGACGACTTGGTGACTTTGGAGTACTGTGGCGCGCCGTCGGTGTACTGTGGGGAGAGCTGTCCCGAGGGATCGGCTTCGTAGACCACGCTTGACTGGTTGGTCTGTCCGTAGAAAAGGGGGCGTTCGCCGTACTGCTCACGGTTGAGGTAGGATGCGAGCGCGAACACATTGTCGGGGGCGTTCTGGTTCATCGGCGGATTGGCCGTCGACCTTATGAGCAGAAGCGCGTAGCTCGAATAGCCTATGAATATCACGAAGATGCTCATCACCACAAGGTTGAGTATCCTCACGGGGATCTTCTTGGCCCAGAACAGATAGCCTATGACCCCGCCCATTATCACTACGGGGATCCACATGCTGTTGCCTATGAAGGGTATGCCTGAGAGCAGGATGCTCAGAGCCACGCTCCAGCGTATGCGCCTGACGCTCGTCTGGCTGTAAAGCTCGCGTATGGCCCATATGAACGATGCCACTGCGAGGATGGCATAGACAAGCACGCCTACGTTGTAGCTGAAGCCCAGGGTGTTGACAAAGAAGAGCTCGAAGTATTGGGACACTTCGATGAATCCCGGCACAAGTCCGTAGAGTATCAGTCCCACCACTATGCCTGAGACTGCGAGGGCGACGAGCGAGCCGGTGGCGTCGGTGTCCTTCCACAGACGGTAATATATCACGAGTCCTATGGCGGGGATGCACAGGAGGTTGAGCAGGTGCACGGCTATGGATATTCCTATCACATAGGCTATGAGTATGAGATATTTGTCGCTGTGCGGCTGGTCGGCGCGGTTTTCCCATTTGAGTATGAGCCAGAATACGAGTGCCGTACAGAACGACGAGAAGGCGTATACCTCACCCTCGACGGCCGAGAACCAGAACGTGTCGCTCCACGTGTAGGCGAGCGCGCCGCATATGCCTGACCCGAATATCACGAGCATCTGAGTAAGGGTGACCTCTGACGCTTCATCCCTGACTATAAGCCGCTTCACCAGGTGTGTGACGGTCCAGAACAGCAGCAGTATGGTGCCTGCCGACAGGAGTGCCGACATTGAGTTGACCATAAGTGCCACTTTGGTGATGTCACCGAAGGCAAAGTTGACGAAGAAGCGTGCCGCGAGCATGAAGATGGGGTTGCCCGGCGGGTGTCCCACTTCGAGTTTGTATCCCTGGGATATGAACTCGGGGCAGTCCCAGAAGCTTGCCGTGGGCTCCACGGTGAGGAGATATGTCACCGCTGCCACTGCGAAGCAGAACCACCCTATGATGTCGTTGATGAGGTTGTAGCGTTTCAACTCTGTTTACTTTATGTGCTTTTACGTAATCTTTTAACCTTTGAAGCGGATTATGCCCATGGCCTCGCGCACTTCGGCGAGGGTCTTTGAGGCGCGCTCGCGGGCGCGTTCGGCCCCTTGCTTCACCACTTTCGCTATGTAGGCCTCGTCGGCGCGGATCTCTTTGTAGCGTTCGCGTATGGGGGTTGTCACTTTGAGTATGTCGTCGGCAAGCTGTTTCTTGAGGTCTCCGTAGCGTATGGAGCAGTCGGCATAGGCATCGCGGTACTGCTGCACCACTTCGGGGCCGGAGGTCAGTTCGAGCAGTGTGAAGAGGTTTTCCACAGGCTCTGACACAGGGGTGCCCGGTTCCTTGGGGCCTTCGTCGGTCTTTGCGCGCATCACTTTCTTGCGCAGCACCTTCTCTTCGTCGACGAGATATATGCAGTTGCCCTCGCTTTTGCCCATCTTGCCTGAGCCGTCGAGTCCGGGCACCTTTACTGCGTGGTCGCCGAAATTGAAGTTCTCCGGTTCGGGGAACAGGTCTACGCCGTAGAATGAGTTGAAGCGGCGTGCAAAGCGTCGTGTCAGCTCAAGATGTTGTTCCTGATCCTTTCCGACGGGCACCTTGTGGGCTTTCTGTATGAGGATGTCCACGGCCATAAGTGTGGGGTAGGTGAGCAGTCCGGCGTTGACGCGCTTGTTGGTGTCGGCTCCGATTATCTGCTTCTCTATGTCCTGCGAGTCGTCGGTGATGCCGAGCTGCTTGCGGGCTTTGTCCTTGAACGACGTTGTGCGCATCAGCTCTCCGATACCTACATGCATGTTGAGCAGCAGGTACATCTCGGATATTTCAGGTATGTCGCTCTGCACGAATATGGTGGCTTTGTCGGGGTCGACGCCCGCTGCAAGATATTCGGCGAGGATATTGTGTACGTTCTCGTGAAGGGCCTTGGGGTCGGGATTGGTGGTAAGTGCGTGAAGGTCAGCTATGAAGTAGAGGCAGTCATAGTCATCCTGCATCTTTACGAACTTGTTGAGGGCTCCGTAGTAGTTGCCCAGGTGCAGATTGCCCGTGGCACGGATGCCCGAGAGCACGATTTCTTTATTTTCCATATCGGTATGGTTGGATTATTTGGGGAGCAAAGTTACAAAAAATACTCCAAAGCACCAAAGCTAATTTTCAGGTGATTATAAGGCGGATTGCAGGGGCTTGACGACACAGGGCACCATCGCCGTCAAGCCTCGTTCAGGCTCTTCGTGGCGATGGTGCCCTGTGTGGTTTATGTATGTCGGACAGTCGTGCGCCCTTCGTTTTTTGTGGGCGTCAGGCTGTCGTGACGCTGTTTACTTGTAGAATACGGTCATGTTGTTCTTGACCTTCTTGTTCCCTATGAGTATGGCGGGAAGGTTGCCGCCCATGCGGCCTGCGCCACGCTGCTGCATGTAGCGCACGGTGTTCTCGTTGAGGTCGAAGGGGCGTCCCTCGTTGTCGATGCCGGTCACCTGAAGCACTATCACGGCGTTGTTGCCCTGAAGCGGGCCTATGAGGTCTCCGGCCTTGGCTGTTGCCACGCGTCCCTGAAGCTCGCTCTCACCCATGCCGATGCCGGGCACGAACTGCTGTCCGAAGTTGACTGTGGTTGTGTCTACCTCGGCTCCCATGAGTTTTGCGTATCCTGCCACATCCTTGGCCTTGCCGGCATAGTCTGCTATGAGTTTGGCTGCTTTCTTGTCGTTGCGGGCGCGGCGTGCAAGCGCGTCATTGAGCTGCGGGTCGCGTGCGGGGGTGTAGTCCTCGTAGATGTCTTCGAGGGCCACGGCCATGAAGTTGCCGCTCTGTATGTCGCCGAACACCTGTGACACGTCACCCTTGTCGGCTTCCATGGCCCATGCCACGGCCGAGTGGCTGTCGGTGACGTTGCCCATCGACGGGCTGGATGCCGACACATAGAAGGGGAATACTGTGTAGCCGCCGGCCTGTGCGCTGTCGGCGAACTCGCGGGCGTTCTTGTGGGCGGTGACATAGTTCTGGAGCTTTGACTCGAGCTCGTTCACTGTGGCGTTGGAGGGCTCGGTGGTGAAGTTTACTGTGGCAATGTCGTAGACGGTTGTGGGGGCGTTGCGCTTAGCTATGCGCATGATGCGTCCGTTCTCTGAGAGTGTGTCAGGCGTGAAGTAGACACCTTCGGCGCGGTCGGCTATAAGCTCCTTAACGGCTGCCGAGTTGGCGTCGAGGAGCGATACCTCCATCTCTTTCTGTGACTGAGCCACGAGGGGTGAAGATGCTATGGAGTCGAAGGAGGCTCCGCTGTTGAGGAGTCCTGCGAGCGAGTCGATCTGGGCTTTGCTTCCCTGCACGGCCATGAAGTCGATGGTCACTTTGTCGGGCTGCTGTGTCTTGCCGATGAGCTTGGCTATGGTGTAGTCGTTGCCGGTCTTGCTTACGAGTGTGGCGCGGCCCACCGAGAGGGAGTCAAGCGCGCTTTTGAGGCGGGTCTGCTTGTCGACATCGGCCTGTGAGAGCATCTGTCGTTCGGCGATGAACTCGGGCATCTCGCTCAGGCCCTGTGTCTCGGGCTGGCTGTTGAGCGCGAGCAGTGCGTCCTCCACCTTCTTCTGTCCGGCAAGTATGTCGGCCTGGGAGGGGATGATGTTGACCGATATATAGTTGACAAGGCGCATGGGCTCGGTGAGAGCATAGCGGTTCTTCTCTGACTCGTAGAGTTTCTTTATGTCTGAGCCGTCCACGGGGAACTCGTCATCCTTGAGCGAGGAGAGTTCCTTCTTGGCGTATATGACGTTGGCTGTGGGGTTGTTCTCGTCATAGAGAGCCTTGGCGTCAAGATCGTTGGCTGTCAGAAGCCCTGTGAAGAGGTTCTGGAACTTCTGCTGCAGAAGCATCTTCTCTACGCTCTGCTCCATCTGCAGCCAGTACTGCTGTAGCTGAAGAGCCTGGTCCTGAGGCATGCCGTATTTTGTGGGGTTGAAAGCCATGTCGTGGGCTGTTGCGGCGTCGGGCAGGCCGAGCTGCTGCTGCACCATGCGGTCGACATAGGCTGAATTTTTTCCCACCATCATTTCGGTGAGTTCAGCGTCGGTGACGGTGAGTCCGAGTTCGCGTGCCTCCTGGTTGAAGAGTTTCTCGGCGATCATCGCGTCAAGCACCTGCTGCTGCAGCAGTGCGTTGTCGATGCGCTGTCCGCTCTGCTGGGCCTGCTGTGAGGCCTCCTGGACGCGACGCTGGAATTCCTGTACATCTACTTTCTGGTCGCCTACTTCGGCGATGGTGGTCCCGGTGCCGAAGAGTGTTCGCCCCGAGGTGAAGAAGTCACCGATGATAAAAGCCAGCAAGGCGGCTCCAACGATGATCAGCAAGAGCACTGACTTGCTACGGATTTTTTCGAGTGTTGCCATTCTATGTTTAGATGATTTTGATTATTCGGTCTGGTACGGTAATATGTGCGCACGGGGGCTCCTTGCGCAATTAACGCACAAAGGTACAATATTTTCACTATAATACAAAAGTATGGCAGGGTAATTTAACGATTTCCCGGTAAATTATTTCGGTGAAATCTTTCCCTGACGGAGGCTGCTGCGCGGGCGGCGATATACACCGAGGCCATCGTGAGGACTATGAGTGCGGAGCAGGGCACGTTGATCACGGTGGCAAGCATGAGTCCCGAGATGGAGCAGAGAAGCGATACCGCTATGGACAGACGCATTATGGATCCGAAGCGTCTTGCCATGGTCTCGGCCGTCATCTGCGGGAGGGAGAACATCGACATAAGCAGCATCACCCCGACGAGGCGTATGGTCAGCACTATGCACACTGCCACAAGCACTGTCATGGCTGTGTTGATGAACGTTACCGGGAGGCGGCGCACGCGGGCGAAGTCAGCGTCGAACGCGCATGTGACTATCTGCTTGTAGCGCGCCGACATGAACAGTGTCAGCACTATCGTGAACAGCAGGAATGCCCACAGGTCGCTGCGGGTGATGGTGAGGATGTTGCCGAACAGAAACGAGTTGAGCTCGGGTACATATCCCGGAGTGAGGAATATGAAAAGGGTGCCAACTGCCATACCTATGGCCCAGATGACCGCTATGGCCGAGTCCTCGCGCACCTGTTGGCGCGACGCCATCCACTGCACTCCCAGAGAGGAACCTATGGCAAAAAGTGCGGCCATGGCCACCGGGCTGACCCCCAGGAAGTAGCCGAGGCCGAGGCCCCCGAAGCATGCGTGGGTGACACCTCCGGATATCGACACGAGCCGCCGGCTGATTATATATGTACCTATCATGGCCGATGAGATGCTGAGAAGCACCACGGCCATCAGTGCGTTGAGAAAGAAATCGTAATGAAACAGTTCCATGTCATTCAGTGTGTTATTCACACAGCATCACCCACTCGTCGCGCAGCTGCAGCGGCAGGGGGATGTTGCGCCGGGTGAGGGCGGCTCCCCAGCTGTAGACCTCCTCGTGGCGGAGTGTGTAAAGTATCTCGCGGAATTCCTCAATGTCGCTGTCGGTGTAGCTTTCGGGGTCAGTGCCGGCGAAGCGGTCGAGCTCCTCGTCATCGTAATAGAGGGTGGAGGCGGTCTGCGGCATGGCTTTTTCGCACACGGCGTGCCTTCCGCAGCATTCCTCTGCGCCTGTGCTCTCATCTTTGGGGGTGGGGACGGTCGTCTCCTGAGAGGCGTCCTCTCCGCTGCCTGAGGTGTAACGGTGGTGGATATACAGCAGCACGCCGGCAATGACGGTCACAGCCAGTATTATCAAGGCTCCGGTCATCTTTCCTCCCCCTTTCCGGCTCCGTCGTTCGGGCGTCCGTCCCGGTCAATCGTGGTCTCGGGGGTGTCAGGCAGCTCGGCCAACGTGAATCCCGCCGCGGCGAGGTCATCCCAGAATCCCGGATAGCTTTTGCTCACCACCTCCGCGTCACGTATTACTATGCCGGGGATGTAAAGTGCCACCGGGGCGAGACACATCGCCATGCGGTGGTCGGCATAGGTGTCGAAGACGGGCATCTCGGTTATGCGTACTCTGCTCCCGTCCCAGCGGAGTGTCCCGGGGATGCTGTCGTCGAGTATCATGCCGAGTTTTGCCATCTCGTTTTTCAGTGCAGCCACGCGGTCGGTCTCCTTTATGGCGAGAGTGTGCAGCCCGGTGAAGCTGAACGGTATGCCGAGCATGGCGCATGTCACGGTGACGTACTGCGCGAGATCGGGGCAGTCGGAGAAGTCTATGCTTGCGCGTGCATCGGCATCGGGGTTGGCAAGGAGGTCTGTACCGCCGTCCTCCCCCTCCCAGTCGGTGTCCACACCGAGCCTGGCATATATGTCGGCGAGGCAGCGGTCACCCTGGCATGAGTCCTTGGCGAGATTGTCGATGCTCACGGCCCCGGCCGAAAGTGCCGTGATCTCATACCATGCGGCTGCCGCGCTCCAGTCACCCTCTATGCGGAGTGGCGATGCCGGGGCCTTGTAGGATGCTGCCGCAGGGACTGTTATGGTGTTGAGGTAGAACTCGCTGTCCACTCCATAGTCTTTCATCATCCTGAGAGTCATGAGTATGTAGGGGCGCGATGCGATCTCTCCGGTGAGTGTCAGCTTCAGGCCTCCGGTCATGACCGGGGCGGTCATGAGCAGTGCCGATATGTACTGCGAGCTTACTGACGCGTCGAGCGTCAGTTCCCCTCCGCGCAGCTCTCTGCCGCGTATGCGGAGCGGCGGGAAGCCCTCTTCTCCGGCATACGTTATGTCGGCTCCGAGGGCCCGAAGAGCGTCGACAAGCACCTTGATGGGGCGTTGGCGCATGCGTGACGATCCGTCGAGGGTGATGTCACACCCGGGGCGGCATGCGTAGTAGGCTGTGAGAAAACGCATGGTGGTGCCGGCCGCGCCCACGTCGACTGTCCGGCTCATGGACCGGCTGTCACCCTGAAGTGCCGCTACAAGGGCGTCGGTGTCGTCACACGAGGCTACATTGCCCAAGGGCGCGGAGCCGGGGGTGAGGGCGTTGATTATGAGGGCGCGCGCGCTCATGCTCTTGGACAGAGGGAGCGTGACACGGGCTTCAAGGAAATCTTCGGGTGGAAATATGCGAAGGTTCATTGTGAGGTCATTTTACCGACACTCCGGTGACTACGGTCTTCTGCGAGCCGCGCCAGGGGAGGGTGCCGTAATATTTCTGTGTTGTGAGCGTGACTTTCTGCCCGGTGCCCTGATAGGACTGTATGAGGCGTCCCAGAGAGTCATTGGGTATGGAGAAGTAGAAGTCGCGCGAGTACACTTTGGATGTGTCGTTGAGATGGCTCTCGGATATCATCTCCCCCTCGAAGGTCTTGAAGAAGATGCCGCGCTTCTCGACGAGTGTGACATAGCCTGTGGTGAGGGTGTCGGATGTGTAGGGGACGAAATAGCGGATGTAGAACGCCACGAAAAGCACTGCCGCCACTATGAGCGCGAACCACACGAGCCTGCGGCGCGCGCGGCTGCGCTTTTTCATCGGGGTCTCCTGGGCTGCTGCGGCCTCCGGCATGGTGTTGTCGCTGTCGCTGCCGCCTGTGAAGGAGAATTCCTGGGATGCGGACCCCTGTGAGCCCGCACCCTGGGTCTGCTCCGCTTTGCCGTCGGAGGCGCTGCCGGGTGTCACGCTCTCTCCGTCACTTTTGCCGGCTGTGTCCTCCCCGTCCTTCCTGTTGTTGAAGTCCCGGAGGAAATAATCGTCATGGTCGTTGATCCATTTCATTTTTTTGAGCGTTTGTCCAGGGTTATCCATGTGAAAGTGAAGAGCCCGAGGATGATGGAACTGATGGTCTGAACACTGAGGGCAAGGTTGGCAAACGAGGTCATGTATCCCTTGTCAAGCCCGGGGATCCCTGCCGAATAAAGCCCGAGCCCGAATATCATGGCCCACTGCCAGGGCCCGATGCCGCCGTTGGAGGGGACGAGCATCGACAGGCTCGTGAGGACGAAGCACACAAGCAGTGAGGTGAGCCCGTGGACGGCTATGACCTCGGATGTGAGCGGAAATGACATGAACGCGCATCCGAGCCCTGCCATGTAGCACCCCCATAATATGATGGTATAGAACAGCCACTCCCCTTTGCCGCGCATACGGGTGATTACGGCAAAACCCTTCCAGAGCTCTTGCCATACTCTGCGGAGGGTGGTCATGACCCTGCTTCCGGTGAAACGCATGCACGCCCACACGGCTATGGCCGTGCATGCCGCCAGAGCCCCCCAGAGCATGGGGGACGAGAGCAGTCGGCCTATGCCCGAGAGCTTTTCCGGGCTATGGCCCAGATAGGACATGAGCTGAGGCCCCGCCATGGCAAAGGTGGCAAGCGATATCAAGCCTATGGCTATGGTGTCGGCGAGACGGTCGGCCACCATGGAGCCGAATACGGTGGTGAACGGTGCCTTCTCACGGGCGGCTATGAAGCCTGTGCGCCATATCTCTCCCAGACGGGGGAACACGAGATTGACCGCATAGGTGCCGAACACGCTCAGCGTGAGCACCCACAGTGACACCCTGATGCCGAGGGCGCGCAGCTGGAGCCTCCAGCGGGCGGCGCGTGCCACCTGCGCGCCTATCACGAGGGCTAGATTGGCCCCTATCCAGCGGAAGTCGCACTCGGTGCGGATGGTGTGCCACATCTCATGCAGGTCGGTCCCCTTGACGAGCAGATAGCATAGCCCGACAGTGATTATCGCCGGGACGCCGTATTTCAGCAGGAAGCTCAGCGGAGAGCTCCTGTGTCTGGCTATGTTATGTTGTCCGGTGGGGTGCATTCAGCTTGGATGTCGTTGTTAAACAGCCTCGTTAGTAATTCCTGTATCTGTAGTCGTTGTTGTTGTAGCCGTTGCCGTTGAGGAGGTTGCCGCTGCGGGTCGCCGAGTTCATGAACGGGTCGTCGAAGAATTCGTCCTCCTCCTCGTCGTCGGTCGGACGCTCCTCCGGGTCACCTTTCTTGCGCTTGGGCTTGTTCTTCTTTATCTCCTGTGGCTTCTGCTGGTCCACCGGAAGCTCGTTGATGTTCCAGCTCTGCTCGATGGTCCAGTTCTTCTTCAGATTGATCTTCTTGGGGTAATAGTACACCTCTTCGGGCTGTATGGAGTCGGTTATGGACCCTGTGGTCCATTCGCCGTCATCGTTGGCGTCGATGAAGAGCCGCGCGTAATATGTGCCGGGGCTCAGATAGCGTATCGTGGCGAGGTCTCCGTTCACCGGAGCTGAAGCCACCGGCTTGTCGGAGCTGCTGAGCACCTCCACTATCCCCTTGCGGCCGTCAAGGCCTGACACGTTGAACGATATCGCCGAGTAGTCCTCGCTCTTCTTGGTGGTGAACTCATGGACAAGCTGTGCGTTGTCGAGCCCGTATATGTCGTTCACGGCTGCGGAGTCGATGGTGAGGCGGTATTTTGTACCCTCCTCCCATTTGTAAGGTGCGGTGAACACCATGGGGCGCAGCGGCTCGGGGCGCGTGAACTTCGGGGGCACTATGCGGTACCACAGCGTGTCGACCTGTATCTCCAGGTGTATGGCTGCGGTGTCAAATCGCACTACGGGCGATCCTGCTGAGAGTGTCAGCCCCTTGTGAAGATCCTGACTGCTCCCTGAGAGCATCCTCAGCTCCATGTGGGGCACCGGCGGGATTGTGTCGGCCTCCTCGTCATCTTTTTTCTTCTTTTTCTTCTCCTTTTTCTTTTTCTCGGGGCGCATGTTGAACTTCAGCGTGTCAGTCCCCCACACGAGATTGTCGAGGGTGTCGGTGCGCAGGTAGGTGGCCTCGAGGGTTATAGAGTCGAGCGACACGAGCGACGTGTCGGATATCCAGTAGGTAAGGGTGTCGAGGGTGGGCGACGCGTCGAGGGTGGCCCAGGTGGATATCTCGTCGCCCGCGCGGTGGGTGTTGAGAAGGCGCAGTATGGGGAGCGTGTCTGACTTGGCTCCGAACTGGAATGTCAGCTTGTTCCTCTCGGGCCGCTTGTAGTCCCTGAGGTACTGCGAGGCATACCCCTCGTTGAACCATGTCAGCAGGAGGTCGTCGGGCAGGAAGCGCGTGGCGTCGCGCATTACGAGCGAGTCCCTCTCGCCGGTGTGGCGCGTGAGGGTGTCAGTGATCACCGTGGGCTCGGAACTTGGCGACACGGCGACATCGTAGAACGCCACATCCTCCGATCGGTCCCAGTGGTAGTCGCGGTTGACGTCGTTGAGGGCATACACCCTGTAGGTGCCGGCCTTGAGGTTGCGAAGGGTGAACTGCCCCAGCTGGTTGGTCTTGGTGATGCGCTCGAACGGGAGGGTGGAGATGGCTGTGTCGGAGAGGTTGGAGTACACCCCCACGAGCATTCCCTGGGCCGGCTCGAGGGTGCGGGCCTCGAACACCATGCCCGATATGCGCAGGGTGTCGATGGTGTCGCCCGTGGCAAAGTCCATGGCAAACCCGTCGAGCACGTTGCCTTCGTTGAGGTCCTTGACAGCATCGGCGAAATCAAGGGTGTAGGTGGTGTTGGGGATGAGAGTGTCGCGAAGCTCTATGGTGACGCGACGCCCGTTCGACGATATGGCAGGGGTGGTGTGCTGTGCGGGCGA
This sequence comes from uncultured Duncaniella sp., assembly GCA_910588795.1. Classification (GTDB taxonomy): domain Bacteria; phylum Bacteroidota; class Bacteroidia; order Bacteroidales; family Muribaculaceae; genus Duncaniella. The sequence continues at coordinate 42,992 of CAJURI010000001.1, read as the reverse complement.
CACCACGATCTTGTTCATGGCATCGTCGAGCTGTATGTTCTCGTCAAAGTCTACGGTGATCTTGTTGCCCTTGAAATTGAGCTGTCCCAAGGCGGGGTTGGACCGCACATACACGGGCGGCAACTCGTCACGGGGCCCACCTTCAGGGCGGCCCATATTGGCACAGGCTACCGTCACGGCCGCTGCTGCCATCGCTAAGAGCAATCTCAACTGCTTGACTGGATGCATCTTCAATAGGCGGATTAGGGATTAATCCCACAAAATTACGAAAAAACTGCGATATCCCGTCCTGATATTCGCTGAAATTACCTCGCCGGGTAGAATTATTGTGGAATAGTTGAATTATTGTGGAATAATTATGGAGATTCTGTGTGAGGAGGGTTCCGCTATGCCACGAGGTCTGACCTGTGCATGTTGCCGCGCTCGCGGGCGCGGGTGCGGATCAGCAGTGCCGACCCGAAGGTCACCACCCCCACGCGCCCTATGTACATGAGGACGATTATGGCCAGCTTCCCTATGGCCGACAGCTCGGCGGTGATCCCGGTGCTGAGCCCTACGGTGCCTATCGCGGAGGTGACTTCAAACAGTATCTGCGACAGCCTGAACGGCTCGCTGTAGGAGAGCACGACACATCCTGTGAATATCATGAGGCCGTAGGTGATCACGCTTGTGAGTGCCGTGTCTACGCGGTAGGCGGGTATGATGCGACCCAGGAATGTGACCTCTCCGCTCAGGCCGAGCTTCGACAGTATGAAGCCCCACACCGCCGACACAGACGTACATTTCACGCCGCCTCCCGTCCCCGACGGGGATGCTCCTATGAACATGATCAGAGAGAACATCAGTATCGGCCCTGCGCGCAGTCCCGAGAGGTCTATGGTGTTGTAGCCCACTGTGGTCATGGCCGACATGGTCTGGAAGAACGACAGCCATACCTTGTCGGCGGCACTCCCTCCCGGCGCGATGGACGGGCTGACCGACAATATCAAGGTGCCTCCTACGGTCATGACACCGGTGATCAGGAGTATCACCTTGGATGTGAATGTCAGCGAGGAGGTGAGGCCGCGGAGCTTGTTGGATATGTCGGTTATCACTATGAATCCCATTGCGCCGGCATAGCTCAGCACCGCCACGGTGATATTGACCGCGACATTGCCGCTGAAGCTGCACAGAGAGTCGGCAAACGGGCTGAAGCCTGCCGTGCAGAACGACGATACCGACACGAACAGCGCGTTCCATCCCGCCATGCTCACGCCCGCGTGATGAAAGGCTATGAAGAACGCCACAAACCCCAGTGCCTCGAATATGAGCGTGAAGTTGATGACATTGTTCACAAGGTCGCGCATTCTCATACCGTAAGGTATGGGGATGGATGTGTTCACCACTTTGTCGGTGTGTTTCAGTGTGTGGTGGGTCACACGGTATATGACGTATGAGCTGAGCGTCATGTAGCCTATGCCGCCAAACTGTACCAGCGCGAGGATTATGAACTGCCCGAACAAGGTGTAGTTTGTGCCTATGTCCACAGTGGCGAGCCCTGTGGTAGATATGGCCGACGCCGCCGTAAACAGGTTGTCGATCCAGCTTACATCATCCCGTGTCGAGAACGGGAGCAGCAGGCATGCGAATCCCAGTGCCATATATACGATATACCCTATGAGTATGTTGCGCTCGGGCACCTCCGAGCGATAGCCGAATGTCACCAGCCTTGTTATGTTAAGTCGTAGAAGCAGATATCGGAGCTTCCGTGGAATCTTGATGGACATGTCAGTGATTGTACCTTTGAAATCACGGCAAATATAATAAGAATATTTGACGAAAAAAAGTGCCCGGAGAGCAGCGGGGACCCTGACATGCCCTCAATCCAAAAAAAGGGGCAGTCCCTGTTGCTCTCCGGGTGATATGTGCCGGGCGGGCGGAGGCTATCCTCTGCGCTCGCGGTAGGTCACGTCGACGATCTTTTCGCCAAGGCCCTTGAACTCTTTGTAGAGTGTCAGCTTGCCGTTGGTGTCAACATTGTAGAAGCGTACTATGCCGCTGTTCTCTCCGCCGGTGCTGGAGCATACGATGAGCTTGTACTGCATGTTCTGGAACTCCTCGTCTTTCCATTTGTTGAGCATGTCGAGTTGCATGTTACCGTAAAGGTTGAACTTTATCAGCGTTATGGTCTCCCCGCCGTCGAGGGTCAGGACATCCTTGGCTGCGTTGTCCACCAGTCCGTGGGAGTAGACCTTGTTACCCTTGCAGTAGAACATGTAGGGGAACTTGGAATGGAAGGCATAGTCGGTGGCCGTGTCGAAGTTCTCGCCGCTCAGATTGTCGTAGGCCGATTCCTTTTTGATGCTGTTGTAGCCCGAAAGGTTGATGCCGTAGACATGCCGGTGGCCGGTGTTGTCCTGCAGCACGGTGTAGACCAGTCCGTCGGAGAAGCGTGTGCTCTCCATGTCGACGAAGTCCATGCCGGTATTGAACGAGAACAGTCCCTGGGGCTGCCCCTCATCGTTGTCGTTGAGCGCGAACAGCAGTTTCTTGTTGGGAGCGTAGTAGCTCCAGCCCATGAACCGCTTGTTGTCTATGTCATAGAAGAGTGCCGAAGAGGAGTTCCCTTTACGGGCCATGCTTGTGCCGATCACCGGAGCCACCCTGTAGGTCGGATCTCCCCCTACGCTTTCTGCGTTAAGCGGATATTCGTATGACGCGCCGGCTCCTGATGAGGTGATGGCATATGCGTTCCCGACGCTTGTGACGCAAGCTGTGGCTGTGGGACCGTAGCTTGCATAATAATGTATCTGGGAGACGTGGACCGCGTCGCCTTCGACTGTGGGCATGATGAAGTCGAGGAGCTTCAGGTTGCTGGATGCGAGTATCTCCATGTTGTCCCATACGCGGTAGCTGCCCGACTTGGTAAGGACGTTGACAAACTCCTTGCCGGCATACATGCTTGGGTTGTACATTATCTGTGTGCCGTCGGTCAGTCCCGTGACTTTTGTGCCGGTGATCCCTTTGGCCACCAGTTCACGGCCTTTCGAGTCGGTGAATATCATGTCGAGGCGCATCGTGTTGTCAGCACCGTTGTTTGACATCACCATCCATCCCTCATACACCGAACTGATCAGCCGGAGTGACCCCTTTGCATGGGATTCTATTCCGGTGTGTTTGTTCCTTGCGGTGTACCACAGAGTATATGTGCCGGCCGGTGCCTCTACAAAGAAGTCCACATCCTGTTTTTTGTCGGGATTGATGTCATACCATACCTCCGAAATCCCGTCGATGGTGCGGGTGTAGTATATGCGGCAATCATATTCGTAGTTGGGGTCGTCGGCGGAGATTTCCTTTCCGGTGGCCGATGAGACCACGGTCGGCGAGAACTGTACATTCTCGGCATTTGCCATAGCCTCTATGGCTGTGGGGAGTGTGATGGTCAGCTCCTCGATCTCGGTATAGTCGTAATTGCCCTTGTCCTCATAGCAGCCGGTAAGGAGCACTGACGCGGTGAGGATCCCAAGCGCATTGAATATTTTTGATTTCATAGTCGTTTTTTCAAGTTTTTGGGTTACTCATAAGCGGAATAGTCTACGGCATAGGACCCGGGCAGCTGCATAAGTGATCCGTCCTCATCGCGCACCGGAGTGCCGGCGTCGGCGAGTTTCTGAAGGTGGTTCTTGAATGCGTTTGCCGCGAAATCCATGCGCCCGTACTGGACTTTCGATGAGCCGCTTCCACCGTTGTTCCAGTCACTGTAGGTCCATCCCATCACCTTCTCGAGCTCAAGCATCTTTGCGGCGGTAAACGGTCCGAAATAGTCTTCACCGAAACTCTCCCAATAGAAAGGCTCTTCGTATTTTTCCGAGAACAGGATCGTATATGTCAGTGACGACAGTGTGTCGCCGTCGATCTGCCAGGAGCCGGAGTTCTTGTAGGAATCGAATATCAGGTCGAAATTCTCGTTGGCTTCGAGCCTGAGTTTCACGGCAAGGGTCTTCTGGCGCAGTGTGGGGGTGCGCAGCAGGGTGACGATGCATGTGTCCATCGACTGGTATGGATGGATTATGAAGTCGTTTCTCGAAAGCGAGAAATCGGTGCCCTCTACACCCGTGGTGCCTTCCTCGTCGACCTTAAGCGAGTATTTGCGCGGATACGGGGTCACATCCCCTATGGTCCTGACCTGGAAGCGGATCGGCATTTCGGTGGTTGTTGCAGCCTGCGATGCGAAAGATGTCTCGTAGGTGTCTCTGTAGGATGCTACAAGCCCGGCTGTCATGTTGGTGCTCTTTACCTGCTGGATAAATATGCCGGATTTGGGGCCGCTGTAAGGTTCTATTTCCTCCTGTGAACATGACATGGCGGTGGAGACGAGCACTGAGCCGGCTGCAAAATATAGTATGTTTCTTAGTTTCATGATTTCTGCCTGTTAGTAGTTTTCTCCTGTTGGAATGGGTACATTGTAGCGTATCGATACTGCGGGGTTGTCGCGGTTGGCTTTCTCATGGCCGTTGAAGTCGGCGTTGGCCGCTGCGAACGACTGGTTGAAATGCTTGTGGAGGAAGAATATCTGTCCTTCGCCGCGCATTTCACGCAGGTATTCCAGCTTCAGCTCCTTGAGGAATTCGGCCGGAGAGTCGGTCTCGAGTGCTTCGATGCCGCGGGCGGCCTTGACCTTGTTGAGATATCCGCAGGCTCCGGAGGTGTCGCCCAGCCCGTTTATGGCCTCTGCAGCGATGTAGTAGGCCTCGCTCTTGCGCATGAGCCCGTAGAAAGTGGCCCAGAAGTCGGGGTTGGTCTCGTTTGTGGTGAAGCTCTTGTACTTTATGAAGTCAAGCTCGTTGCTGCCGATGGATGTGCTGCCGGTCCACTGTGACTGACGGCGGTAGTCGGCCGTGTTGGGGAAGAGGATTCCCGTGTACCCCTCGCGCGGCTTCAGCACCACGGCGGCGTCGAGAGAGCCGTTGAAGTTCTGGGCGAATATATCCGACATTTTTTTGTCATAGAACCCGAAGAGGCATTCGGTAGAGAATATGCGGTCGGGGTTGCTGCTGTTGGCGAGTAGCTTCACGGGGTCGACCCACGGAAAGCACTCCTGCGCATAGGTGTCGTCGGTTATCTTCTTGGCCTCGGTGAGGGCGTTGGTGTAGTCATTGACCCATATGTAGGCGCGTGCCTTCACGAGGGTTGCGGCATAGTAGTTCATGCGGAGCTGGCGGTAGCGGAACCAGTTCCCCTCGTCTCCGCCGTCGGAGTTGAGCACCCCTTCGGTGAGGATCGGGTCGACATCCTTAAGGAGGCTCTGTGCTGTCGTGAGGTCGGGAATGATCTTGTTGTAGATTATGTCGTCGACTTTCAGACGGTTGCGCTTGATGATCTCGGGCTTGTCGGCATAGGGCACCGAAAGTCCGTCGGGCTTGACGCTGTAGACCGGGCCGAATATGCGCACCAGGTCAAGATGGATGCATGCGCGTGTGGCGAGCATCTCTCCGCGTATCATCTGCTCGTCCTCGGGAAGGAGCACCCCGGGGTGGTCGTCAAGTGCCTGTAGCACCACATTTATGTTGAGTATGGTGTTGTAGGCCGAGGTCCATATGGAGCTGATGGTCGATGCGGCGTTCGAGCTGGTGTAGGCCGCTGTGCACAGCTCGTATTTGGCGGTGCTGGCGTTTGCGATCTTGTAGCATAGCCCCATTATGTCAAGCGCGCCGTATGACAGGTTGTAGCCGTAGAGGCTGCTGCCGGTCATGTTGTTGTAGATGCCGTTGACCGTGGTGTGGAATCCTGTGCGGTTGTTGAACTGTTCGTCGTAGGTCTGCTTGTCTTTCGGGGTGTAGTCCAGCCAGTCGGAGCAGCCGGTGGCGGCAAGGCCGAAAGCGAGTAGTGCAGCCGCGGTGATTGATTTATATAGTAGTTTCATGATTTGGTTGCCTTAAGATTTAGAATGAGAAAGACAGTGCGAGTGTGTAGCTGCGGGCAAACGGGTAAGCGGTTCCGCGTTCCTGCTTGATGGTCGACCACCAGAAGAGGTCGTTGGCGTAGAACGACAGGCGCAGCGATTCAAGCCTCAGGCGTGATGCGAATTCGTAGAAGTCGTAGCTCACGTTGAGCGACTGGAGCGCCAGCACATTGTTGCGCTGCACGAAGCGTGACGACATCGGGGTCGGGACCTTGTCGGCGATGTCCTTGAACTGTGCATGGTCGCCCGGCTTCTGCCAGCGGTCATAGAAGGCGCGTTTGTCCTGGTTGTAGATCATCTGTGAGGATGTGATGTTCTCCACCTTGTTGAAGAGTGCCTCGTTGAAGGCCTTGCCTCCGAGCTTGTAGGTGAAGTTGAGACCCACGGTGAGTCCGCGGTAGTTGAAGTTGGTGCCCAGGGTGCCTTCGATCTTGGAGCGGGTGTTGCCTACTATCACCTCGTCGTCGGGGTTGTAGTCGTAGGTGTATGTGCCGTCCTTCTTTACGAACATCTCCTTACCGTTGGAGGGATCGATGCCGGCTGAGGGCACTGCCCATATGGCGTCAGGGTCTGCTCCGTCGAAGTAGCGTTTGGTCGTGGTGTTCTTGCCTACCTGGTTCAGGTCGTCGAGCACTCCGTTGAGCTCGTCGAGCTTGATGTCCTCATGGCGCAGGGTCGCACGCACGTTCCATGTCAGACGGTTCTTGAGGTTGCGGAGTATGTAGTACTGCGCCGATGCGAGCACGCCGCGCGACTTCTGTATGCCGAGGTTGGTGTTCCACAGCCCGGTGATTCCGGTCGACAGGGGCACTGAGATGCCTATGAGAAGCGGGTCGGTGTTCTTGTCGTAATAGTCGAACTCGAAGTTCCAGCGGTCGGTGCGGAAATCGAGACCTATGTTGCGGTCTATGGTGGTCTGCCATTTCAGGTCACGGTTGCCGAACTGGTCGAGGATGGTCGAGTTGCCGAAGTAGTTGAAGCTGTTGTAGAGGAACTTGTAGGTGATGATGGAGCGTGCCGAGTCGAAGCCCTGGTTGCCGGGGTTGCCGATGGAGGCACGGATCTTGAGCATCGACACGTTGGGGAACACTTCACGGAAGAATTTCTCGTTCATGATGTTCCAGCCTATGCCGACTGACCATGTGTTGGTGAATTTCTTTGTAGAGCCGAACACCGACGATCCGCTCAGCGCGTAGTTGGCGTCCAGGAGGTAGCGGTTGTCGTAAGCGTAGTTGACGGTGGCGAGAAGGTTGGTGGACCGCTGTGTGTCCTCGTAGTAGGTGGGGACGCCTCCCTCGGGATAACCGTTGGAGAACGACGGGTAGGTGTAGTTCCCTTCAGGGAAGCCTACGACGCTGTAGCCCTGGGTGAGCGATTTGTTCTGTGAGGCCTTGAAGTCACCGGCGAAGTTGATGCGGTGGGCTCCGAACACATCGGCATAGATGGCTGTGAACGAGGCGTCATAGCGTGTGGCCTTCTCGTTGGTCGAGGCGAACGATCCCTTGCGGGTGCGGTCGTAGCTCTCGAAGCGGGTGTCCTCGGGCGATATGAAGTTCTCGCCGTCAATGGTGGTGTGGGTCAGACCGAACTTACCACGCAGACGCACCTGGTGGATCGGGTTGTACTCGACCATGAAATAGTTGGTGAGCACAAGATTGGACTTCTCCTTGCGGCTGTTGAGCGATGCGTTGTACAGCGGGTTCGCGGCGCGTGCGAAGGTGCTGTTCTCAAGCCAGCGGCTCACATCGCCGTTCTCGTCATATTTCTTGTAATAGGGGTTTGCGCTCGCATACTGGTTGTATTCCACCACGGGGTCCTTGGTGGAGGTGTATGTGGCGGAGAACTTGTTGGAGAACTGGAGCTTGTCCAGACGGTAGATGAGGTCGATCTTGCCTCCGTAGCTGTCGCGCTTCGAGTCCTTCATGACACCGGTAGTGCCCGAGTAGTTGCCTCCGATACCGAACATGAAGCCCTTGGAGCCGCCGTCGACATACACGTCATGCTTCTGGGTCCAGCCTGTGCGCAGAGGCACGCTGAGCCAGTAGGTGTCGACTCCGCTCGCTACGTTGGCGAGGTATTCGTTGTACTTCTGGTTGAGTGTGATGTAATCGTTGGGCCCTGCGCCCCATCCGGGGGTGTAGCGTCCTGCGAGTCGCTCGAATTCGAGTTTCTCTCTGGCGTCCATAAGGTTGTAGGATGTGAGGTCGGGGGTCGACACGGCTACCGAGCCGGAGTAGTTGAAGCGCAGCTGGCCGGCCTTGGGCTTCACGGTCTCCACTACCACGACGCCGTTGGCTGCCTTTGAGCCGTAGATGGCGGTGGATGCGGCGTCCTTGAGGATGGTCATTGATTCGATGCGGTTGACATCCATGTTGTAGACTGCCTCAAGGGTCGACTCGAAGCCGTCGACTATGAAGAGGGGCTGGTTGGGGTCGTTGACGGCATCGTCACGCTCGCCTATCACCGACGACTTTCCGCGGATGTTGATGTCGGGCATGTGGTTGGGGTCCGATCCTGCAAGCTCGTTGGTGAGCACGTTGAATGCCGGGTCGAGTGCCGCGAGCGATGCTATGGGGTTCTGCACGCCCACCATCTTGAGCTCGTCGGCTGTGAAGGTCGAGGCCGATCCTGTGAATGAGTTCTTGTCCTTGTTGACGATACCTGTCACCACGACTTCCGATATGGTCTCGGTGTCGTCGTCGAGTATGACGCGCATGGGCTTGCCTACTGTGGCCTTAAGTTCCACGGGCTTCTTGCCGATATAGCTGAACGTGATGACGTCGCCCGAGTTGCCGTGGATCGAGAACGCTCCGTTGATGTCGGTAACGGATGCGACATTCTTTTTGGGTATTTTCACGGTCACGCCCGGCAGCGGCTCGCCTTCGGCGTCAAAAACGAAACCTGTCACCGACGAATTGCTCGTCGCGTATCCTGCATTCCCTCCTCCGGGCTGCTGGGCATAAGCCTCCACAGATGCTGAGGACAGGAAGAGGACCAACAACAGGAATAGATGAAGTCCTTTCGCTTTCATAAAAGAAATTGGGGATTGGTAAATGATTGGTAAATAAATGTGTAATGTCTGTGCAAAAAATCCCTTACAACGTTAGATCAAAGAGGAAAAAACACCGTCCTTGCCACATGATGGTAGTGACTTTTTGCAAATGTAAACAAAAATTTACCCCCCCCCAACTTTTTAACGCATATTAAGCATAATTAACTAAATCCGATCCCTCAATATAATTCATCAGCGATTTAAGGCTGTAGATTGCGTGTAGGTTGTGTGTTGATATGTGTTGATGTGTGTTGATGTGTGTTGATGTGTGTTGTTGCGTGGTAATCTCTAAGAAATGGTCTTCACGCGTGTGCCTTCAAGGTTCAGGCGTGAACGGTCGATGAGCGAGCGCACCGCGGCGATGACTTCATCGGAAGTGTAGTGAGGTGTGAGATTGGCTATGATATCGGTGACCGAAGCACCCGCCGGACGCGATGCCTGATACAGTATGCTCTCCTCAAGCTGTGTGGATGCTGCCGACGCCTCCTCCCGGAGCCGGACGGTGCGGCGGGCGGCGCGGCACACGTCGCACTTCCCGCAGGGCTTTGACGGTGTCTCGCCGAAATATCTGAGCAGGGTGCCGGCCCGGCACGATGTGGTGTTGAACACGAATTCCTTCATGGCCTCTGTCCGCGCCTCCATGCGGGCGCGCTGGCGTTCGTAGACCTCTATGGGTATTATGAGGTGGCGCGGCTCTTCGCGCGAGGTGGTGTACACGAGGTAGGGTGTGGTGGCGCGCGGCACGTAGTGTACCGCATGGAGCCGCGACAGGGTGAGCAATGACCGGTACACCTGTTCCGACGACAGGCGCAGACGCTCGGCTATCATGAGCTCGCTTATGTAAACGTAGTCGGCAAACAGTCCGGTGTAGGCGCGCAGAAGGGTCTGAAGCACTTCCTCCGTGTCAGGGTCGAGGTTCAGATCGTAAAGTTCTTCGCGGCGCATGATCACCATGAGGCGAGAGCGCGATGTGGTCTCCTCGATGTATTCCACATACCCTGAGCGCGTGAGCAGGTGGAGCGCGCTCTGCGTAGGCACCGGCGGCAGGTCGAATGTGGAGCAGAACAGCGTGAAATTGAACTCATAGACCATCCCGTAACCTTCCCCTACGGCCACATCGAGGAAATTTCCGGCAAGTTCGTACACTCTGGCTATGAAATCCTTGGGCGGGAAGCTTTCGTTGACGCGCCTGGTGAGCAATGCCTTGTCGCGCTTGCCGGCTATCACCACGGCAAGCGATTCCTTGCCGTCGCGCCCTCCGCGCCCGGCTTCCTGATAGTACTCTTCGAGTGATGACGGCAGGTCATAGTGCACCACGAGCCTCACATTCGGTTTGTCTATTCCCATGCCGAAGGCGTTGGTGGCCACCATCACACGCACTTCGTCGCGCTTCCAGCGGTCCTGCCGCTCCTCCTTCTCCTCGGGGGCGAGCCCGGCATGGTAGGCTTCCGAGGGTATCCCGGCACCGTTGAGCAGGGCGGCGAGCTCGCGCGTGCGGCGGCGTGAGCGCACGTAGACTATGGAGCATCCCGATGTGGCAGAGAGGATGCGCAGCAGCATGGGCTCCTTGACGTCGGCATAACGCACTATGTAGCTGAGGTTTTCGCGTGTGAAGCTCTTGGAGAACACTCTGGGCTCGCGGAATCCGAGATGCTTCATTATGTCGGCGGTGACCTCGGGGGTGGCCGAGGCTGTGAGCGCGAGCACCGGCACTTCTTCGCCCACTATGCGCCGCAGATCGGATATGCGCAGATAGGAGGGTCGGAAGTCGTAGCCCCATTGCGATATGCAGTGGGCTTCGTCGACCACGAGCAGCGACACGGTGAGCGTGCGCAGCTCGGCGAGAAACCGCTCGTTGCGCAGGCGTTCGGGCGACACATAGGCTATCTTGGCTTTCCCCAGCCGGCAGCGGGTCATGCCCAGGTCCTTCTCTCGTGCCGTAAGCCCCGAATGGAAGAGCACTGCGCGTATGCCACGGTCGGCAAGATTGTCCACCTGGTCCTTCATGAGCGATATCAGTGGGGTCACTACGATGGTGACGCCGGGGAGAATCATGGCCGGCACCTGGAACGTGAGGCTTTTTCCTCCGCCTGTCGGCAGAAGTCCCAGTGTGTCGTGACCGGCAAGGACGGAGTCGATTATCTCCTCCTGCATCGGCCGGAATGTGTCATAACCCCAGTATTTCCTGAGTATCGAGTGCTTCATGAGAAAGAGATACAGATGTTCCTGTGAGTGGAGGGATACAGAAGTTTCAGAAGAACAAAAGAAACAGAAGTTTTTATATTTTTTTCTTCTGGATCGTTGGGCTCCTGTCCTGAAGATGGTGGGATACAAAAGTTTCAGAAGAACAGAAGAAACAAGAGTTCTTTATTTCCAGGAACAGGAGTCTATCTTCAGGAATAGGAGTGCTTTATCTCCTTTGTTTGAAGGTGTTCCTTTTTTCTTTATTTCGCTCTCTCTGCTTTATTCTTTTTCTGTTTTATTTTGCTCCCATTACGTTATTCTTTTTCCCTGTTTTATTCCGTGTTGATGGAACGCTTGGTGGTCAGGAATTTGCGTTTGAATCCCATGGGGAAAGTTCCGAAATTAATGATGAGACCGTCGGGTATGCCAGTTCCTCTGAGGTAGTTCACTAATTGGTATTCGTGAGCCTTACAGATATCTTCCGCAACCTTTATTTCAAGAATGACTTTCCCTTCGACGATTATGTCCGTGCGGTAAAAACCTGCCGGACGACCTTTATAGAATATCGTGACAGGCTTTTCTTTTTCGCACTTCAAACCATTGTCCTCCAATTCATAAATGAGCGCATTCTGGTAAACCGCCTCAAGAAAACCCTCTCCGAGAGTCTTCTTCACAGTGATAGCGCAATCGACAATCAGCCCGATCAGTCTGTCGACATCCATTTAAATTGTGATTTAGTATTAATATTATAATTGATGAATCGAATCGCCATTTAAAAACAGAAATCCAATAGAAAAGCAACGAAGCAAAAGAACACCTGAAGAAATAAAAGCCCGTTCATAAAAAATAAAACCTTCTGTTTCTGAAAATAAAGAACTCTTGTTTCTGGAAATAAAGAACTCATGTTTCTTCTGTTCTTTTGAAACTTTTGTATCCCACCATCTCCAGGACAGGAGCCCAAAGTGCAGATGAAAAAATAAAAGAACTCTTGTTTCTCCTGTTCTTTTGAAACTTCTGTATCCTTCTGACCACGGGATCACCAAAATTTCAGATGAAAAAACCTTCTGTTTCTTTTGTTCTTCTGAAACTTTTGTATCCCTAAATTCTCTAACCGATGGATATTGCCTTCACGAGGAACTGCACCGACTGCGAGCCTTTCCTCTTGTTCTCCTCTATAGTGTAGCAGATATCAAACGGCCTCCCGGCGTGGATATGCTCGAAATACTCCGCCGAGTTGAACGCGATGCCGTTGAACACCTTGCCCGACGTATCGTCGACCATCTCCAGTTTGATATGCTCCCCCTGTTTCCCCACGAGCTTGCTTGTCCCGAAGTCAGTGACGCGGCGGGTGCAGAACGTAGGCTTGGCATTGCCGGGCCCGAACGGGTTGAACTTGCGCAAAAGCGTGAGAAACTCCGGAGTGATGTCGCTGAAAGTGATGTAAGCGTCTATGTCGAGCAGCGGAGTGAGCTGGTCAGAGCGAATATTGGCATTGACATACTCCTCGAAACGGCGGGTGAACTCCGGGATGTTCTCCTCCTTGAGCGAAAGCCCCACCGCATAGGTGTGGCCGCCGAAATTCTCAAGCAGGTCGCGGGTCGATTCCACTGCGCTGTACACGTCAAACCCCTGCACCGAGCGGCTTGAGCCCGTCGCAAGTCCGTTGGCATGGGTCAGCACCACTGTAGGCTTGTAGTAAAGTTCGGTGAGGCGTGAGGCCACGATCCCTATTATCCCCTTGTGCCAGTTCTTGTTGTAGATCACTATCGACTTTTTGCGCGAATGGCTCACGTCGCGCTCCTCGAGTATGCTGTTGGCCTCCTCGGTGATCTGCTTGTCCAGCTCCTTGCGGTCCTGGTTGTAGCCGTCGATGTCCTTGGCGCGGGCAAGAGCGTCGGCCGAGTCACGGCTCACGAGCAGGTCCACAGCCTCCTTGCCGCTCTGCATGCGTCCCGAAGCATTGATGCGCGGACCGATCTTGAATATCACGTCGCTTATGGTGATTTCCTTGCCGGTGAGCCCGCATATGCGTATTATGGCGCGAAGCCCTATGTTAGGATTGCTGTTGAGGCGTTTGAGCCCGTAGTAGGTGAGTATGCGGTTCTCGCCCACCATCGGCACTATGTCGGCGGCTATCGACACCGCCACAAGGTCGAGCATTCCCTCGAGGTCACCCATTGGGAGGGAATTGGATATGGCGAAAGCCTGCATGAGCTTGTAGCCGACGCCGCAGCCCGACAGATGGGGGCACGGGTAGGTCGATCCCTCGAGCTTGGGGTTGAGTATCGCGGCGGCGGGTGGCAGCACCTCGTCGGCGACATGATGGTCGCAGATTATGAAGTCGATCCCCAGAGTCTTGGCATAGGCTATCTCGTCGGTGGCCTTGATGCCGCAGTCAAGGATGATGAAGAGTGTCACGCCCCCCTCGGCCGCCATGTCGATGGTGGCTCGCGATATCCCGTATCCGTCCTCCGTGCGGGTGGGTATGTAGTACTCGATGTTGGAGTAATAATTGCGGAGATACTTGTACACAAGGGCGACCGCAGTGGTGCCGTCCACGTCGTAGTCTCCGTAGACCATGATTTTCTCCTTTCCCCCCATGGCGCGGTTGAGCCTGTTGACCGCCCGGTCCATTCCGGGCATAAGGAACGGGTCGTGCAGATCCTTGAGCGAGGGGTGGAAGAAACGTTCCGCCTCCTGCACTGTGGATATGCCCCGTTCGGCCAGCAGCTCGCTAACAGGCGGCGTGCCCGCATAGCGTTGCGCCAGTCGGGACTCTGCTTCTTGCTCCGTGGATGTAAGGGGACAGTAATTCCATTTACTTGTCATTTATGTCGTTTTTTTTCTTTTGCAAAGAAAGGGGGGAGGGAGGAGTTTAAATCGCCATATATGGCTAATCCCCTCAGTCAGAGTCCTGAAAGAAGGGTTGAGGGGAGAGGTTATGTCACAAGGGCGGATGAGGCGTATGGAGCCTACTCACCCTCTTCTGCAAAGTTAAGCAGAATTCCTCAGATTAAATTTATAAATAATGTTAATGATTCAGCTCTTGACGCCGGTGCCGGGATTGATGTGGACATCCATCTGCGGGAAGGGGAACGATATTCCCGCGAGCTCCGGAAGCCGGTTGTAGAACTGCTCGTTGAAGTGGAAGAACACGTCCCAATAGTCTCCGCTTTTTACCCATGCCCTCACGGTGAGTGTGACTGCCGAATCGTCGAGCGACGCCAGGTACACCACCGGTGCCGGGAACCCTTCGTGGGCATCCGGACTGGTGACCACGCGGCCGTCGGCGTGGAGCATAGAGAGTATCGCCTCGCGTGCGCGGTCCACACTGTCGCCGTATGAGATCCCTATGCGCCACTCTATGCGGCGGTAGGCCTGGGTGGTGGAGTTGTTGATCGCTCCGGTCGACAGGCCGCCGTTGGGGATGATTATGGTCTTGTTGTCGGGGGTGGTGATGACGGTGTTGAATATCTCTATCTTTTTCACTGTCCCGGCAAACCCCTGTGCCTCTATGAAGTCGCCCACGCGGTAGGGCTTGAGGGCGAGTATGAGCACTCCCCCCGCAAAGTTCTGGAGAGTGCCGCTCAGTGCCATGCCCACGGCCACTCCTGCCGAGGCAAACAGCGCGAGAAACGAGCTCGTCTCTAAGCCCAGAATCCCGATGACAGTGACTATCAGAATGAAATAGAGCACTATCCTGACGAAACTCAGGACAAATGTCACCAGCGAGGCGTCCACCTGTCTTTTGGTCAGTATGCGCTCGGTGAGGCTGTAGAGATGGGTGATGATGAAGCGTCCGGCGTAGAATACCAGGACGGCTGCCGCAAGCGACAAGGCGAAGCGTGACAGGTCGGTGGCCAGGGAGCTTATCACCTGGTCAAGCGACATGTTCTTGAGCTGCGCGAGCTCCTGCGCGGGCACAGGGGCAGCGATGCTATCGATGGGTAGTGTGTCTGTCATATATAGTAAATGGTTGTGTAGACTGGGGTGCAAGGGTGTTCAGTTCACTTTGCGGAGTAAGCCGGAGCTGCCGACACCACATCCTTCCACCAGGCGAGTGTGTCGTACTCGCGGAATGTTATGTCGCCGGCTTCGCGTATCACATACGAGCCCAGTCCGCAGTAGCGGGTGATGGGGATGCCGGGATAGTCGATGGATGTCTCGGTCGAGGCCTTGTATATCACGGTGCTGTCGAGTATCTGACGCCATTCTTCGAGCAGGTCGGTGCGGCCGGCCGCTGTGCACAGCATCTCCATGTACTGGTCCATGTCGTGGGCTATGGTGTAGCTCTGGTACATCACCTTGTACTGTCCGAGTTTCTGCAGGCGGTCCACATCGGCAGCGGCAGGGTAGGCGGCGAGGGTCCTGAATATGTCGCGGGAGGCGGCGGCCAGATCGTCGAGGTGGCGGGTGTCGACCACGCACATCTGGTTCTGGAACGAGCGGTAGGAGTCGAATGTGTTTTTGGCGGCCTGCACAAGGTCGGGCTCCTCCGCGAAGAACAGGGGCACATTCATGTCGTAAGGCATCCCGTCTATGCCGAGCTGGGTGGGGGAGGCCACTATGATGTCAGTGAGGCGGCGCATCTCATACAGCGGCTCGATATTGCCCATGAGGCAGCAGTCGAAGTATATGAACGCGAAACGCTCCCCTTCGAGCGCGCGGGCCATAGCCGGCAACGAGATCCATGTGGAGCCGTCTGGGCCGAACGACCTTGCCTTTATGTCACTCGGATTTATGATCCATCCGTTTCCGTGGCCCCACAGCACGAGGGCATACTCGTCAGCCGGGGCGATGCTCTTCATGTCGGCTATGACCTGGCGGAAACGTTCGGGCGACACCGAGCATATTCCGTCGGCATCGGTGTAGGTCTTAAGTTCTTTCATCCCCTTTTCCGTGATGTCGAGGAGCTGCGGGGGATTGGATGTGCCGCCGTTGCGGTTGGGGCGGTTGTGGTACACAAGCAGTCTTCCTCCGTTGAGCCTTCCTCCCTTGACGCCCGTAAGCATCTCGGAGATGTCGCTGTTGTCGCTGTTGTAGTGTGAGCCGAGGTTGTTGTTGGCTATCATATAGACGAGCACCGTGCGGCTCACCCCTGCTTCTGCGGGGGGCGGCGCGTCGGGGGTGTCGTCGCTGCTGCACGCGCTGACGGATATCAGCGTCAGGAGCAGCGGTAGTATGTGGTAGAGTAGTCTTTGCATATTGATAACAAAATTACAAAAATTATCCGACATGGGCAAGTCCCCGCCTCTCGGACGGGTCACTGTCGCCGGGCGCGCCTCCTCCCCGGGAACACTCCTTTGCATATCCCGATGGGAATGACTAACTTTGCATCCGTTATGAAGCTTTCAGGTATAACCTCACGGCGAAGGGTCAAGCATCGTCCGTCGTGGAATCTTGTGTTCGAGTGGGAGGAGATCCTCTCGGAGTCCCTCTCCGTGCCTCTGCGCTGTCCGGGCAGGATAGGGTGGACCTTGCGCTCTCTCTTCAGGAGGTTCGGGCTCCCCTTTGCCCACAGAGGTGACCCCACCCTTGAGTTTGTAATGGTGGCGAAGCCTGACAACCAGGGCCGCTACGGCCGCAACTCCATACCATGGATCATAGACTATTTCCTGTCGGACGACGACACCCGGAGATTTCTGGCCACGACTTCCCGCTGCCCCCTTGTGTTTGTGTCGAGCCGCGAGGCCTATGAGAAGCTTCTTGCCTGCGGTACTGACCCGCAGCGTTTCCGCCACGTGCCGCTCTCGCTGCCCGACCGTTACCGCCTCGACAGCTCTGTCCCAATGACCAAGGACATCGACATAGCTCTCGTGGGGCGTGTGTCGGAGGTGCTTGACGGCTACGCACGCCGTTATGCCGCCGAGCATCCAGGTGTGGTCATGGCTGTCAGAGGCCCGCGCCGCAAGGGGCATCTGTGGGCCTACGACATAAAAGGCACGCCCGTGGCTGACATAGAGAGCCATGACAGCTACATGGCCCTGCTGCGCAGGTCAAGGGTGTTCCTCTACTCCACCCCCGGCATGGACGACGGCAAGCCCACCAACGGTTTCTCGCAGGTGACGCCGCGTTTTCTTGAGGCCGTTGCCTCGGGATGCACGCCGGTGATGAGATATTTCGACAACGCCGACTCCCGTTTCTACGGTCTTGCCGGTTTCTCCCCCTCGGTGGGGAGCTACGAGGAGTTTGCCGCCCATGTCTCCGGGATTCTTGCCTCCCCCGTGGATCTTAAAGCCATGGAGAGCTATCTCGCTCCGCATTACACCTCCAGTGTGGCCCGCGATGTGGCCGCATGCCTTGCCGAGGCGTAATGTTTAATTCTCGATGTGATCATGAAAAGAATCGCTATAATAGGGGCCGGAGTAAGCGGCCTCACCATGGGGCGGCTGCTTGCCCCCCGCGCCTCTGTGACCATCTTTGAGGCGGCATCGCGCCCCGGCGGCCTCATAAAGTGTGACCGTGTGGAGGGAAACCTGTTCCACACATGCGGCGGCCATGTGTTCAACACGCGCCGCACGGCTGTGCTCGATCTCTTCTGGAGCATATTCGACCGTGACCGCGATTTCGTGAAGGCCGACCGCAACTCTGCGGTCAGGATGCCCGACGGTGCAGAGATACCCTATCCCATAGAGAACCATGCCTATATGCTCGACGATGACACCCTCCGCAGTGTGATAGCCGATGTCGCGGGCATGAGATCGTCAGGCTCCGTGCCGGCCAACTTCGAGGAGTTCCTTCGCAAGCAGTTCGGCGACACCCTCTACAACCTCTATTTCGGGCCTTATAACCGCAAAGTGTGGCGGCGCGACCTCTCCGACGTCCCCCTGTCATGGCTTGAGGGGAAGCTCCCTATGCCCACGCCGGAGGAGATACTCTTCAACAACATACGCCGTGTCAAGGAGAAAGCCTTCGTGCACAGCACCTTCTACTATGAGCGTCAGGGCGGCTCACAGTTCATAGCCGACACCCTCGCACAAGGCCTGGACATACGTTATTCCTCCCCTGTGTCAAGGCTTGAAAAGGCTGCCGGCGAGGGATGGCTTGTCGACGGAGAGCCGTTCGACAGGGTGGTGTTCTGCGGCAATATCAAGGACCTCCCCGCAATGCTCGCGGGGGTCGACATGTCAGGGTTCCTGCAGGGGATAGAACGTCTGGAGTCGCACGGCACCACGGCAGTGTTCTGCGACATAGCCCCCAACCCCTACAGCTGGATATACCTACCCGACCCGCGATACGACGCCCACCGCATAATATGCACCGGCAACTTCTCCCGCACCAACAACGCCCCCGGACGCATGACGGCGACAATCGAGTTCACCGACTCCATATCGCGTGACGAGATACTGCGCCAGCTCCCGTCCATACCCTTTTCACCGCGTTACATAACCCACTGCTACAACCCCTACACCTATCCCATACAGCACACCGACACCCGCGCCATGATCTCCGAGCTGTGCCGACGCCTCGCCCCCTCGGGAATGTATCTCACCGGCCGCTTCGCCCTGTGGGAATACTTCAACATGGATGTCGCCATGGACTCCGCCCTCGCCCTCGCCCCCACCGTGTCAGCCTCCCTGTAGCTCCACGCCGGCATCAATAACGCTCGCATCCAAGTGCATGAAAGACACTGCGTAATAATGTACAAATATAAATAAATCGCCCTTGCTGCAAACAGCTGTAGCAAGGGCGATTTATTCAATAAGGGTGTTTTGACACAGCCCTTTTCCTATGGTTTTATGCCGGGCTTATTTGCCGGGGGTCACGTCGACTGTCTCAACCTCGAATATGAGGGTTGCGTTGGGGCCGATGCCGGCCTGCTCCTGTCCGTCAACACCGTAGGCGAGCTCGCCGGGGATGTAGAGGATATACTTCGCGCCCTTGTTCATCATGGCGATTCCTTCGCCGAATCCGGGCACTGTGCCGCGCGGGCTGAGGTTGGCTCCTTCGTCGTTGCTGTCAAACACGGTGCCGTCGATGAGCTGGCCCTTGTATTTGATCACAGCCGATCCGTTCTTGCCCACAGGCTCGCCTGTTCCTTCCTTGACCACTTTGTAGGCAAGGCCGCTTTCGGTAGTCTTGATCGAGGGGTCCTTCTTGATGGCGTCCTGTATGAAGGCTGCGCCTTTCTCCTTGTTTTCCTTAGCCTCGGGAGAGTTTTCCTTGGCTGCCTTTGCGGCCTCTTCCTGAGCCTGATAGTACTCCATTATCTTCTGCTGGGCCTGCTGTGCGAGCATCTGGAATGTAGCCTGTGCGTCGCGCATGTCATCCATGCTCACTGAGTCGGTCTTGAATGCCTTTGCATAAGCCTCGTAGACCTTGGCGCGGTCCACTGCTATGCCGGCCTGCTCGTAACGGTAGAGCTGGCCTGCGAGCTGAAGGCCGAACGAGAGGCCTGTGAGATAGCCCTGCTGGGTGGTGTCGGTCATGATCACCTGCTTGAAGCCGCGGAGGATGTCGTCCTTCTTAAGGGCGTCCTTCTGGTCCTGCGGGATAGTGGCGTAGTCGGATGACAGGCGTAGGCCCTGTGACATGCCGAGATAGCTTGAGAGTGAGTCGGCAAAACCCTTGTCGGCTGAGGCTGACGAGCCTGAATTGCCGCACGAGGTCGCGCTGAGCAATGCTGCGGCCACACCGCAGGCTGCTAAGATTTTCTTCATTTTCGTTTATGATTTATTATGTTAATGGTTTCTGGGTGTTACGGTTCAAAGCACCTTCAGGAGCTCCACGTCAAAGATGAGAGTGGCGTTGGGGCCGATGATGCCGCCTGCTCCGTTGGGGCCGTAGGCAAGCTGCGACGGGATGTGCAGACGCCATTTCGATCCTGCCTTCATGAGCTGGAGCGCCTCTACCCATCCGGGTATCACCTGGGTCACGCCGAATGTTGCCGGCACGCCGCGGTCAACCGAGCTGTCAAACACTGTGCCGTCTATAAGTTTGCCGGTGTAGTGCACCTCCACGCGGTCGGTCGACTTGGGGGTAGGTCCGTCACCCTCGGTGAGCACCTCATACTGCAGACCTGAAGGTGTGGTCTTCACTTCGACGCGCTTGCCGTTCTCTTCGAGATATTTCTTCCCGGCCTCGGCATTGATCTGTGCCATCTTGTCGGCCTCGGCCTTCTGCCTGGCCTCCATGGCTTCGAAGAATTTCTGTATCTCGGCCTTGGCCTCGTCATAGGTCATCTTGGGTGTCGCGCCGTCAAACACGGCGGCCACGCCGTCGGCGAAGTCCTGGACATTGATTGTCTGGATGCCGCTTGCGCGGAAATTATTGCCCATGCTGAGTCCGAGGGCATAGCTGATGCGGTCGAGTTCTTTCTGTTCCATAAATATAAAGGTATATATAAATTTTGAGGAAAGGATAACAAACTGCAAAGTTAAGCTATTTTGTTATCCCTATGGTAATTTTTTAATTAAAAAAGTTAAAATAGCCCATCGGTGCACGTTCCCACATATGTTTCCCGCACACACTGATAGCTAAGTACACAACAACCCTCACCCTGATAATGTTTCTGGGTCTCTAATATCTGCTGTATATCACAGATCCATTGCTAAATTATATGATGATTAAATAATGGTTAAAATAAGGCGGGAAATAAAGAGGTGGCGGAAATTTTGAGTAAATTTGCGGGTCAGATATTGCCCTGATCCATAATTTATGCGCCTGAATGAGCTGACATTGAGCAATTTTAAGAATATTGCCGAGACTCGTCTTGAGTTGTCGGGGAAGGTCAACTGCTTTCTCGGCAACAACGGCATGGGCAAGAGCAACCTGCTCGACGCGGTCTATTTCCTGAGCTTCTGCAAGAGCTTTTCGGGAGTCAGTGACCGTATGCTCATACGCCGCGGCGAGGAATGGGCCATAATCAAGGGGCGTTACGAGCGCAAAGGTGTAGACGAAGAGCTGGTGATGGGCATCTCGTCGGCAAAGCGCAAGTCGCTCAAGCGCGGAGGCAAGGAGTATCAGCGTCTGAGCTTGCACATAGGGGCATTCCCGCTTGTGATGGTGGCTCCGCAGGACATTGACCTTATCCGAGGCAGCGGCGAGGAACGCCGACGCTGGATGGACATGGTGATATCTCAGAGTGATCCTCAGTATCTCGACTCCCTCATACGCTACAACAGAGGCCTTGAGCAGCGCAACCGTCTGCTGCGTGACGGCTGTGTCGATCCCGCGCTTTACGGGGCTGTGGAGGTGATGATGGAGATGAGTGCCGACTATCTCCACCGTGCGCGCACGCAATGGATATCCAGCCTCACCGGCATATTTGACCGCTATTACGCCGCCATAGCCGGAGAGAAGGGCGAGCATGTGAGACTCACTTACGAGAGCCACCTCAACAGCCGCCCCGGCGTGACACTTGCCGCGCTCATGGACGAGGCACGGCGTCACGACGAGATAGTGAAGCACACCTCCGTGGGGCCTCACCGAGACGACATTGAGATGGAACTTGACGGCATGCCCATGCGCCGCACCGGATCGCAGGGGCAGTGCAAGACTTTCACCATAGCCCTGAGGCTTGCGCAGTATGACTTCCTGCGCCGGTCAACCGGGATGCGGCCTATCCTCCTCCTTGACGACATCTTCGACAAACTCGACGCCTCCAGGGTGGAGCGCATAATGGGGCTTGTCACAGCCGACGGGTTCGGCCAGATATTCATCACCGACACCAACCGCACGCATCTCGACGAGATAATGGCCCGCACAGGTGGCGACTACCGTCTCTGGAGTGTGGACTCGGGTAATTTCTCACTGCAATGAAGCGCACCTATCCGCGACATATCGCAGCCATAATCGACGAGGCCATGGAGCGTGCCGGACTTACCGACTCGCTCAACGAACAGCGTGCCTCGGCGGCATGGGCCGATGTGGTGGGAGCGTCGATCAACCGTTACACCACACGCCGCTATGTGGACCACGGCGTGCTCCATGTCTATCTCACTTCCGCGTCGCTCAAGAACGAGCTGGGATTTGTCAGGGACAGGCTCATGGACGCCATCAACCGTTGGGTCGGTGCCGATGTTGTAAAGGAGATAGTGTTTCACTGACGCGTCGCGCCTTGTGAGTCTTGATTGTTAAATCATATAGCTACTGCCGTCATGGCAGATTGAATACACATAACTATGAGTGATTATTGCGACGGCGGCATAAAGCATTTCCGCCACCATATGCCGCTTCAGATGCGGTTCAATGACATCGACATGCTGGGGCATCTCAACAACAGCGTCTACCTCACATTCATGGATCTTGCCAAGACCCGATACTTCCAGGCGGTGCTCGGCGACAAATTGCGCTGGGGAGAGATCGGTGTGGTGATAGTGAACATCAACTGCGACTTCTGCAAGCCGACCTTTTTCGACGACGTGATCGAGGTCGAGACCGCCGTCGTGGCGATAGGGGAGAAGAGCCTCACTCTGGAACAGAGGGTGTATTCACCCGCCGACGACAGTGTGCGGTGTCGCTGCCGCACCATAATGTCTGGGTTCAATGCCAGGACCATGAAGTCCGAGCCGATCACTGCCGAATGGCGTGAGGCCCTTGAGGCATATGAGGGAAGGAAGTTCTGAACACAACCCCTCCCGACATGCTCCCTGAAAGATTTGTAGAAATGCTCCGCTCCCTCCGCCTCGGTGATGCGGCGGAAGCCATAGCCGGGGCCGACCCCGAAGTGTCGGTGCGTACCAACCTGCGTAAACCGCCCTCCGATATCGGTAATGTCAGCGGACAGGTGTCATGGTGCCCTCAAGGTGTCTACCTTTCCGGACGTCCCACCTTCACTCTGGATCCACAGTGGCATCAGGGACGTTATTACGTCCAGGAGGGTGCTTCCATGTTCCACTCCCATGTCGTGCGGGCTGTCTCGGAGTCTCTGTCCTCCCGTCCGCTCACGGTGCTCGACGCGTGTGCCGCGCCGGGCGGCAAGACCACAGCCGTGATCGACTCGCTCCCCGAAGGCTCTGTGGTCGTGACCAACGAGTTTGTGCCCTCGCGTGCCGCCGTGTTGCGCGAGAATGTCATAAAATGGGGCTATCCGGGCGTCATAGTCACCCGTGGTGACACCGGCCGTTTTGCCTCTATGGGTGAGGTGTTTGACCTTGTGTTGGCCGATGTCCCATGTTCCGGCGAGGGAATGATGCGCAAGGACTCCGAAGCCGTGGAGCAATGGAGCCCGGGGCTGGTGCGCGAATGTGCCGCGCGCCAGTGGGAGATAGTCTCCAACCTTTGGCAGGCTCTGCGCCCCGGAGGCGTGATGGTCTACAGCACATGCACATTCAACCGTGAGGAGAACGAGCTCACGGTGCGCCGCATACTCGATGAGCTTGGCGGAGAGTCACTGCCGGTCCCTGTCGGTGACGCATGGGGCATAACACCCGCCCTTGCGGAGGACGGTTCCGAGGACACGTCGCTCCACTGTTACCGCTTCATCCCGGGACGCACACGCGGAGAAGGGCTGTTTGTTTCGGTGATACGCAAGGACGGGGATCCTTGCGGCACGCGTCCTCTCCCGTCGGAGCACCGCACGAAAGGGAAAGGCAAAGGCAACGCAAAAACCGTCCCCGCGCTCCCTGCCGAGGCATCAGGATGGCTCTCCGATCCCGGATCCTATTCGATATATGCCGTGGACGGCCGTGTCAACGCTTTCCCGTCTGCCCACATGCCCCTTCTCGGTCTCGTAAGGAAAAATATAGACGTGATACATGAAGGCATATGCCTCGGCACCTTGAAGGGGCGCGACCTCGTGCCCTCCCAGTCGCTCGTGATGTCACAGGCTCTGCGCGTCGACGCCTTCCCGCAGGTCGGGATAGGCCTGGACGAAGCTTTGGACTACCTCCGTGGAGGCACTCCGGCACTCCCGACCGGCACTCCGCGCGGTTTTGTCATGCTCACTTACGCCGGCAGCCCCCTCGGGATGGTCAAGAATCTCGGCAACAGATCCAATACGCTGTATCCGCAGCCCTGGCGCATAAAGAGGCTGTGATCCCAAGCTCCCTGACGCCGTGAACCTCATCCCCTCCGGGATTGTTGAATAAGTAGTTACGTTTCAACATCAATCCATCGGGGAGGGCCGCCGGCACTCTCCGGTAAAAAAGCAATCACTTATGTCTGGGGCTGCCGAGTCAAAATATTGGACCGCCGATAGGATCATGCGCCTTATCATCGGACTGGCTGTGACATGTATCCTCGTAATGCTCGTGCGTTATCTTAGCGGTGTCCTCCTCCCGTTCTTCATAGCCTGTTTCGTGGCCTATCTCCTGCAGCCGCTTGTGGATTTCAACCGGCGGCTCATCCATAGCCGTGGGCGCGCGCTCGCATCGGTGCTCACCATTGTCGACGTGTCGGTGGTGATAGGCCTCGTGGTCTATCTGTTCCTGCCGTCGGTGATAAGCGAGCTGGACTCGCTCGGGGCGATAATCAAGAGCGTCACTTCGGGAGAGAGGCAGCTCCCGCAGTTCTATCGCACGACCGTCGACTTCATAGCACGCTACTTCGATCCCCACAATCTCATGAAGATGCTCGACGGATCGCGCATACAGTCGCTCATGAGCGGCGGTGCGTCCATACTCGAAGAGTCGATCGACATAGTCATGGATATCCTGTCGTTTCTCCTCACCCTCATATACATCCTGTTCATACTCATAGACTACCCACAGATAGTCAGGGGGTTCAAGCTCATTGTGCCCCATCGGTTCCGCGACAGGGTGATGGGTGTGGTCTATGATGTCGAGGACAACATGAACCGGTATTTCCGCGGCCAGGGGCTTGTGGCATTGTGCGCCATGGTGTTCTACTGCATAGGCTTCTCCATTGTAGGGCTTCCGCTCGCAGTGCCTATGGGGATCATTGTGGGCATCCTCTACATGATACCTTATTTCCAGTATGTCACGGTGATACCCGTCGCTGTGATATGTTTCATATGCTCGCTCGGCGGGGAGATAACTTTTTTCTCCATGTTCGGTAAGTGCATCATGGTCTATGTGGTCAGCCAGTGTGTGTGCGACTACATCATCACCCCTCATGTCATGGGAAGGGAGATGGGGCTCAATCCCGCCATTATACTCCTGTCACTGTCAGTATGGGGGAGCCTTCTTGGAATAATAGGCATGATAATAGCCCTCCCGGTGACCGCTATCCTCATGGCATATTATGAACGCTACATCAGCGAGCCGGCCCCCCAGGATCCCGCCCCCGGCCCCGACAGCGACAACCCCGGCCCCGGAGATGCGTGGTGACATCTTTTTTGTTTGGCTCTTTGTATAGTGATTCCGCAGCAGTTCGGTTAAAATAATGTGTAACGGGACATCCTATAATTATTTAATAGCTGTATGTTGGTGTAATATATTGATTATTAGCGTGAAGTACTACGTTTATGTCGCGTGTCCTAATTGCCGGAGCATTTTTGTCTGGTCTTAAAAAATTAAAAAAAGTGTGCATATTACCCTCATTTGTCTATTGGGGGCCGTCCGGACATACAGAAAATTTGTACCTTTGTGCTAAACGAAAAATCAACGAACCATGAAACTTTCTTGCATTGCCGTCGTAGTAGCGGGAGCGATGGCTGTATCCCTGTCATCATGTTCTGAGAAGAAAACGGCCGGCAAATCTCCGGCCACCTATCCTACCATTGTGATAGATCTTGCCGACAGGACCCTTAAGAGTGATTTTGCAGCGTCAGTGACGGGTTGCCAGACAGTCGAGGTGAGGCCTCAGATTGACGGCATGCTCACACGTATATGCATACGTGAGGGTGATGCCGTGCGCAAGGGGCAAGTGCTGTTTGAGATAGATCCGGCACAGTTCCAGGCGGCCTACGATATTGCCGCAGCCAATGTGCAGAGTGCCGAGGCTTCCGTGTCGACAGCAAGGCTCGTGCTCGACAGCAACACCGAGCTTTACAAAGAGAAAGTCATATCCGATTTCGAACTCAACACCGCCCGCAACGAGCTTGCCGAAGCCAATGCCAGGCTCAAGCTCGCAAGAGCCGAGCTCGAGAAGGCGGCCACCAATCTGTCCTATACCTGTGTGAAGTCTCCTGTGAGTGGTGTGGCGAGCATGATACCCTATCGTGTGGGCGCGCTTGTAAGCCCTGGCATATCGCAGCCGCTGGTCACGGTGAGCGACGACGGTGAGATATATGCCTACTTCTCTATGGCGGAGAACCAGATGCTCGACATGGTGCAGCAGTATGGATCCATGGAGAACGCCCTCAAGGAGATGCCCGAAGTGGAGTTCCGCATGAGCAACGGACGCATGTATCCCGAGAAAGGGCATATCGATGCCGTGAGCGGAACTATCAATAGTTCTACAGGCGCGGTCAGCTTCCGCGCGGTGTTCCCCAACCGTGACCGCATACTGCGTGACGGGGGCTCCGGCACCGTGATAATACCGACGTCCGTCAAGGGATGCGTGGTGATACCTCAGGCCGCAACCTACGAGCTGCAGGACAAGGTGTTTGTCTACAAGGTCATCGACGGCAAGGCCTCCTCATCCGAGATCAAGGTCCTGGCGCAGAACGACGGAAAGGAATATGTGGTGACCGAAGGGCTGCGTGAGGGAGACGTGATAATCTCCGAAGGCGCGGGGCTGATAAAGGAAGGCACAGTGGTCAACCCTAAACAGGAGAAGAAATGACGATAAAGACTTTTATTGACCGCCCCATCCTCTCCTGTGTGATATCTGTGGCCATAGTGCTGCTGGGGCTCATATCTCTGCTGGGGTTGCCGGTGGAGCAGTTTCCCGAGATCGCTCCGCCCACAGTGAGTGTCCGCGCAAGCTATGCCGGAGCCAACGCCGAGACCGTCCAGAAGAGCGTGGTGGTGCCGATCGAAGAGGCCATCAACGGTGTTGAGGACATGATATACATGGTGTCGTCCGCCTCCAACAACGGATCGGCAAGCATACAGGTCTACTTCAAGCAGGGCACCGACGGCGATATGGCCATGGTGAATGTCCAGAATCGTCTCGCCTCTGCCCAGGGGCTTCTGCCGGCCGAGGTGACGCGCAGCGGTGTAAATGTGCGCAAGCGGCAGACCTCACGCATAAAGACCCTCGCGCTCTACAGCCCCGACGGGACTTTTGACCAGAAGTTCCTCACCAATTACATGAAGATCAACATCGAGCCGCGTCTCTCGCGAATAGCGGGTGTGGGCGAGGTGGATATCCACGGTGCCGACTACTCTTTGAGAGTGTGGCTCGACCCGGGCAGAATGGCTCAGTACGGGCTTATGCCGTCCGACATTCGCAGGGTGCTCGAGGAGCAGAACCTCGAATCCCCTGCCGGAACGCTGGGCGCGGAGTCGGACAACACATTCCGCTACACCCTCAAATACCGAGGGCGATACGAGAACGAAAGCGACTTCGAGAACCTCGTCATAAGGGCTCTCCCCGACGGGTCGGTGCTCAAGCTGAAGGATGTCGCCGAGATCGAGCTCGGATCGAGGTCCTATGAGTTTCTCGGCTCCGTCAACGGCAAGCCCGGCACCACATGCATGATATCGCAGACTGCCGGATCCAATGCCAACGAGATTATCGAGGAGATCGACAAGGAGGTGGAGAGAATACGCCACACGCTCCCCAAGGGGATGGTCATGGTCGACCTCATGAGCACCAAGGACTTCCTTGACGCCTCCATCGACAATGTGATAAGGACACTCGTCGAGGCCATACTGCTCGTGGTGCTTGTGGTGTACATATTCCTCCAGAGCTTCAGAGCCACCGTCATACCTGCCCTGTCGATAGTGGTGTCGCTCATAGGCACCTTCATATTCCTGAACATTGCCGGCTTCAGCCTCAACCTCATCACTCTCTTTGCACTCGTGCTTGTGATAGGCACGGTGGTCGACGACGCCATTGTCGTGGTCGAGGCCGTGCAGGCCAAGTTTGACGAGGGGGTCACCTCGGCCTACGATGCCACCGTGCAGGGCATGGACGGCATCACCGCGGCACTTCTCACCACCACTGTGGTGTTCATGGCGGTGTTCATACCCGTGAGCTTCATGGGGGGCACGACAGGCACGTTCTACACCCAGTTCGGCCTGACAATGGCCGTGGCTGTGGGCATATCGCTGATCTCGGCCATGACGCTCAGCCCGGCACTCTGCGCCCTGTTCATGACACCTCACCACTCGGACGGAAAGAGCTTCTCTTCCCGCTTCCATATGGCGTTCGATGCCGGCTTCAGCCGGCTTGTCGACCGCTACTCCTCCGGAGTGAGGTTCATGATATCGCGCCGATGGCTCACAGCCCTGCTCATACTCCTTGCCGGCGGCAGCCTTTACTATATGATGATGACCACCAAGACCGGCCTTGTGCCACAGGAGGACATGGGGTCGATCAACATCGACGTGATGACACCTCCCGGGACCAACCTCGAGGAGACCATGAGGGTCATGAGGGAGATAGACCGCCGCATCGAGGACATACCGCAGCTCATGGTGTACTCGCGCACGGCCGGCATGGGCATGATGAGCGGCACGGGCTCGTCAAGCGGCATGTTCAATGTGCGTCTCAAGAACTGGGACGAGCGCACATCCGACGGTGACGACATCGATTCCGTGATCGACGAGATATACCGCCGCACTTCCGACATAACCGGGGCGCGCATAATAGTGTTCACCCGAGGCATGATACCCGGCTACGGCGCGAGCAACGGTTTCGAGATTCACATCCAGGACCAGAAGGGAGGATCCATCGAGGACCTTCATCGCATATCCAGGCAGGTGATCGAGGCCCTCAACGAACGCCCCGAGATAGCGCGTGCCACCACCTCGTTCGACACAAAATATCCGCAGTATCTTGTCGAGGTTGACGCCTCGGCGGCTCTGCGCCACGGTGTGCAGCCGGGCGACGTGCTTGAGGCCCTTGCGGGATACATAGGCGGCTCCTATGCCTCCAATATCAACCGCTTCTCCAAGCTTTACCGCGTCATGGTGCAGGCGGCCCCGGAGTTCCGTCTCGACACCGGGTCGCTTTCCAATATATTCGTGCGCAACTCCTCGGGCGAGATGACACCAATCAACCAGTACCTGAAGCTTAAGCGCGTCTACGGGGCGCAGTCGCTCTCACGCTTCAATCTCTTCTCCTCCATACAGGTCAACGGCACCCCCGCGAGCGGCTACAGTTCCGGCGAGGCCATCGAGGCTGTGCGCGAGGTGTGTGCCGATCTGCTCCCTGCCGGATATGGCTATGAGTTCGGCGGCATGAGCCGTGAGGAGGCTTCCTCGGCGGGCTCCACGGTGTTCATATTTGTGGTGTGCGTGGTGTTCATATACCTCATACTGTGCGCCCTTTACGAGAGTCTGTTCATCCCTTGGGCCGTCCTCCTGTCCGTGCCTTTCGGACTTATGGGAAGCTTCCTGTTTGCGAGGATGTTCGGGCTTGAGAACAACATATACCTCCAGATCGGACTCCTGATGCTCATAGGGCTTCTCGCCAAGACCGCGATCCTCATGACGGAGTATGCATCCGAACGCCGCAAGGCCGGAATGTCGATAGTCGATGCTGTCACTTCGGCGGCACGCGCGCGTCTGCGCCCCATACTCATGACCTCTCTGTCCATGATATTCGGCATGGTGCCCCTTGTGTTCGCATCGGGCGTAGGTGCCAACGGCAATATGTCCATAGGTGTGGGCACTGTGGGTGGCATGTTTGTGGGTACTGTCGCACTCCTGTTTGTCGTGCCTGTGCTCTTCATAGTGTTCCAGACCATTGAAGAACGTGTAATGCCTCCTAAAAGAAATAAAAGATGAACCGCTTCCATATATTTGCCCCGCTGATCCTGCTCCTCCCTCTGCTCGGAGGTTGCGGGCTATATTCACGATATGAGCGTCCTGCCATAGGCTACGATGCCGCCGGCATGTGCCTCCCCGATTCCGCATGCTCCCCGCTTGCATCCATGAGCTGGCGCGAGCTGTTCACCGACGGCTATCTCGCCGCCTGGATCGACAGCGGGCTTAATTCCAACACCGATCTGCGCATAGCCGAGCTCAAGGTGGAGGAGGCCCGTGCCACTCTTTCGGCCTCACGCCTCGCCTTTCTTCCGTCCCTTGGCGTGAGTGCCGACGGAAGTACCGGCAACCGTTCGGCCGACAGGTTCACCATAGGCCCTTCCGCGTCATGGGAGATCGACGCCTTCGGAAAGCAGCGCAATCTGAAGATGGGTGCCGAGGCCTCATGGTTCGCATCGCAGGCCTACCGTCAGGCCGTGCAGTCGCAGCTTGTCGCGACCATTGCCGACGGCTACTACACTCTGCTGATGCTCGACGAGCAGCTTTCGATAAGCGAACGGACCCTCCGGACATGGGACGAGAACATACGTGTGCTCCAGGCCCTGAAGCGCGCCGGCCGCACCAACGAGGCCGCTGTGCTGCAGGCACGCGCAAACCGTATGCGCGTCGAAAGCTCCACCCTCACCCTGCGCAGTCAGATAGCCGAACAGGAGAATGCCATACGCTCGCTCCTGCTTGACCCTGATGCCGATATGACACGCGGCTCGCTCAGGGAGCAGTCGTTCCCCGACACTCTGT
The DNA here is from genome assembly GCA_910588795.1 of uncultured Duncaniella sp. GTDB lineage: Bacteria > Bacteroidota > Bacteroidia > Bacteroidales > Muribaculaceae > Duncaniella. The sequence continues at coordinate 12,292 of CAJURI010000001.1, read as the reverse complement.
CGGCCGGTCTGCCGCTCGAACTCCTCTCCAACCGCCCGGATGTGCTTGAGGCCGAGTTCCGTCTGCAGAAGTCATTCTACGACATCAATGTGGCGCGCTCGGCTTTCTATCCCTCAATAACCCTTTCAGGCAATGCCGGGTGGACCACATCGTCAGGCTCTGTCGGCAATCCCTCGTCATGGATTGCCAACGCTCTCGGATCGGTGGTGGCACCATTGTTCAGCCGGGGTACCAACAAGGCCAACCTCGACATTGCACGCGCACGCTATGAGGAGAATCTGCTTGACTTCAGGCAGAAGCTTCTGGACGCCGGCATGGAGGTCAACAACGCTCTTATGGCATGGCAGACCGCCAACGGACGTCTGGCCCTTGACCGCAAGCAGGTTGTAGCCCTGAAGGGTGCGGTACATAACACACGCCTGCTCATGCGCAACACAAACACCAATTATCTTGAGGTGCTCACAGCCCAGCAGAGGCTCCTTGAGGCGGAGCTGGCCGAGGCTTCCGACCGTTTCGATGTGATACGGGCAGTAATATCCCTCTACCACGCTTTGGGCGGCGGCAGGTGACGGCTGCCTTCCCGTCTCTGCCACGGCTCGGACAAAAATGTGGCGGTCTCTGAAAATTTTTTGTAATTTTGCGGAATATTTAACTCTGCTATGCGTATAGATATTCTCACAGTGCTCCCCGAGATGCTCGAATCACCCCTTAACTGTTCCATCCTCAAGAGGGCACAGGACAAGGGGCTTGTGGAGATAGCCGTGCATAACCTCCGCGAGTTCACCACCAACAAGCACCGCAAGGTCGACGACTACCCCTTCGGAGGGGAGGCCGGCATGGTGATGCAGATCGAGCCGGTCGACCGTGCCATAACGTGGCTCAAGGAACAGCGCGAATATGACGAGGTCATATTCACATCCCCCGACGGTGAGCAGTTTGACCAGCCTATGGCAAACACCCTGTCGCTGTGTGAGAACATAATCATACTGTGCGGACACTACAAGGGTGTCGACTACCGCATACGCGAGCATCTCATCACCAAGGAGATATCCATCGGCGACTACGTGCTCACCGGAGGGGAGATCCCTGCCGTGGCCATAGCCGACGCTGTGGTGCGCCTCATACCCGGGGCCATAGGCGACGAGCAGAGCGCGCTCAGCGATTCGTTTCAGGACAATCTCCTCGCCCCCCCTGTCTATACCCGCCCCGCCGAATACAAGGGCTGGCGTGTGCCCGACATACTTCTGTCAGGCCACAAGGCGAAGATCGACGACTGGAAGCACGAGCAGGCTCTCGCGCGCACGCGCCTCCTACGCCCCGATCTCCTGCAGGAGGACTGAAATACGTCAAAACTGAAAAAAGAGAATAATAAAAAAGGTGAGGACAATGCTCTCTTGTGCCGTTGTCCTCACCTTTTTTATCGTGGTGTCTGATAAGTCTTTAATACTGTTCCTGCTCGTTGGGGAAGTCCGATGACTTCACGTCGGTGATGTATGACCCTACGGCATCCTTGATCACGGTGCCCAGGTCGGCATACCGGCGCAGGAATCGTGGCGAGAAACCCTGATTGATGCCGAGCATGTCGTGCATCACGAGCACCTGGCCGTCGCAGCCTCCGCCAGCTCCGATGCCTATTACGGGTATGGTCAGTTCTGAGGCGACGCGTGTGGCAAGTTCTGCGGGTATCTTCTCAAGCACGAGGGCGAAGCATCCGGCATCCTCGAGCATATGCGCGTCCTTTACGAGCTTGGCTGCTTCGGCCTCCTCGCGCGCACGCACATTGTAAGTCCCGAACTTATTGATCGACTGCGGGGTAAGCCCGAGGTGACCCATCACGGGGATTCCGGCCGAGAGTATCCTCTGGATGCTCTCTATTATCTCCTCGCCCCCTTCCATCTTCACGGCCTCGGCATGGCTCTCCTTCATGATGCGGATCGCCGACGACAGTGCTTCCAGCGGGTTGCCCTGATACGTGCCGAAAGGCATGTCACACACCACAAGGGCGCGGTTGGTACCCTTTATCACGCTCTTGGTGTGGTAGATCATCTGATCGAGGGTCATTGGCAGGGTGGTGGTGTTTCCGGCCATGACATTGGAGGCGGAGTCACCGACGAGTATCACATCCATACCGGCCTCGTCAATTAGTTTGGCCATGGAGTAGTCATAGGCAGTGAGCATGGCTATCTTTTCACCCTTGGCTTTCATCTCTGTAAGGCGGCGTGTGGTCACCTTGCGAGGGTCGAGTGCTGTATAAGTCGACATAATGTTTTTCTTTATTTTTTGGTTGAAACCTGATTATGGTCTAAGGCACCGCAAAATTAATAATTTATTTCCATAAATCCGCAAATTATGGGATCAGGCTCGGATATGCGACTTATATGTCCTCGGTTTGAGTGTCGGCTGTCATGGCAGAGGCGTGCAGAGTCCTCTTGCCGACGGCTTATTTCAGAAGTGAATTGAGATATTCCTCATCCACCTCCGGGATAGTCACGGGTTCCCCTCTGTCTTTCACCTTCTTGATAAAGTCATTCATCTCTTGAAGATTGTCCGACAGTGCCGAGAATACCCTGTCGGAGATATTGATCTCAGAACCGTTTTTGACAGGGCAGTAATAACAGCTGTCCTTGACAGTCACATTTTTGTAGAACCTGTACACCGCGGCTTTCATCTTTGCCACATCGTCGCTGCTGATCTCCTCCGACCTGCTTGCAGGATTAGTTATCGCATGTGTGATGGATTGCACATCCACATCGATATAGGCATTCCCATCCACATAAGTCCTTACCAGTCCTTCAGGGGTTTCCAGTAATGATGCGGCTTCCGTTATAGACGAGACTTTCCCCGGCTCACTCTCACATGCCGCCATGACCGGCAACATCAATATAAACAGAATTGCTTTACAAAGTTTCATGATATCAATAATTTAAATAGTTGATTCCCGTTAATCCGCTTCATCCGGATCATTCATTTGTTTCACGTATTTTTATGCTCGTCCCAAATAATAGTGGCAAGGTAATTATCGCTACGGCAATGAAGATCGCTGACCCCTTCCTCTATCAGTACTGATGTGTCGGATTGATAATATAAATCGGTGGCATCTTGAATTGATATTCCATAGAGATGACATAGACTCTTTATTATATTGGCACTCTTGTTGGCTTGAAAAGCCAGCTTGCTTTCTTCAGTCATAATTGTTTGCTTTCTATGTGTTTTAGGCATTCGTCGAGCATTCTTTGCGAACGTATGCAATACTGGACATTGGGTTTCTCATATTTGAGCAGCCCTAAAGTCTCGATTTCTGACAGTTCTCCATCGAAATAACGGTCGAGTGTTTGGATTACTTTATCATTGGCAATACCACCGATTATGAGATCAAAATCAGTGATATCCTTACCGGCTCGGCAATTGGCCACGAAGTCGAGCCAGTTTTTGTCATATTTGCTGAAATTAAGTATTTTCCACCCCGATGGATTGAAATTGAATTCGTAAGTATTTAACCATGCTTCTCTTTGGCGGCGGAGAAAGCGTTGCGCATATCTGACTGCTTGAATGTGTATTGATGTCAGATAGAAACCTTTGCCGAAATCAAGATAGTCACGCGAATGAATTATGTCGGGCCTTATAACTGACACGTCGGATGAGTGGTAAAGAATCATTTTGGTAACACCCCTTTCTCCCTCATGTAGTCGGTTAAGTCTTCCACAAGATAGCGGGAGCTAAAAGTGTGCAGTACATCATAAGAGGGTATGATATAGTCATAGAGTATGCCCGACTGCTTTAGCCGTCGGTAAACCTCGCGCTGATTCAGATTAAGTACGTGCGCGAGTTTGCTGATGCAATATGTTACAAATTCAAGTGTCTTAGTGTCCATTCTCTTTTGCCGGATTCAAATGAGCATTCGGCAGATGTTGTTGCCGTTAACCTTGATGTCAGAGGCAAAGATACGAATAATGTATGAAATTACATCCGAAAAATTTCATACTTAGCGGAATAAATGCTAATTTTGCACCTTGGAACGGCAGATTTTTCATTTTCGGAACTCTTTGCCGCATCCCCTTCAATCTGAAAAAATACAATACACAATGGCAAATACAAATCACGAAGAAACCCGCACCTCCATTGACGAGGTGAACGACACCCTCACCGGACTCGGCGAGAAAGTGCAGAAGAACCCCAAGACCATCATGTATGCATGCGTTGCTGTGGCTGTAGTGGTCATCGCAGTGCTTGTCTATGTCTATGCTGTCCGCCAGCCGGGCATACAGAGTGCCAACGAGGCTCTCGGTCAGGCCGACATAGAGCTCCTGATGGGCAACGACAGCATCGCTCTTGCAAAGTATCAGCAGGTGGCTGCCGACCATGGCTACAAGGCAGGCGACCTCGCAGGCCTTAACGCCGCTATCCTGCTCTATAAGGACAAAAAATATGAGGAGGCTATCAAGTATCTCAACGGCTACTCCTCCTCCGAGTCGATCATAAGCGCGGGCGCGAAGAGCCTTGAGGGTGACTGCTACGTCAACCTCAAGAAATATGACGAAGCTCTCGGCTGTTTCCGCAAGGCTGTAAGCCTCTCTGACGACAATCCCGCCTACACACCCGCATTCATGCTCAAGGAGGCCACTGTGCTCCGCGAGATGAAGGACTACAAGGCTGAGGCTGCCGTATATGAGGAGATCATAAGCGAATATCCCAACTACGGACCCCAGATGGGAATCGATGTGAAGAAATATCTCGAGCGTGCAAAAGCACAGGCCGAGTAATATAAAGTCACCGATCCGTTAGGATATAGGATTAGCCCGGGAGCTGTTCAGCGTCCGCCGGGGCTATTCAGAACAGGAGAAATTTTCTTCAGGGTAGGGCGGGGGCGTGCCCCCGCCGCCGGCGACAGGCACCCGGAGAATGTTTCTCCTGTTCTGTCGTATAAAAATAGTCTGACTTTGCCACGCTTTCTGCCTCCCCCCCGATCTCTTTGATTCTCACCTTTTCGCGCGGGCGGCAAGAAGGCGGTGACCTATACGGCACAGCAGGCAGGCGTGTTTCTCGCAATACTCCCGGCGCAGTTGTATGAGAGCCTGCGACGTGAATGCATCGCGGGCAGGGATTCCGGCAGCCGCAAAAGTGCTCACTATCGAATTGCTTTCGGCCGGAAGCGACGCGAGCCACTCGAAGGCCCTCCCCGTGAGGGCATCGTCGCCGTGGCTCATGCCATAGGCTATCATGAGAGGTATCGCCACATTTATCACAAGCACTGTTGCCGACCCCCTGCTCATGGTCTCGAAAGTCCGTTCCGACGCACCGCCGAAAGTGAATCTGCTGGCCCAATATCCGGTCAGAGGCGTGCGCATGAGCTCTATGGCCTCTTCAGGGCATTTTGCGTCAAGAAGACGTCTCACTATGCGGAAATCCCCCGCCACCATGGCCGCCAGGAGTGCTATGCGGCGGTAAGGGAGATTCTGCGGGCGCATCCTCCCCATTTTCCAGCCGGGCGATGTGAGTTGCTTTAGCGAAAACTTGTGGGCAAGGAACGTGTATTCCCTCGCAAGGCTCTCGGCGTAAGGATCGCCTGTGGAGCGTGGACGTGAGGAGCCGTCGGCGGCTCCCGTGCATGGCAGCAGCCCTGCCTGTCCGAACATCAAAGCCTCGATGGCGGTAAGCGAATCGCTGTGCTTGCGCAGGAACTGCAGCGGAAGCGACAGTGCCAGCCGCTCCATAGGCTCGGCGTTGATGCTGAATCCCAGGGCGCGTGCGAGAGTCACGTAAAGGGTCTGTTCCCAGTCACCGGCATAGCGTTGCAGGTGCGATGCGATCCTGTCGGCCTTGGTGTAAGCCCGCTCATAGGCGAGAGCCGTTATCCAGTCGCGCATATGCAGCGGGTGTATCGAGGGTATCTCCGGCGCGCAGGGGAGATCAATGTCCGACCGTCCCACGAGCAGGTCATAGCGGCGGCTGAACTCGGGGGAGCATCTCATCACCATCTGCGGTATCGTCTCGCCGTTGCGCCGAGTTATGGGCGCGTCGTCGCAGTCCACCACATGCAGCACCACCGAGTCGTAGGCCGGATCGGTGTCATGGCGGTGGCGGTGCCAGTCGCTTGCGCGGACATGCATCTCCACGTCTCCTGCCCATATGCGGTCACCTATCTTGACCTTGGCGTTGAAAAAGTCGGGGCCGGCATCTTTGTTGTGTCTCCCCGGATCGATAATCGACACCCTGCGCCCGTCCACAGTGACCATGTCGGCAGGGGTAAGCAGCCGGTATTGCCACACATAGTGCATCAGACGCTCCATAAGTAACTCTTATAAATTAGTTATAATTAAAATAATTTCAAGTAACCCTTCGGGCTGACACATCCTTATTCGTCTTTTCGGCGATTTTCGCGCTGTCGCTCAGTCGTGTAGCTCGCTACACTCCTTCGCTCCATCTCAAAAACCGCTCGAAAATACTTCATAATTATGTATCAGCTAATTTATGCGAGTTACTTAGATGTCAGGTATTATTGTGTTTTTATCAGGTCGTATATCTCGTCGCCGCTTCCTGGCGCGGCCGGCTTGGGGGATGCGGCTAAACGCTCCGGTTGAACGCCACCATCTTGATGGCCGTCTCGGCGGCTTCGGAGCCCTTGTTGCCGAGCCGTCCTCCGGCGCGGTCGAGTGCCTGCTGCTCGTCGAGCACGGTGAGCACTCCGAATATCACCGGTATGTCACACTCGGCATTGAGGTGCGTGATCCCTTGGGTGACACTTGAGCACACATAGTCGAAGTGTGGAGTATCCCCCTTGATGACGCACCCTATCACTATTATAGCGTCATATTCGCTCGACTCTATGAGCTTGGATGCGGCAAAGGTGAGCTCGACGGCTCCGGGCACGGTGAACACCCCTATCTCGTCGTCGGAGAGTCCGTACTCCCTGAGGGTGTTGACGGCTCCTGCGGCAAGCGGTCCTGTGATGTGTCCGTTCCATTCGGCCGATACGACCGCTATCTTTACGTCGTCGAGTGCGGGGAGGGGAGAGGTGGGCAGATGTGTTGACATTGCGTTCGTTATATGTGTGTGATGAGTGTTTGTCTTTTTTGTGATGTCGTCTGTGGTGTCGCGGCCCCCTTATTTGGGAAATACCTTGTGCCACAGGCTCAGTATGTCAAGCGACCGGCTCTTGGCATGGTACAGCGAGTCCACTATGCGGCGGTGCTCGTCGAGCGCGTTGATCTTCGTGGCCTTGTGCAGCATGGTGTTGAGCAGGTGCACACCCTTCTCGCGCATCGCGCTCACCGACAGCATCGATTGCCCCAGGGCTATGGAGAGGCGCAGCTGATGCAGGGTGAATGTCGTCTCAATGCGGGTAAGGTATTTAAGGGCGCGCGAATAGTACTGTATGGCCTCGCGGTGGCGGCCCATGCGGGCGAGGGTGTCACCCTCGGCTGTGAGCGATTCCACAAGGCGTGAGGCTGCATCCTCGACACCTGAGTCGAGCATCTGCAGATAGGACGAGGTCGCGGCCTGATAATGCGCGAGAAGCTCGGCCTGTTTCACTCGGTTGCGGTACACCGTCGTGGCTCCGTTGAGGGCCATCACGTGGGGAGGTGCATAGCGTGCGGCATCGCTCTTGGCAAGCCGCTCAAACACCTTGATTGATTTCTCCACCTCACGTTCGGCCTGCTTGAACTCCCCCCTTTCGCCATGCAGATAGGATATGTCATACAGCAGACAGCCGAGCACCTGCAGGAACGGCGCGTCCTTGCGTTTAGGCTCGCGGGCAAGCAGCGACAGGGCGCGCGCCGCTGTCACGGCCGCGTCGTCAAGGGCCCCCTGCTCTATGTGCAGGGCGGTGATTATCTGCAGCACAGCGGCGTGGAGGGTTATGTGGCGTTCGTCGTTATCCCCTTCGGCATCGGATGCCGACAGCTCGGAGTCGATCTCCGAAAGAGCTGCGGCGGCATGGGCCGCTTCGCCGTCGGCCGCCTCTGAGGCAGCTGTGGAGCGCAGCAGGTCATAGACCGGGTCGAAGTCCGCATCGGCGAGTGCCGATATGTATTCTCCGGTCCCGCGGGTCTTCTTCAGCCGGGTCTTCAGCCTGGCGGTATCGGCTGTGGCGGGAAGAAACACCGGTTCGAGCGAAAGAGGTTTCATAGTGTCCGTGGTATTGTTGTTATTGGTCTGACAGTATTGAGTGTGCTGTCTCGTTGGCTTTGGCCATTATGTCGTCCGGATCGTTGACCTTTTCGGTCAGGGCGCGCACGGCTCCGGCTATGGCTCCCGCCGTCCAGTGGAACTCGTCGTTCTCAGTCGGGTGGCATCTGAGGGTCCATGACTCGTCGCCGTCAAAGAAGCGCATGGTGAGTGACGCATAGTCCAGCACAAGGCAACGCCTGCAATAGAACAGTATGTGACCGCGGAAGGCTGTCTCGGCATCCTCGCCCGGAAAGAGCACGGCAAGGTCGCCGGTGGTGGCTATCACGAGGCTTGCCGCCTCAAGGCAGTCCCACACCTCGGGCATCACCCGTGTGGTGCGCGACACCTGGCGCACATCGAAGTAGGGGAGATAGACGGTCTCGGCCTTGCGGGCGCGGGCGTGATCGAGAAGTTCTGTGATTGCCGAATGGTTGCGCTTGTCGATCACCATGTATGATCCGTACACGGCCACATCACCCTCGTTGACGCGGGGCCATATGGGGTTGACAGGCTCGCCGGGGTAGGCTGAGTGTATCACGGCGCGGCTGTCATCACCGGTGGCTGCCGATATGCGCACCGGGCTTGCCCCCTCGGTGAAGCGGTCGACCGATCCGGTGCCTATGCCCGACTTCTCGAGTGCCGATATTATGTGGTCGCCCACGGCATCGGCGGCGGTCTCTCCTACGAAGATCGTCTCGACCCCCATCTCTCCGTCAAGCATCGCGGCCTTGACCAGACGGTCGCCGACTCGCGTGGCGGCCATGCTGCTGCTGTCTGACGATGGGAGTGTGACATTGAGGGAGAGTTCTCCTATGAATATAGCCTTGTTCATTATGATGTGTTGCTTTTCTTCCTTGCGCGATGCGGCTCGTTGCCGCCGGGATGTCAGTCGGAGCCGCGCGAATCCTTGCGCGACTTGTAGCCCAGATATCCGCCGTGATGCCTCTTGGAGTATTCCTTGGAGGATAGTCCTATGAGGTTCATCACATTGACTATCAGTACGTCGCCTATCGCTGACATCACCGTGACGGAGGTCGTCGGGGTCAGCCCGAGCGGACACACTTCCGGTGCCCCGCCTGTAAATAATGTAACGTCGGATAGACGTGATAGTTCACTGTCCTTGTTCCCTGTCATGGCTATGACGGGGATCTCGGGATATAGGGCCTTGGTGAGGGCGACGAGGTCAAGCATCTCGCGTGTGGTGCCCGAGTTGGATATCAGGAGCATTACATCGTTGGGCTGGAGCACGCCTATGTCCCCGTGCTGGGCCTCTCCCGGGTGCAGGAACACTCCCGGGGTGCCTGTCGAGGAGAAGGTCGTGGCTATGTTGAGTGCCACCTGCCCTGCCTTGCCCATCCCTGAAGCCACAAGCTTCCCTCCGCGGCGGTGGACCCGCTCGATTATAAGCTCTATGGCCCGGTCATACTCTTCGCTGTAGGGTATGGAGAGCAGGGCTCTGGATTCCTGCTCCAATATGTCTTGCATCGACTGCTTTATAGTCATGTCAGATAAAGTCTTATTGTACCGTCGCAAAGATAGTGATTTTTCCATACCTCTGCAAAATAGTCGGGAGTAAAATTCAACATTAATAATTCTCGTGCCCCTCTCGGAGCTGGCTTATTGTATGGATGATGATTTGTTTCTCACATGCGCAAGCCCGTGCGCCGGATGCTTCACAGAGCGGGCGCACGGGCTTGTCGTATCGTATATTTGCGGGCGGTGGTGTATATCAGATGAGGTTGACAGTGTAGATTTTTTTCACTCCGCGGTTGTCGAATGTCACGATGGCTTTGCCGTCGGTAGGCCGGGTGATGCTGATCTTGACCTTCTTGTCGTCGGATGCCGCTGTCACTTTCGGTGTTACGCCTTTGCTGCCGCTGACCTTGTGGTCTACGTCATATCTGTCATATCCAGTGTAGCCGTTGTCGGCGTTCATCCTTGTGGGCGTGGACGGTAGCTCCACTTTTTCACCGTTGACGCTTATTGTCACCTCAGGCACTTTGGGGAATTCGAGGTGCTTACCTTTCTTGCTGAAACCAAGCCCCTTGAGCATGCACAGGGGCTTGCCTCCCTCCCCTTCGGCCACAAGGTATATGGCGTGTTTCCCCTTGAGGCCGTCCACTGCTCCTGACACATCGGCTGAGAGGCGCACCACGCCCCCCTCGTTCCCCTTCATGCTGTTGGCGGGCACGGTGATCTCTCCGATTTTCTTCCCGTTCCATGCGGGGGTGTCATAGGGGCCGTCCATCATCACTGCCACTTTGAACTGTGAGTCAGTGAGAGGGGTCAGGAATATGTCTATGTGGGTCTTGTCTCCTTTCTTTGTACCGCGGAAAGCCGGCACCCCTTTGGTGCCCTTGTCAAGGCCTCCGAATCCGAAGTATTTGAAGCCTGCGATGTCGTTCCCCTTCATTCTTACCGGCATGTCGTTGGCCCATATGTCCCAGGAGTCCTGCTGCGATCCTATGTCGGAGAGGTAGCACGCGTAGCCGGCCGAATAGTATCTGTGAGGGTCGAGACCGTAGATCTGGAAGCCCTCCGAGGTTACTTCGGCTCCGGTATACTCGTTGCCGTCGGATGTTCGGGCGGTCCATATGCCGTCGGGGGCATACGGGTCATAGCCGCGTATCTCCACTCTGCCCCCTTCGGCGACAGGTGTCTCGTCCCACCGGATGGTGACGGGTGCCACCATTGCCTGGCGGGCGAAGCCGAATCCGCGCGGCGGACGGTGGTAGAACACATACCACTGGCCGTTGATCTCCTGAAGGCTGCCGTGGGTGTTGTGTGCCGCATTGGTGCATGCCAGGTGTGTGCCGTCGGCATTGGGGACGATGCCGCGTGAGTCAACGAGCACGCCGCCGCTGCGCCAGGGGCCCAGCGGGGTGTCGCCATAGGCGTAGCGCAGTGTGGAGTTGGTGTTGCCCAGCCCGTACTCCTTTCCCGAGAATCCCGAGAATATCATCACATATTTGTTCCCCACCTTGCGTATGGATGAGGCCTCGAAGAATCCGAAGTCTCTGGGGTCCTGCTCCTTGTAGAGTGCCGGATACTGTGTCCCCTCAGGGTCGCGCACTTTGCCGTCGGCCGTGCATGCAGGTATGAAGTAGGGGATGGTGGAGGTGCCGGGGCGCACGGAGTACATCGTGGAGGGGTCAAGCTCGGCGGCCAGCGAACGCTGGAAGCCCCAGAAGCCATAGGCGCGGAATCCTGTGCCGTAGTCAGGATCGGCCGGATCGGTGATCAGGTCCACATAGATCGAGGGGTCGAAGCCGAGCACGCTCCCGGGTGTGGTCTGCGAGCCGTCCTCCGAGAGATTGACAGGGGTGAAAGGTCCGTCGGGACGTGTCCCTTTGCACACCATCGCCTCGCGCCGCGGTCCGCGGCTGTGGGGATAGAGATAATAGATCTTGGAGCCGTCCTTCTGGGGCACCTCCACGAGATCGGGGGCATACATGATGTCCCATTTCCCGTTGTGGGAATAAGTGAATATCGGGCCTTCGTCGCGCCAGTCGGTGAGATCCTCCACCGGAGCCGACCACATGCGTATGTCGGATCCGCAGTAGCGGTCCACGCTCGTGTCGTGCGAGCCTATGATGTATGCCCGGTATTTGCCGGGACGGTCGGGATCCTCGAACACCCTGGGCTCTCCGTCGGGAAGGTGTTCCCACAGCGGAAGATAGGGATTGCCGAATGACTGGAGCATCATGGCCGCTCCTGTGCAGAAGAGTGATAGAATGGTCTTTTTCATATGGTGGTATTATGTCTTTTTCGGAGTGTGGCGGCGACGGTGCGGACGTAGCCGTTTCCGAATGTAAAATTAGTGAAAATCCTCCTCAGGTCCCTCCCCGCCGTGTTGCGTGATGATGCCCTTTTGTGCTCCGGCGTGCTGTTTTGTTGCAAAAAGATGCCTCTGCGTATCATGTCATGGTGTGGCATGTTACACAGAGGCATATTTGTCGTTTCCTGTACGTGTACGGCTTCTATGGGAGTCAGATGTCCTCCTCGATCGAGAAGTCGTCAGGCATGTCCATGTCGTCGGTGCCCGGGAGGGTGCCGTCGGGGAGGTCGCCTGACTTTGACATTTTTCGAACAAGTTTCCCGGACGGATATTGATAATCAGCGA